>JAIEQA010000006.1 GCA_019748095.1 Caulobacteraceae bacterium | reverse complement strand
GCCCTCCGGGCTCCACGGTTTCAAACCCCGTGGACAGTCCCGCGCCGACGCCGGCCCGTGTCTCCGCCGATCCAGGTTCAACGCCGGATCGGGGTCCGTAGCCGGTCGCAGTGACGCGGTTTCCCGCTCGATCGCGCCCCGCCGCACGTCCGGGTCCTGGGCCCAGGACGCCTTCCCCCGCGACGGGACAGGAGAAGGATACGCCCGGTTGGGGGTGTGTATAGGTGGAGGGGGCTTAAATCGGGACGGGTGTTGAATGGATGGGGGAATTCGGCGCGTGCGTTGAACGCAGGGGCGGAATTTCTCAATGACGACTTTCCCTCTCCCGGCGGGAGAGGGCTTGAGCACACGATCACGCCAGTGATCGTCCTTGTGCGAAAGGGTGAGGGGACGGTGCCAACCGGTGAGGGCAAACCCCTCACCCTTTCGGCTGGCGCATCGCTACGCTCTGCGGGCCTCAAGCCCTCTCCCCATGGGAGAGGGTTCGCTAATCTACCACCACTTTTCCGCCCGACCCACGCCACCGGCGGCCTGTTCGAGGGCGGCACCGACCTGTAGGACGGTGGCTTCGTCCAGCGCCTTGCCGATGACCTGGAGGCCCAGGGGCAGGCCGTTGGAATCGAGGCCGGCGGGGACCGAGATGCCGGGCAGGCCGGCGAGGTTGGCGGTGACGGTGAAGACGTCGTTCAGATACATCGTCACCGGGTCGATCTGTTTGTCGCCGATGGAGAAGGCGGCCGACGGGGTCGAGGGCGTCAGGATGGCGTCGACCTGACCCCAGACCTTGTCGAAATCCTCGGCAATGCGGCGGCGAACCTTGAGCGCCCGGACATAATAGGCGTCGTAGAAGCCGGCCGACAGTACATAGGCTCCGATGACCAGACGCCGCTTGACCTCTGGCCCGAAGCCCTCGGCGCGGCTGGTCTCATACAGGTCGGTCAGGGAGGTGGCCTTGTCCGCCCGGTGGCCGAACCGCATGCCGTCGTAGCGGGCGAGGTTCGAGGAGGCCTCAGCCGGGGCGACGATATAGTAGGTCGGCAGGGCGTATCTGGTGTGGGGCAGTGAGATGTCGACGATCTCGCAGCCTGCGTCCTTCAGCCACGCCACGCCCTGGTCCCACAGGGCCTGGATCTCGGCCGGCATGCCGTCGACGACATATTCGCGCGGCACGCCGATGCGCAGCCCCTTGACCGATTGACCCACCGACTGCGTCCAGTCCGGCGTCCGAATGTCGAGGCTGGTGGAGTCCTTCACATCGAAACTGCACATCGAGCGCAGCATCAGGGCGGCGTCCTCGACCGTCTTCGTGATCGGTCCGGCCTGATCCAGCGAGGAGGCGAAGGCCACCATGCCGAAGCGGCTGGCCCGGCCATAGGTGGGCTTGATCCCGACCGTGCCGGTGAAGGCGGCAGGCTGGCGGATCGAGCCGCCGGTGTCCGAGGCCGTGGCCGCCAGACACAGGTCGGCGGCGACCGCCGAGGCCGATCCGCCGGAGGAGCCGCCCGGCGTCAGGTCGGCGTTGGAGGTCTTTGATTTCCACGGGTTCACCACCGGACCGAAGGCCGACGTCTCGTTGGACGAGCCCATGGCGAACTCGTCCATGTTCAGCTTGCCCAGCATGACCGCCCCGTCGCGCCACAGGTTGGCGGTGACGGTGGATTCATAGGGCGGCACGAAGCCGCGCAGCATGTTGGAACCGGCGGTCGTCTGGACCCCCTCGGTGCAGAACAGGTCCTTGATGCCCAGGGGAGCGCCCTCGAGCGCGCCGGCGTCGCCCGAGGCGAGACGGGCGTCGGAGGCTTTCGCCATGGCGATGGCCTTGTCGGCGGTCACCTCGACATAGGCGTTCAGGGTCGGGTTGGCGGTCTCGATGTTGGTCAGGAAGGCGCGGGTGATCTCCTCCGAGGAGAAGGTCCTGGCTTTCAGGCCCTCGACGGCGGCCGTCAGGGTGAGTTTGGTCAGGTCGCTCATGACTATTCGACCACCTTGGGCACGACGTAGAAGCCGTCGGCCGATTGCGGGGCGTTGGACAGGACGGCACCGACCTTGCCGCCATCGGTGACCACATCCTCGCGCAGGCGCAGGGGCTGGGCGACGTTGGAGGTCATGGGCTCGACGCCGGTCACATCGACCTCGTTGAGCTGGTCGATCCAGGCCATGATGCCGTTCAGCTCGGCCGCGAGGGGCTCCAGCCGGTCGTCAGGGGTCTTGATGCGGGCGAGGTGGGCGACCTTCCTCACCGTCGCGGCGTCGATGGCCATGCGGCCCTCCAGTCGAGAGGTTCAAGCGGGCGGGATTAGCCGTCCCTCCCGCGCTGCACAAGGACCGGGGGCCAAGGACCTGGAGGCTACTGTGCCGGGGTGACGGTCACACCGGTCGGGGGCGCGCCATCGTCGCCGGGGGTCCAGGACACGATCACCTTGCGGTGGCGGCTGCCGATCTCGCCGGTCGCCTCATCCATTGTGCTCTCGTGCAGGTCGAGGTCGACCCGACCGGCCGAGGACGACAGCACGGTGTAGTCGAGGATATCGCCCAGGCTGTAGATCACCCAGCCGTCCCCGGGCGAGGTGAAGAAGGCGATATAGGTGGCGAGGCCGTTCATGGCGGGGTCACCGCCGGCCGTCCCGAACAGCTTGGCCCCGGAGTCGCCAACCGGGTCGACCCGGACCACGCTGGCGGCGGACATCAGACTGTCATCGGCCTCTGGCGCGGCGGTCAGCGGCCGGGGTGCGCCAGAGGCGGTGAGAGGGGCGGCCCTGGGCGTGGAGGCGGCGGCGGCGGGGGCCGCGTCGCCGGACGTCGTTGGGGCCTCGCCCCCGGGCACGGCGTCGCAGGCACCGGCAGACAAAGCAGCCGCCAGGGCGACGGTGGTGAGCAGATGACGCGACATGAAACCCCTCCGTTATGGTTAAGCTCACCCTCGGCTTTGACAGGCGGCATGGCAACGCCTAACGCCGCCGCGTGCCCGTACTGAAGCTGACAGATTTGCCCGGGGTCTGCCCGCCCGACACCGCCTGGATGGGGCTGGATCTGGGCGAACAGACCATCGGCGTGGCGGTGTCGGACACCACCCGGATGATCGCCAGCCCGCTGGAACTGATCCGCAAGACCAAATTCACCGAGGACGCCGAGGCCCTGTTCAAACTGATGGATCATCGCAAGATCTCGGCCCTGGTGATCGGCCTGCCGCTGAACATGGACGGGAGCGAGGGCCCCCGGGCCCAGTCGTGCCGGGCCTTTGCCCGCAACCTCGATCGGCTGCGGCCGGTGCCCGTCGCCTTCCAGGACGAGCGGCTGTCGACCAGCGCCGTCGAGCGTTTCCTGATCGACGAGTTGGACCTGAGCCGCAAGCGCCGGGCGGGCGTGGTCGACCGGACCGCCGCCGCCTGGATCCTGCAGGGGGCGCTGGATCGGGTCCGTGACGCGCGGGTGCAGCCATGAGCGCCCTGATCACCGGCATCCTGCCCGTCTTCATGATGATCGCCCTGGGCTATGGGCTGCGCAAGTCCGGCTTCCTGCCTGACGAGGCCTGGCGGCCGATCGAGAGGCTCTCGATCAACATCTTCTATCCCGGCTTCCTGATCCCGGCGATCTGGAACGCCGACATCTCGGGTGGCGGGGCCGGCGCGGCCGGGGCCGGCGTGGTCACCGTCGTGCTGATCGTGGCCACGGTCGCCTTGCTGGCCAAGCCGCTGATGACCCTGGACGGGCCGGCCTTCACCTCGGTGTTCCAGGGGGTGATCCGCTGGAACGGCTTCGTCTTCCTGCCGGTGATCCAGTCGGTCTACGGCGCGGACGGTCTGGCCCTGGCGGCGGTGGTGCTGGCCGCGATGATCCCGGTGACCAATCTGATGAGCGTGGTCGTGATGATGCGCTGGGGCGGAGACCAGAGCCGGATGTCGGTGCGCACGCTGATCGAGGCCAATCTGGCCAATCCCATCCTGGTCGCCTGTCTGATCGGCCTGGGCCTGAATTTCGCGAATGTGCCGCGTCTGACGGGGCTGTCGGATGCGCTGGCGCTGCTGGGGGGCGCGGCCCTGCCGCTGGGGCTGATCGTGGCCGGGGCCGGGTTGAGCTTCGCCGAGGTGGCGCGCCGGCGAGTGACGATCGGGGCAGTGTCCTTCGTCAAACTGGTCATCACCCCCTTCGCCATGTGGGGCCTGTGCCGGCTGTACGGCGGGGACGAGATGGCCCAGGGCGTCGCCCTGCTGTGTGGTGCGGCCCCGGGGGCGGCCGCCTCCTATATCCTGGCCCGGCAGATGGGCGGGGACGCGCCGCTGATGGCCGGGATCGTGGCCATGACCACGGTCGGCAGCGCGGTGGTCATCCCCGTGCTGCTGGCGCTGTTCCATCTGGCGTGAGACCCGGCTATAGCCCGGCTTTAATGACCCAGAACACCGTCGCCGCCGACCGCATCGCCGACCGGCTGGTCCCGTTCCCGAAACCGCATTTCCTCGCCGCCGCGGACCTGAACCCGCCGTTCGTGCAGGGGCTGCTGGATGTGGCCGACGCCTTTGTGGACCTGAACCGGTCCTCGACCAAGGCGCTGGACCTGCTGGGCGGGCGCACGGTCATGAACCTGTTCTTCGAGAACTCGACCCGCACCAGTTCCTCGTTCGAGATCGCGGCGAAGCGGCTGGGAGCCGATGTGGTGACCATGCCGGTCGGGGCGTCGTCGGTGAAGAAGGGCGAGACCCTGATCGACACGGCGGTCACCCTGAACGCCATGCGGCCGGACATTCTGGTGGTGCGGCACGGGGCCTCGGGGGCGGCGGCCCTGCTGAGCCAGAAGGTCGGCTGCGCCGTGGTCAATGCGGGCGACGGGCGGCATGAGCATCCGACCCAGGCGTTGCTGGACCTTTTGAGCCTGCGCCGCGCCTTCGGGGATGTGGGCGGGCTGACGGTGGCGATCTGCGGCGACATCACCCACAGCCGGGTGGCGCGCTCGAACGTGGCCCTGCTGTCGATGATGGGGGCAAGGGTGCGGCTGATCGGGCCGCCGACCCTGGTACCGGGTGACGCCGACCGCTGGGGCTGCGAGGTGTTTCACGACATGCGCGAGGGGCTTCAGGGCTGTGATGTCGTCATGATGCTGCGGCTGCAGCTGGAGCGGATGGACGGGGCCCTGGTGCCGTCGACACGCGAGTATTTCCGCTTCTGGGGTCTGGACCGCGAGAAGCTGGGCTGGGCTGCGCCGGGGGCCCGGGTGATGCATCCGGGGCCGATGAACCGGGGGGTCGAGATCGATTCGGACGTGGCCGACGACCTGTCGGTCTCGCTGATCCAGGACCAGGTCGAGATGGGGGTGGCGGCGCGGATGGCGGTGCTGGCCTCGCTGTCGGCCCGGCTGGAGGGTGCGGCATGAGCGCGCTGGCGATTCTGAACGCCCGGCTGCTGGACCCGGCGAGCGACTATGACGGACCGGGCTCGGTGGTGATCGAGGACGGGGTTCTCACCCGGGTCGAGCGGGGATCGGTGGCGGTGTCGGCCTCGGAGATCATCGACGCCCGGGGCCTGTGCCTGTCGCCCGGGCTGATCGACCTTCGGGTGCGGACCGGCGAGCCGGGGGCCGAGCCCAAGGAGACGCTGAAGTCGGCCAGTCTGTCGGCGGCGGCGGGCGGGGTGACCACCCTGGTGATCCAGCCGGACACGGATCCGGCTGTGGATGATCCGGCCATGGTTGATTTCATCCAGAGACGCGGGGCGGCGCTGAACCTCGTCAATGTCCGCGTGGCCGGGGCCGCGACGAAGGGCCGGGACGGAAAGCGGATGGCCGAGATCGGCCTGATGCACGAGGCGGGGGCCCTGTACTTCACCGACGGGGACCGGGTCATCGCCGACAGCCGGGTGCTGTCGCGGATCATGACCTATGCCACGGCTTTCAACGCCCTGATCGCCTGCCGGCCGGCCGATCCATGGCTGTCGGAGGGGACGGTGGCGACGTCCGGAGAGCTGGCGACGCGGCTGGGCCTGTCGGGCGCGCCGGCCATCGCCGAGCGGATCCAGCTGGAGCGCGACCTGGCCCTGGTGGAACAGACCGGCGTGCGCTTCCTTGTGGATCAAATCTCCACCGAGGCGGCGCTGGAGGTGCTGGCCCGGGCGCGGGGTCGGGGGCTGGAGGTCGCGGCCAGCGTCTCGATCAACCACCTGTGCTTCAACGAGATCGACATCGGCGACTACCGGACCTTCTACCGGCTGGACCCGCCGCTGCGGCCCGAGAGCGATCGCCGGGCCCTGATCGAGGCGGTGCGCGACGGCCTGATCGAGGCCATCACCTCGGCCCACACCCCGGCCCCGGCCGAGGACAAGCGCCGCCCCTTCGCCGAGGCGGCACCGGGCGCGGTCGGGCTGGAGACCCTGCTGCCGGCCGCCCTGGGCCTGCATCATGAGGAAGGGCTGGACCTGCTGGACGTGCTGCGGCCGCTGACCCAGGGGCCGGCGACCCTGCTGGGGCTGGACGCAGGCGTGCTGGAGGCCGGGGCCCCGGCCGACCTGATCCTGTTCGATCCGGGCGCGCCGGTGATCGTCGATGCGGCGACGCTGCGGTCCAAGTCCAAGAACTCGCCGTTCGACGGGCGGCGGCTTCAGGGCCGGGTCGAACGGACGATCGTGGGCGGGCAGACGGTGTTCGGAGGCTGAGGCCCCGGCGCGAGCTGTCCGACCCCGTTAGCCGCGAGCGGAGCCTCTGGGGATCAGAACCACTGCTGTTGCCGCTCTCGTCTTCGGGAGCCGACCGCAGGGGCATGAACGCGAACCCGCTCAGGGAGTCTGGCCCATCTTCTTGAAGTCCGCATCGGCATCCGCCCGAGCCGCGAGCGCCGCAGCGATATCGCGCCGGCCGGCCTCGACCTGCCCCAGCCGGATCCGGGCCAACCCGCGTCCATACTGAGAGCCGTAGAAGCCCGGCTCCCGCGTGAACGCGGCATCGTAATCGGCGAAGGCACCGGCGAAGTCGCCCATCTGGAGCTTGACCGACGCCCGACTGTCCAGCGTATTCGGATCATCCACGATCTTCAGCGAGGCTTCACAGTCGGCAAGCGCAAGGTCCAGTTGGCGCCCCTGAAGCGAGCGCGTCCAGCATCGACTGTTCAGATAACTCGCGTTGCCGGGTTCCAGACGAATAGCTGTGTCAAAGTCAGCCACAGCCCGGGCATAGGATTCGAGTGCCAGCCAGCTGTCTCCTCTCAGCGCGTAGTAGCCGGCGGTTTCTGCATCGAAACGGATCGCTTCGTCGAGATCGGAGACGGCCCGGGCATAGTCCTTCCGGGCGAAATAGAGCGCTGCCCGGACCCAGCGGCTGTAGGCGTCGTCCTCGATACTTACAGCCCGACTGGCATCAGACACACCATCATCGAGGCGGTCCTGCAGGAGCCTGATATAGGCCCGCCTGCTGTAGGCGAAGGCACTGGCGGGCACCAGTTCCAGCGCGTGATCGAGGTCTCCCAGGGCATCGATAAAGCGTCCGGCCTGCATCAGCTGCCCGCCCCGGAGCTCGAGCAACAGAGGAACCAGCGGCGGATCGACGGTTCCCCGTCGCAACAACGCCGTACAGGCCGCGATCGCGTCAATGCCGGGAGCGCCTTCGCACTGTTCCGCAAGAGCCTGGAAAGAGCGGTCTTCGGTACCGGACAGGGCCGCAGCGTAGTCCGGGTTGGTCGCCAGGCGATCTTCCGGCTCGCCCGGCAGACCGTAGGCCAGAAAAACGCTTGGGAGATAGGGAGTCAGCCCCGTGGCGCGGGCCATGTCGGCCTCGCCTTCGGCCGTCTGTCCGCGCTTTGCCTTGATAACGCCCCGACCGTATAGCGCCAGAGCCGCAACGGAGGCACTGCCAGCCTCAGCCGCATCGAAGTCAGCGAGAGCCGCATCCAGCCGGCCTTGCCGCAAACGCACCATCGCGCGGTTGCGGTGGGCGTACCAAAGACCCGGGCTCCGCGTCAGGGCTGTGTTGCAGTCCGCCTCCGCGGCGGCGAGATCCTGTCCCTGGACAGCGAGGATGCGGCATCGCTCAGTCAGCCCGTCGATGCTGTCCGGACTGACGGAAATGTAGCGATTGATGTCCGCCAGGGCCGCATCGAGATCGCCCCTGCGGCGATGGACGATCGCCCTGTTGACGAGTGTTCCGGGGCGCTGGGGCACCAGGGTCAGCGCTGTCCGGAAATCGCCCAAGGCAAGGTCAAACTCGCCCAGTTCGCCATAGGCTGTGCCCCGGTTGGTAAGGAAGGCAGCAATGTCGGCCGGAGCGTTGTCGGTGCGCCCAAGCATCGCTGTGCAACCGCCTATGCGTAGATCGATATGCTGACGCCCTGCAGCGCTGTTGCAATAGTCCCGCCATGGCGCGGCACCTGCCTGCGCCAGGGCCACATCGGGTCTGCCCGGTCCGGCAACACCAACGGTGACCACCACAGCCGCAACCGCCGCAACACGTCGAAAGCACTTCATCCGCCCACCATCCAGCAAACAGCCCAGGCACAAGATGCCGCCATCAATGGCGAACGCCAAGTCCCGGTGAAGCTTGATGCAGTTCCCGCGCACCGGAGAGCGCGCGGCTGAACCACGCGGTCGATCGGCGGCGCGCCGTGAATCGCTGCGAAGACCGGCCGCTCCTGCCGGGGCTCAGGATCCGCAATGAAGCCTGCAAACTCCCATTCTGGCCGCAAGGCCGGAGGGGGCAGGTCAAGAGGGGAAAGATGCTCTTTTCCAGGTTGTTGCCTGCGGTCCTGGTCGTGATGCTGATGTCCTGCTCCACGACCGCGCCGGGCGTCTATTCCGGCGGGGGTCGCGGGCCTGAAGCCGCCATTCCGGCCAAAATGTCGTGGACCTGCCTTGGTGCAGCGAGATCTATCCGGACCAGATGAGTCGCTGGCAGGATGAATACATCTACAGCTTCCACCCTGACGCCGGCACCTTTACCCTCGGATCCCGGACGGGCCAGGTGCGGGCTCTCGAAGAGGGACGGATTGTGTTTTCCGGTTTTGCCTTCCCTTCGGGACGGCCACCTCCACCCCTGCCGCCCGGTGGCTCGCCGCGGCCGAGACAGGCCAGGTGTGAGTTCGAGTTTGTTCGCACGGGAGAAAGCCATTGAGCGTTGATCGGGCATCGACGGAAAAGGGAACCAGGATGCGTTTTCTGGCCGTGTCAGGCCTGCTCACCCTTGCGGCCTGTGCCACGCCCGCCCCGGGGTTTTACGCCGGAGGCCAGGGGCTTCACGGTGTGGTGGACCGGCATGAGGAGCCGGGCCGGCGCAGTCCTCTGGTGAACTGCAACGTTCCTTCCTCCCATCGCCTCACGGCCGACCCGGCCTCTGCCCGGCCCGGCGAGGCAGTGGACCTGCGACACAGCTTCGACTTTTCAGCCTCCGGCCCCCAGCATATTCCCCTGGGGTGCGTCGACAACTGGCAGGTCGATCCGCCTGAAGCGGCCACGCTGTCCAGCGACCGGCGCGTGCTTCAGGTCAGCGACGCCGCTGCTCCGGGCAGCGAGATCCGGGTGACGGTGACAGCCAATGGCCACCCGCACACCCTTGTCCTGCCGATCGTCGGGGCCGGCGAGACCGGCATCCATGGCAACTGGCGACCGTTGAGCTCGAAGGCGTGTTTCGGCAGCCCGGCACCCGTTGAAATCCGTTTCGATCCTGACGGCTCTGCCCTGTTCGATCTCGGGCTGGGCCCGTCGATCTGGGATACCCGCCGGGCGTACAGCTTCGATCGCGCAAGCGGCGTTTTGACCGTCGGCGATCAGAGCGGATCCGCACGCTTCGACGAAGCCGGAAATCTGGTGGTTTCAGGGTTGCGACTGCCGTCCTCGATCCCGCCCGCGCCAGGACCGCCGCAAGCGGATGGAACGCCGGCGGAGATCGACGGCTCAGACTGTGAGTTGGTCTTCAGCCCTGCGGGATCCTTTCGCTGATCAGAGGCTCGGTCGTTCGCCGGTCGCCAAGCGTCCCCCGGCTCTGGCAGCCTGACTTCTGCAGGTCGGAAAGCGCACTGCCGAGGGGTCGGTCAGGCCACAACCGCCGCCCGGGCCGCGTCGGCTGGGGCGCGGAAGCGCCGAAATGTGGGTCTGCGGATCAGATGGCGCTGGATGTTGAAAGTGTCGTGAATCGCTGCGTGACCGCGCGCGATTGTCCGTCCGGGTGAACACGCGCCCGGGGATGATGGAGTGGGCGTCAGCGCGACGGAGGCTTACGTTCCAAAGCGTAGATCGCCTCGCCCATCTCCCCGGCCTTCGCCGCGATCAGGGCCTGGGCGTCGTAGAGGGCGCGGTTGTAGATCGCGTGGCCGAGATCGCGGGCCATGAAGTCCAGCAGCATGCCGGCCTGTAGGTCGCTGATCTCAACGTCGAGATCCGCCTGCAGGAAGGCCTTCAGGCGCGGGATCAGGTCGGCCTGTTCCGCCTTCGAGAACGCGCCTGGCGGCATCACGCCACCTCGGCCAGGGCTTCCTCGGCGGCCATCCAGGCGGCTTCGGCGGCGTCGAGGTCGGACTGGGTCTTGGCCCGGGCGCGGGTCAGGCCTTCCAGCGCCCGCGGATTGGACACGGCGGCGTTGGCGAGGTCGTCGTCGATGCGGGCGACCTCGGCGGTCAGGGCGGCGACGCGCTCCTCGGCCTTCTTGACGGCATGACGCAGGGTCGACGGAGACGGCCCGCCCTTCTGCTTTTGCTGGGGTTTGGCGGCGGGGGCGGAGGCGACTGCAGTCTCTTCTTTCTTGACCTGCGTGGGTTTGACGGCCGCCTGTTTGGCGCGGTCGAGGACAAATTTTGCATAGTCGTCCATGTCGCCGTCGAAGGGCTTCACCGTGCCGTCGGCGGCCAGCCACAGGCGGTCGGCGACCATCTCCATCAGGGAGCGGTCGTGGGTGATCAGGATGACGGCGCCGCTGTAGTCGTTCAGGGCGTCCAGCAGGGCGCGGCGGCTGTCGATGTCGAGGTGGTTGGTCGGTTCGTCGAGGATCAGGACGTGGGGGGCGTCCATGGCCACCATGTTCAGCAGCAGGCGCGCGCGTTCGCCGCCCGACAGGCTGGCGACCGTGGTCTCCTGCTTTTCATAGTTCAGGCCGAACTGGGCGAGCTTGGAGCGGCGTGCGCTTTCGGGGGCGTCCGGCATGGCGCGGCGGATGATCTCCAGCGGCGTGTCGGTCGGGTCCATGGCCTCGATCTGGTGCTGGTGGAACCAGCCGACCCGCATCTTGCGGTCGCGGTGCAGCTCGCCGTCGGAGACGTTGAGGGCCCCGGCGATCATCTTGGCGAAGGTCGACTTGCCCGCCCCGTTGACGCCCAGCAGGCCGATGCGGTCGTCGAGGTCCATCCGCAGGTTCAGATTGCGCAGGATCGGGCGGCCGGTCTCATAGCCGACATTGGCCCGCTCCAGCCGGATCAGGGGCGGGGCGAGGGGCCGGGGCGGCGAGGGCAGGGTGAAGGGGGCAACGCGCTCCTCGATCGTGGTCGAGACCGGCTGCATCTTGGCCAGACGTTTCATCCGGCTCTGGGCCTGGGCGGCCTTGGAGGCCTTGGCCTTGAAGCGGTCCACGAAGGCCTGGAGGTGGGCGCGTTCGGCGTCCTGTTTGGCCTTGGCCGACAGCTGCAGCCGGGCCTTCTCGGCGCGCGCCTGTTCGAACTGGTCGTAGTTGCCGGTGTAGATCTCCAGCTTGCGGTTGGAGAGGTGCAGGATGTGGGTGCAGACCTCGTTCAGCATCTCGCGGTCGTGGGAGATGATGAGGGCCGTCGCCGGGTATTTCTTCAGCCGGGCCTCGAGCCACAGCGCGCCTTCCAGATCGAGGTAATTGGTCGGTTCGTCCAGCAGCAGCATGTCGGGCTGGGCGAACAGGGCGGCGGCGAGGGCGACGCGCATGCGCCAGCCGCCCGAGAACTCCGACATCGGGCGCTGCTGGTTCTCGTGGTCGAAGCCGAGACCGGCGAGGATTTCGGCGGCGCGCGAGGGGGCCCCGTCGGCGTCGATCTCGATCAGCCGGGTCCAGATCTCGCCCATCTCCTCGGGCTCGGCGGTTTCCAGCCGCGCCAGCAGGTCGTGGCGCTCGGTGTCGGCCTCGAGGATCGTCTCGATCACGCTGACGGGGGTGGCCGGGTGCTCCTGATCGACCGATCCGATCCGGGCGGTTTTCGGCAGGCTGACCTCGTCGCCATTGCCGGCCAGTTCGCCGAGAATGATCTTGAACAGGGTCGACTTGCCGATGCCGTTGCGACCGACCAGCCCGACCTTGGAGCCCGGCGGCAGGCTGACCGAGGCGTCGTCCAGAAACTGGCGGCCCCAGGCATTGAACGTCAGGTTGGTGATCTGGAGCATCGAAACGGAACCTCGTCCCCCACAGCGAGGCTCCGCGAGCCGGGCGACAGGGACATAAGAAGAAAGGGTGGCTTGGAAGGCGGGGAGGGCGCGTCTATAAGCCCGCGACCTTCAAACTCCCAAACAAGAAGTCTCTCCATGACCGAACGCACCTTCTCGATCCTCAAGCCCGACGCCACGCGCCGCAACCTGACCGGGGCGATCAACGCCGTGATCGAGGGCGCAGGCCTGCGCATCGTGGCCCAGCGCCGCGTTCACCTGACCGAGGCCCAGGCGAAGAAATTCTATGAAGTGCACGCCGAGCGGCCCTTCTATGGCGAACTGGTCGGCCAGATGACGGCCGAGCCGGTCGTGGTCCAGGTGCTGGAGGCCGACAACGCCGTGGCCAAGTACCGCGAAGTCATGGGCGCGACGAACCCCAAGGATGCCGCTGACGGCACCATCCGCAAGTCGTTCGCCCTGTCGATCGGCGAGAACTCGGTCCACGGTTCGGACTCGGTCGAGAACGCCGCGATCGAGATCGCCCAGTTCTTTACGGACGACCAGATCGTCGGCTGATCGCCGATACCCCATCTGAAGACGGCAGCGGCCGGGTCCATGGTGACCCGGCCGTTTTCGTGTCAGCCTGAGGGCTGAGGGGGCCTACACCGTGCGGGACTATGGACATCGAGGCGTGCTGCTGGCGGCGATCCTGTCGGCGCTGGCGGGCTATGTCGATGCCGTGGGGTTCATGGCGCTGGGCGGGTTCTTCGTTTCCTTCATGAGCGGCAACTCGACCCGGCTGGGTGTCGGTCTGGCGACCGGTCGCTGGGACGAGGCCGGCATCGCCGCCGGACTGATCGTGCTGTTCGTGGTCGGCGTGGTCATCGGCGGCACGGTCGCCCGCCGGGCCGGGGAGGAGCGACGCTCCCACGTGCTCGCGGCCGAGGCCCTGCTGCTGCTGATCGCGGCCACCCTGTGTACCCTCGGCTACCCTGTCGCGGGCATGATCGCTGTGGTGCTGGCCATGGGGGTCGAGAACGCGGTGTTCCAGAAGCAGGGCGATGTCGGGGTCGGCCTGACCTATATGACCGGCACCCTTGTGCGGATGGGCCAGAGGATCGCCACGGCCCTGCATGGCGGGGCTCGGTGGGACTGGGTGCCGTTTCTGGCCCTGTGGGTCGGGCTGTCGAGCGGCGGGGCGCTGGGGGCGGCCAGTTTTCTGTCGTTCGGCGTGCTGGCGCTGTGGCCGGCGCTGGCCGTGGTCACGGCCCTGATGGTCCGGGCCGCCTGGATCGAGCGGCGGGTCGCGCAGGGCGTCTGAGCGCGACCCGCGCCCGTTCAGGCGGAGACCCTGCTGTCGCGGCAGAAGGCGGCCACGGTGCGGGGATAGAGGGCATGTTCGGCCGTGCGGACCCGCTCTGCCAGTGACAGTGGCGTATCGTCCGGCAGGACGGGCACGGCAGCCTGCGCCAGCACCGGGCCCTCGTCGAGGCCGTCGGTGACCAGATGGACGCTGCAGCCGGCCTCTGCGTCGCCGGCGGCGAGGGCCCGGGCATGGGTGTCCAGACCGGGGTATTTCGGCAGCAGGCTGGGGTGGATGTTCAGCATCCGGCCGGCCCAGCGGCCCACCAGCCACGGGGTCAGGCGGCGCATATAGCCGGCGAGGACCACCACCTCGGTACCCCAGTCGTCGAGATGGCGCTGGATGGTCGCCTCATGGGCCTCGCGGTCCTGGCCGAACGGGCGATGGTCGACGACCGCGACCGGCACGCCGTGGGCCTGTGCGATCGCCAGCCCCCCGGCGGCGGGGTCGTTGGAGATCACGCCCGCGACCGCGAACGGGGCGTCGGGAGCCGCCGCTGCGTCGATCAGGGCGGCCATGTTGGAGCCGGCCCCGGAGATCAGGATGGCCACGCGGACGCGGCCGGACGCGGGCCTCACGATCCGGCGGGCCGGGGCGGTACCACGGCCGGGATGAACGCCCCCGCCGGGCCCGGGAAGACGACCGGGCTCTCATAGCCGTCGGCGGACACCGATGAGACCCCGAAGAAGAAGTCGTCGATGATCACGCCCTTCAGCACCAGTTCGGTCGCATCACCCGCCCAGCGGCTGTGGGTCCACTGCGGGGCGGTGGTCGAACGCCACCAGACGCGGTAGCCGGCGGCACCCGGGACGGCGCTCCAGCGCAGGGTCGTGTCCGGCTGGACCGCTCCGGCGATGGTCACGCCGGTCGGGGGCGCGGGAGCCTTGGCCATGGCCGCCATGGTCGCGACGTTCAGACGGGTCGCCTGGGCCAGATAGTCGAAGTCCACGCCGTCGATCGTGTCGCCATAGACCACGCCGTTTTCGGTGCGCAGGTCCTGATGCTGGCGGTCGTAGTTCTCGGAACCCTCGGTGATGCGCACAGCCGGGAAGCCGAGCCGCAGGAAGGCGACCTGGTCTCCGCCCCGGCCGTAGCGGTCGGTGCGATAGACCATCTCGACGTCGAAATTGGTCAGGTAGCGGTCGGCGATGCCGTCGATGAAGCGGGCCAGGTTGCGCGAGGGGGAATCCACCTCGCCGCCATTGTAGCGCCGGCTGTCGGCCTCGGCCTGGGTCTCCAGCGTCCGGGTGCCTTCGGCGAAGACCCGGATCCGGGTGTTGTCGATCACCCCGTTCTGGCCGGCGATGTTGCCGACCATGTCGTTGTTGAGATTGGCCATGACCCGCCAGCCGTTGTCGCGGGCGTATTCGGCCAGGATCCGGGCCCCGTGCAGCCCCTGTTCCTCACCCGTCAGGGCGGCATAGACGAGGGTGGCGGGGAAGCGTTCCTTCGACAGGATGCGCGCCGCCTCGATCAGGGCGGCCACGCCCGAGGCGTCGTCATTGGCGCCGGGCGCGTCGTCGGTCGCGTTCATGACGTCGGTCACGCGCGAATCGAGGTGGCCGGTGATGACGATGACCCGGTCCGGATCGGTCGTGCCGCGCTGGATCGCGACGACATTGACCACCTCGGTGGGGTTGGGAATGCGGGGCAGGGCGGTGACGGTCTGGGCGGGCAGGACCACCTGAAGACAGCCGCCGCAGTCGCGGCTGATGCTCTGGAACTCGCGCTCGACCCAGCGCCGCGCCGCGCCGACGCCGCGGGTGTCGGAGGCGGTTTCGGACAGGGTGTGGCGCGTCCCGAAGCTGACCATGGCCTCGACATCGGCGCGCAGGCGGTCGGCGCTGACGGCGGTGGGCAGTTGGTGGAGCAGCGGGTGGTCGGTTGTGGCCGGGGTCTGGGCCGAGGCGGCTGACGGCAGGGCGAGCAGGGCGGCGAGGGCGATCAGGCGCATGGGCGACTCCGGTTTGGGCGGACCCTAACGCCTTCCCCCGGTCAGTGGGAGGGGGGATCAGCCGCCGGGATTGGACTCTGAAAAAACAGGGTGCAAGGAGTCCAATTTCTGAGGTCTGGTCTTCGAAACGCCATCCATCCTGTTGATGTTGTTACGGTCTATCGTGCCGCAGTGTTGAGACTCTGCACGCGTGGCTATCACCTCTGCCGAGACGGGCAACCTCGATTGCGCCCATTCTGCACACTTATCAGACGGACACGTCAGAATCGGACGTAGGGGGCGGCGCGACCCTCTCCCATGGGGAGAGGGCTTGAGGCTCGCAGAGCGTAGCGATGCGCCAGCCGAAAGGGTGAGGGGGGCAGGTGCGAACCGGTGAGGGGACAACCCCTCACCGGTTCGCACCAGGACGACGGCTTTGCCGCCGTGCGCTCAAGCCCTCTCCCGCCGGGAGAGGGTTAAGGGTGACGGTGTCAGACCAGCTGGCCGCAGACGAAGGCGACTTCGCCGGCTTCAAGCAGGGACGCCAGCACCGGTTCGGCGTTTTCGGGGCTGACGATCAGGATGAAGCCGATGCCGCAGTTGAAGGTGCGGCGCATTTCGTGGTCGCTGATGCCGCCGGTCTCGGCCAGCCACTGGAAGACGTGGGGCAGGGGCCAGGCGTCCCAGTCGAAGGATGCCGAGAGGCCTTCGGCGATGCAGCGGGGCGGGTTCTCGATCAGGCCGCCGCCGGTGATATGGGCCGCGCCCTTGATCAGGCCGGCCTTCATCAGGGGCAGGACCGACTTCACATAGATGCGGGTGGGCTCCATCAGGGCCTGGGCCAGGGAGCGGTCGCGGGCGAAGGGGGCGTCGTCGCCCCACGACAGGCCCGAACGCTCCACCACCTTGCGGATCAGGGAATAGCCGTTGGAGTGGGGGCCAGAGGAGCCCAGGCCGATGATCAGGTCGCCGGCGAACTGGCGGTCCAGATACGGCAGGGCATGGCCGCGCTCGACCGCGCCCAGAGAGAAGCCGGCCAGATCATAGTCGCCGCCGGAATACATGCCGGGCATTTCGGCGGTCTCGCCGCCCACGAGGGCACAGCCGGCCTGACGGCAGCCCTCGGCGATGCCCGAGACGACGCGGCGGGCGGCGTCGATCTCCAGCTTTCCGGTCGCGTAGTAGTCGAGGAACAGCAGGGGCTCGGCCCCCTGGGCCAGCAGGTCGTTGACGCACATGGCGACCAGATCGACGCCGACGCCGTCGTGCCGTCCGGTCTCGATGGCGATCTTCAGCTTGGTCCCGACGCCGTCGGTAGTGGCCACGATCAGGGGATCGGTGAAGCCGGCGGCCTTGAGGTCGAACAGGGCCCCGAATCCGCCCAGCGAGGGCTCGGAGCCGGGCCGGGCGGTGGATTTGGCCAGCGGCTTGATGTGGTCGACCAGCATCTCGCCGGCGTCGATGTCGACCCCCGCCTCGGCATAGGTCAGGCCGGTCGGCGAAGGGGTTTTGGTGTCGCTCATCGCTAACGGGCCTGAAATCGGTGCGGAAATATGGTCGCGGCTCTTGCCACGACCGCGTTGCGGGGGGCTATAGCATTTCAATGACGCCGATCACCACCAATGACGCGCTGGTTCAGTTCTGCGCGGCCGTCGCCGAGTCCTCGAAAAGTCTGGGGGCCCCGTTTATCGCCGTGGACACCGAGTTCATGCGCGAGACCACCTACTGGCCCAAGCTGTGCCTGATCCAGGCCGCGACCGCGACCCATGAGGCCATCATCGATCCCCAGGCCGAGGGGCTGGATCTGGAGCCGTTCCTCGACATCCTGCGCGATCCGAAGATCGTGAAGGTCTTCCACGCCGCCCGGCAGGATACCGAGATATTCGTCAAGCTGGGGGCCATGCCCCGGCCCATGTTCGACACCCAGATCGCCGCCATGGCGGCCGGGTTCGGGGATCAGGTGGCCTATGATTCGCTGGTCCGGCAGATGCTGCGCATCGATCTGGACAAGGGCAGCCGGTTCACCGACTGGTCCCGCCGGCCCCTGTCGGAGGCCCAGCTGGTCTATGCCATCGGCGACGTGACCCATCTGGCGGCCCTGTATCCCAAGCTCCGCGACCGGCTGGCCAAGGAAGGCCGGCTGGACTGGGTGACCCAGGAGATGGAGGATCTGGTCGATCCCGAACTGTATGACACCGACCCGGACAAGGCGTGGAAGCGCCTGAAGCCCAAGAAGTACAACGCCCGCTATCTGGCGGCCTTCAAGGCGACGGCGGTGTGGCGCGAGCGGGCGGCCCAGGAGCGCGACCAGCCGCGCGGGCGCATCCTGAAGGATGAGGCGATTGACGAGATCGCCACCCAGGCCCCGATGGACGTCGAGGCCTTCAACCGCCTGCGCTCGGTGCCCAAGGGGTTCGGCGGCTCGCGGCTGGGTCTGGAACTGACCGAGGAGCTGAAGCGGGTCATGGCCGATCCGGAGGGCCATGCGCCGAAGATGGACCGCCCGGCCCACAACCAGCCGGCCCCGCCGTCGGTGGTCGAGCTGCTGAAGGTGCTGCTGAAGGCCAAGAGCGACAATGCCGGCGTGGCCTCCAAGCTGATCGCCAATGTCGCGGATCTGGAGCGGATCGCGATCGACGACAACGCCAAGGTCGAGGCCCTGACCGGCTGGCGTCGCCAGCTGTTCGGCGAAGACGCCCTGAAGCTGAAGCGCGGCGAAATCGCCCTGGTCCTGAACGGGGCCAGGGTCGAGGTGGTCGAGATCGAATAGGGGTCTTCTTCTCCTCCCCGTGCGCAGCATGGGGAGGTGGCGCGGCCCGTTTGGGCCGTGACGGAGAGGGCGAGGCCATGATTGAGGCGAGGGGTAAGCGTCACCGGCGATACGGTGTCGCCCCCCCCGTCACGACGCGAAGCCGCGTCGTGCCACCTCCCCATTCGCAAGGGCGAACGGGGAGGAGATGGCCAAATCTCAGATATCCAGCGTCAGCCCCAGGGCCTCGGCCAGAGCGCGGGCGCGGCGGCGGGTCTGTTCGCCCAGCAGGACATCGGCATAGCCTTCGGACGCCGTCAGTTTCAACACACCCGACTCGATCTTCAGGGACGCATTGGCCAGCAACTGCGGCGCGCGGCCGGACAGGTCGCAGCCCAGCCGCATGGCCAGACCCAGGGCCCGGGCCCCGGCGCGCGCGGAGGTGCTGAGCAGGCGGTCGGCGGCCTCGGGATTGGGGGTCGAGGCCCCGCCGCCGTAGCGGGCGTTGAGGGCGCAGGCCAGCCAGACCCGTTCCGGGTGGCTCTGGCCGGGGATCGGGGCCCGCAGCACCTGATCGAAGACCAGCTCCAGCCGGTGGTCGGGATGCAGCCGCGCGCCGAGATCCGCCAGACGACAGGCGGCGGCGGCGAGGATCGGGTCGCGTTCGGGCCCGAAGGCCTCGGGCAGGGCGGCGATGACATCGCCGAGCCAGGCGTTCAGCGCCGCCGGCAGCGCCGGGGAGATGCCCTGACGCGCGCCCAGGGCTGCACAGCCGGCGATCAGGGGATCGGTCGGGGCCTCGTCCTGATCGAGGATTTCATACAGAAGGCCCTCGCGCAGGCCCCAGGCCGAGAAGATGATCGTCTTCAGGCCGAGGGCGTCGATCAGGCCTTCCAGGACGAGGGCGGCGTAGGGCAGGGTCTCGGCCCGGCGGCGCGACACACCGGGCAGGCGATCCAGGGAGGCACGGGACTGCTGGGCCACAAGCCGGGCCACATCGCGGGCGTCCGCGGCGCTCATGGCGTACTGGTGCACGATCCGCAGCGGATAGTCGGTCTTCTGCATATGCAACTGGGCCAGCGAGCGCCAGCCCCCGCCGACGGCGTGCAGTTCGTCGGCGCCGAACTGGCCGAGGGCCGGCTTCAGGCGCTCGTCAATGCGCGCCCTGACCCGCTCCGTATCGAAGCCGGCCGGGTCGGCGAGGCTGAACGGCCCCAGCGGCAGGGTGATGCCGGGCGTGATGGCACCCTGACCGATCCGGATCAGCTCCAGACTGGAGCCGCCCATGTCGGCGGCGATGCCCCGGGCCCGGGGGTCGCCAGCCAGCACGCCGAGGGCGGCATAGTGGGCCTCTTCCTCGCCCGTCAGGACCCGGACCCGCAGGCCGGTCAGGGCCGCGACCCGGTCGCAGAAGTCCGGACCGTCTTCGGCTTCACGGACAGCCGCCGTGGCGGCGACGAAGACATAGGCGGGGCGCACACCTTCCAGCACAGCCGCGAACCGGCGCAAGGCCGTCAGGGCCAGTTCGACCCCGACCGGGGACAGCCGCCCGGTCGCGGGCATGTCCCGCCCGAGACCCGCCAGGACCTTCTCGTTGAACACCGTCCAGATGGCCCGGCCTTCCAGCCGGTACAGGACCATCCGGACGGAGTTGGAGCCGATGTCGATGACGGCCGCTTCGCGCGGCGGGGCGTAGAGGTCACTCACCCCGCAGGCCGATCGTAGCGCAGACGGGCGGGCCGGGTCTTCACCTTGCGGCCGCGGCCGGAGAGGCTGGGGTTGGTCATGAAATACTGGTGGGCGGAAAAGGGCCGCTTCGGATCGGCCGGGACAACCCGCGTATAGTGGCCGTCGGCATCAAGGGCCCAGCTCTGGGTGTCGTCCTTCAGGTTGGCGACCATGATCTGGTCAAGGACCTGATCGTGGACGGTGGCATTGGTGACCGGGGTCATGATCTCGACCCGGCGATCGAGGTTGCGGGTCATCCAGTCGGCCGAGGAGATGAACACCTTCGCCTTGTCGTGCGGCAGGTCCTTGCCATTGGCGAAACAGATGATCCGGCTGTGCTCCAGGAAGCGGCCGACGATCGACTTGACCCGGATGTTCTCCGAGAGCCCCGGCACGCCGGGGCGCAGGCAGCAGATGCCGCGCACCACCAGTTCGATGCGCACGCCCCACTGGCTGGCGCGGTACAGGGCGTCGATGATCTCGGGATCGACGAGGGCGTTCAGCTTGACCCAGATGGCGGCGGGCTTGCCCTTCGCCGCCGCCGACATTTCCTTGCCGATCAGCTCGATCAGGGTCGACTTCATGTTCAGCGGCGAGACGACCAGCGCTTCCAGATCGGCCGGCTGGGCATAGCCGGTGATGTAGTTGAAAACCCGCGAGGCATCGCGCGCCAGCGCCGGATCCGAGCTGAACAGGCTGAGGTCGGTGTAGATCCGCGCGGTGATCGGATGATAGTTGCCCGTGCCGAAATGGCAGTAGGTCTTCAGGCCGTCGCCCTCGCGGCGCACGACGACGCTCATCTTGGCGTGGGTCTTGTACTCGACGAAGCCGAAGACGACGTGGACGCCGGCCCGCTCCATCGCCCGGGCCCAGCGCAGATTGGCCTCCTCGTCGAACCGGGCCTTGATCTCGACCAGGGCGACGACGTTCTTGCCGTTCTCGGCCGCCTCGATCAGGGCGGCGACGATGGGGCTGTCCTTGGAGGTGCGGTACAGGGTCTGTTTGATGGCGATGACGTTCGGGTCGCGTGCCGCCTGGCGCAGGAACTGGACCACCACGTCGAAACTCTCGAAGGGGTGGTGGATCAGGATGTCCTTCTCGCGCACGGCGGCGAAGACGTCGCCACCCTGATCGCGGACCCGTTCGGGATAGCGCGGCTCATAGCCGGGGAATTTCAGATCGGGGTGGCCGGAGGCGATCAGGTCGGACAGCTGCGCCAGACCCAGCATGCCGTCGATGGCCACCACGTCCTGGGGTGCAGCCTTCAGTTCGCCGATGATGAAGCCGCGCAGGTCATCGGGCATGGAGGCCTCGATCTTGACGCGGACGACGTCGCCGAGCCGGCGTTGCTTCAGCGCCTCCTCGAACTCCCGGACCAGATCCTCGGCCTCTTCCTCGATCTCGATGTCCGAATCGCGGATCAGGCGCAGGACGCCCTTTTCCAGCACCTCATGGCCGGGAAACAGGTGCTCGATGAACAGCAGCAGGACGGCTTCCAGCGTCACGAAACGTCGGCGGCCCTTGACCGAGCGCCCGTCTCCCGTGAGCTCCCAGAAACGCCGCACCTGGGTCGGTACGGGGACGAGGGCGTAGAGGGTCCGGTTGTCCCGGTTGCGCCGCAGCTTGAGCGCCAGGGAGAAGCCGAGGTTGGGCAGGAAGGGGAAGGGGTGGGCCGGGTCGATCGCCAGCGGGGTCAGCACCGCGAACAACTGGTTCAGGAACTCGGGCTCCAGCCGCTCCTTGTCGGTCCGGGTGATCTTCTCGGGGTGAACGACCTCGATCCCGGCCCCGACCAGCTCCTTGCGCAGCTCCCGCCAGCGCGCCTGCTGTTCAGCCATGAGCTCGCCGGCGGCAACATTGAGCCGCTCCAGTTGTTCGACCGGGGTCAGGCCGTCGGCCGAAAGGACCCGGACCCGCTCGCGCACCTGGCCCTTGAGCCCGGCCACGCGGGTCATGAAAAACTCGTCCAGATTGTTGGCCGAGATCGACAGGAAGCGCAGCCGCTCCAGCAGGGGGTGGGCGGGGTTGGCAGCCTCCTCAAGGACCCGGGCGTTGAAGGCCAGCCAGCTGATCTCGCGGTTGAAGAACCGTGTCGGCGAGGACATCAGCGCCTCGTCCAGATGCAGCTGGGGCGCGCGGGAGGAGGGGACGTCTTCCCCGGTGGTGGCGTCGGCGATCGGAGCGTCGGGCATGGGCCGGTTGTGGGGCGGGTTTGTTACGGCTGCAACCCCGATCCGCGGGCGTCGTCGAACAGGTCGTCGCCCGCGTCGAGCACCTGGCGGGCCAGACTGCGCGTGACGGGACGGTGCTCGGCGTCGAGACGCTCAACGACACCGGCCGCTGCCGCCGCCGACCGGTCGATGCGCCGGACCAGATAGTCGATCACCCCTTCGCCCGGGGTGATGCTGCGCTCGGCGAATCGCGCGGCGAGGATGGCCGACAGGACGGCGTCGTCCGGGGCGTCCATGGCGACGACGCGGACCGCGTCCAGCCGCGATCGCAGGTCCGGTACGGCGACGCGCCAGTGTCGGGGCGACGGGCGCGACACCATCAGCAGGGCCCCGCCGTCCTGCTGGGACAGGTTGATCAGGTGGAACAGGGTCTCGTCGTCCGCGTCCCGGGCGATGTCCAGCAGGACCGGGCGGCCTTCCAGCTCCAGCGGATCGGCCTGGGCCGCCTCGGCCCCGTTCAGGGGGATGGCCCCGACCCGTTCGGCCCAGATCGCCGCCAGATGGCTCTTGCCACACCCGGCCGGTCCGCACAGGGCCATCACCTGACCCGCCTGATCCGGCCAGCCGGCGAGGGCCTCGACGGCAAAGCCGTTCGCCGGCGATCGCACAAACGGGGCAGCCCCGGCTTCCCGCACGAGGGGAAGCCGCATCTGATCGCGAAGGGACCGGTGGACCGACATGGGTCTTTCCTTAGCAGGTTTACGCCGATCGCCGATTCCGGGCGCTGTGGGTGGCGGGGACAGATCAGCGTCGCTGGGGATGTCGCGGGGCCGGACAGGCCAAACCTTGACTTTCCGGGGCGTTGATGCGCCCTACGCCGCTTCATTTCCCGCTGTTTCGCAGCCGTTTTCAGACGATTTTCGCCCATGCACGCCTATCGCTCCCACACCTGCGGTGCCCTCCGGTCGACGGACGCCGGATCGAATGTGCGTCTGTCGGGCTGGGTCCATCGCAAGCGCGACCACGGCGGCCTGCTGTTCATCGATCTGCGCGACCACTACGGCCTGACCCAGCTGGTCCTGCACCCGGAAACCCCGGGCTTCGAGGCCGTCGAGCGCCTGCGGGCCGAGAGCGTGATCCGCGTCGACGGCGAGGTCGTGGCCCGCGAGGCCTCGGTGGTGAACGCCAACCTGCCGACCGGTGAGATCGAGCTGCGGGTTCAGGCCGTCGAGGTCCTGTCCGAAGCCGCCGAACTGCCCCTGCCGGTCTTCGGTGAGCCGGAGTACCCCGAGGAGATCCGCCTCAAGCACCGCTATCTGGATCTGCGCCGCGAGACCCTGCACAAGAACATCGTGCTGCGCTCGAAGGTGATCTCCTCGATCCGTCGCCGGATGGTCGATCAGGGCTTCCTCGAGTACCAGACCCCGATCCTGACGGCCTCGAGCCCCGAGGGCGCGCGCGACTTCCTGGTGCCTTCGCGCCTGCATCCCGGCAAATTCTATGCCCTGCCGCAGGCCCCGCAGCAGTTCAAGCAATTGCTGATGGTGTCGGGCTTCGACCGCTATTTCCAGATCGCGCCCTGTTTCCGGGACGAGGATCTGCGCGCCGACCGCTCGCTGGAGTTCTATCAACTCGACGTCGAGATGAGCTTCGTCACCCAGGAAGACGTGTTCGCCGCGATCGAGCCCGTCATGCACGGGGTGTTCGAGGAGTTCGCCGACGGCAAGAAGGTCGATTCCTATCCGTTCGTGCGCATCCCGTACCGGGAGTCGATCGCCATGTTCGGCACCGACAAGCCGGACCTGCGCAACCCGATCGAGATGCTGGATGTGTCGGACCATTTCCGCGACGGCGGGTTCGGCCTGTTCAACAAGATCCTCGGGGCCGACGCCAAGAACGCGGTCTGGGGCATTCCCGCGCCGACCGGTGGCAGCCGCGCCTTCTGTGACCGGATGAACAGCTGGGCCCAGGGCGAGGGCCAGCCGGGTCTGGGCTATATCTTCTGGTCCGAGGACCAGGGGGCATGGGGCGGTCCGATCGCCAAGAACCTGGGGGCCGAGGCCACTGACGGCCTGATGAAGGCCCTGGGCATGGGCAAGGGCGACGCCGCCTTCTTCGCTGCCGGTGACCCGTCCGTTTTCTACAAATTCGCCGGCTCGGCGCGCACGAAGGTTGGCCAGGACCTGAACCTGATCTCGGATGACGAGTTCAAATTCTGCTGGATCGTCGACTTCCCGATGTTCGAGTGGAGCGAGGAAGAGAAGAAGGTCGACTTCAGCCATAACCCGTTCTCGATGCCGCAGGGCGAGATGGAGGCGCTGACGACCAAGGATCCGCTGGATATCCTCGCCTATCAGTACGACATCGTCTGCAACGGCTATGAGCTGTGCTCGGGCGCGATCCGGAACCACAAGGCCGAGATCATGCTGAAGGCCTTCGAGATCGCGGGCTATGACGCCTCGGTGGTCGAGGAGCAGTTCGGCGGCATGCTGAACGCCTTCCGCTACGGCGCGCCGCCGCACGGCGGTCTGGCCCCCGGCATCGACCGGATCGTCATGCTGCTGGCCAACCAGGTCGCGATCCGTGAGGTCATCGCCTTCCCGCTGAACCAGCAGGGTCAGGACCTGTTGATGAGCGCCCCGGCCGGTGCGCTGGATCGTCAGTACAAGGAACTGCACATCCGCCCGAACCTGCCCCTGAAATAGGGGGCAGGGCCGGCGCGGTCAGGGCCGGTCCGCGCGGGCGAAGTCGCGTCGGGGCGAGGGCGGTGCCGGCGGTGCGGCCGGGACCGGTGGGGCAGCCCTGCCGGGTCGGCCGATCACGATCCTGGATCCGCAGCTGCGGACCGTCAGTCCGCGCGGGAGCTGGGTGGCGGCGTCACCGCAGGCCTCTGAGATCTGGGATTGGGTCAGGCCGCGTGCGCCCGACAGATCGACGCCGCGGATATCGGTCCGGCTCAGCGAGGCGTCGCTGAAGTTGGCCCCCCGCACGGAAGCCCCGCTCAGCCGGGCCCCGTCCAGCTCGGCGTCACTGAAGTTGGCGGACGTGAAATCGCTGCCGGCCATATTGGCGGCATTCATTTCGGCCCCGGCGAAGGAGGTGGCCCGGGCGCTGATGTTGGCGAGGGTTGCGCCGAACAGCTCCGCGCCCGAGGCATTGGCCCCGTTCAGGTTGGCCCCGTTCATATTGGCCCCGACCAGTTCCGCTCCCGACAGGTTGGCGCGGCCGAGATTGGCGCGGGAGAAATTGGCTCCCTGGGCCTCGATCCCGCTCATATGTGCGCCGGTGAAATTGGCGTCCGAGAAGTTCGATCCCAGGATTTCGGCACCCTGCATGTCGGCCCGGCTGAAATCGCTCGAGGAAAAGTTGGACCCGATCAGCTCGGCCCCGCGCAGATTGGTCCCGACCAGGGTCGCGCCCATGAAGCTGGCACCGGTGAAGGTCGAACCCGACAGGTTTCGTCCGGACAGTTCGCAGCGATTGCAGGACCCGCCCAGCGAGACCATGCGGGCCACGTCCCGATCCTGACCGATGATTGACATCTCGGCCGCTGCGGGAACCGCGTAGGCGGATGTGCCGGTCAGCAGCATCAGGGCGGCAAGGCCGGGGTGAAGGCGACGGGCACGGAACACGGACTGTTTCACGCTTTCTAGATGGCCCTGTGGAGCGCCAAACCCTACTTAAATCGTCGTAAGAAAGGCGACCTTCAGCAGGCCGGAATGCGCAGGCCGGGAGGCAGGGCCGTTGTGGCGTCGCCGCAGGCGGTGTCGAGTTGCCTCTGGGTCAGGCCCGTGGCGCGTGTCAGTCGGGCCCCGGAAAAGTTGGTGCCCGTCAGGGTCGCGCCGGAAAAGCTCGACCCCTCCAGAAACGTGCCGACGAAACTGGCATGAGTCAGGTCGGCGCGGTTGAAGTTTGAACTGGAAAACACCCCGCCATAGGCCTCGACATCACGCAGGTCGGTGCTGGAAAAACGAGTGCGGTTCATGATCGAGAGGCTGAGGTCGGCCTGCCGCAGGCGCGCGCCGGACAGGTTCAGTCCCCGCGCCTCGAGCCCCGACAGATCCGCCTGGAACAGGTTGCAGCCCGGGCAACTGGCCCCGCCGCGCACGCGCGCGATCTGGCCCGGGTTCTGGGCCAGGACCGGGCTCGCGAGTGCCGCGATCGCAGCGATGAGAATCAGGCGTTTCAAGACGTTGGCACTCCGAACCCGCCGGCCGATGCGGACGACACCACTCTGCCGACAGGTGTTTACGATCTGCTGAACCAGCAGATTCAGGTCCCAGGGGGCTCGAGGTCCACGAGAATGGCCCGAAAGTCGTCGGACAGGGGCACGGCCTTTCCCTCGACCGCGCGGACATAGGTCAGGGCGATGGTGGTCAGGGTCTGGTCGTCGCAGCGGATCTGGACCGTCAGGGCATAGCTGGAGCGGCCGACCCGGGCGACGGAGACCTCGACATCCAGCAGATCGTCGAAGCGGGCCGAGGCGTGAAACTGTCCGTGCGCATCGACCACATAGCTCTGGCCGACGTCCGGATGGCTGCCCGTGATCACCCCGATCGCACGGAAGAACTCGGTCGCGGCGACGTCGGCATACAGGAAATAGTTGGGGTTGAAGACGACGCCCTGGGCGTCCACCTCGCCCCAGCGGACCCGGATCGGGCAACGGAACGGAAGGCCGCCCACGGCCTATCCCCGCATCTGGGGGGCCACACCGCAGCTGTCGCAGATCCAGCCGCCGCCGCGCTGCTGCAGGCTGAAATCGCCGCAGGCCGGACAGGCGTCGGCCTCGCTGCGGTCGCCGGCGGACGGGGCCGCCTCGGCTTTGCGGCCGAAGGGCACGACCACCAGATTGTCGGTCGCGGTGCCGCGGGCGAAGCCCTTGGAGATGAATTTGGTCGCCGGCACGCCCTCATCGGCCTTGCCCGAGCCCAGTCCGTCGGCATGGAGCGGTGCGGCGTCCGCATTCCCCAGCTCGGTCCGGTCCAGATAGGAGACGCCCAGTTCGCGGAAGATGTAGTCGAGGATCGAGGTCGCGGAGCCCACCCGGTCATTGCCGGTGACGCGGCCGGCCGGCTCGAACCGGGTGAAGACGAAGGCGTCGACGAACTCGTGCAGCGGCACGCCGTATTGCAGGCCGATCGAGATGGCGATGGCGAAATTGTTCATCAGCGAGCGGAAGGCGGCCCCTTCCTTGTGCATGTCGATGAAGATCTCGCCCAGCTCGCCGTCTTCATACTCACCGGTGTGGATATAGACCTTGTGCCCGCCGACGGCCGCCTTCTGGATATAGCCCTTGCGACGATCGGGAAGCTTCTTGCGGGTGCGGACGCGCTCGATGACGCGTTCGACCACGGTTTCCACCGGGGGCGGGGGCGGTGCGACGGGGGCTGCCGCAGCCGGGGCGGCGGCGGCCCGCACGGGCTCGGGCTCCGGCAGGATCAGCAGGGTCCGGGGCGCGGCCT
>JAIEQA010000084.1 GCA_019748095.1 Caulobacteraceae bacterium | reverse complement strand
AATTCCCCACGGCCCGGCGGAGACGAATCCAGCTCAGCCTGTTGTGGCTTTGCAAGCTGGGGATTCTGGCCTGGCGTCAGACGGATTCTGCCAGCCGGGCCTGACGTTCGGCCTCCAGCGCCGGCCGGCGTGAGATCAGATCCCGGAACGCGGCCTCCCGTGCCTCTGCCTGGTCCCCGTGCATCCGGTTCTCTCGGACATAGGTGCGACCGCGCTCACGCCGGGCGGCACGGTCTTCCGGGTCGAGCACCAGATCACGCAGCGCCTTGGCCCACTCGGCGGGAGTACTTGCGAACCGGGCGATCTGCCGGTGCTGCGGTTCCCGGCCATAGATCGTCGGTGAACATATGGGGACCACGCCAGTGGCGCAGCATTCGACAAACTTCACGTCGGACTTGAGGCGGTTGAAGGCGGTGTCGTTCAGCGGCAGCAAGCCGATATCGCAGCGGGCGAGGGCCGCCATATAGTCCTCGTATCCCAGCGTGGCCGAGAAAGTTTTCGGGATGTCCGGCAGGGCGTCGTGGAAAGCGCGGTCGTGAATGATGACGAACTCGATCCGGTCCCTGAGCTCGTATGCCGCCGCCGCGAGCGCGCCCATCAGAGGGGCCCAGTCCTTCTCGCGATTGAGCGCGCCGAAAAAAATCCGGACAGGCTCTCCTGGACTGGGCGAAACCTCGAGGATGTCCGGCAGGGCGGGAGAAGCATTGGGCAGGACGACCACATTAGGGTTCCACTGGCGGATCAGCTTCGCGAGGGGTTCAGTGCTCACACTCACAGCATGAACGCCGCGGAAGGCGCGGTAGTCCGCCGCCGCGAACTGGGGCCAGTGTCGGGGATCGTCGTCGATCTCGGACACGATCACCCAGCCCCGGGCGATCCGGGATTCAATCGCGCCGACAAAGCCGGGGCTGTCGAGAAACTGGCGGTGAAGCACCAGGACTCCAGGGGGCCAGGTAGCGGGGATTTCGACCCCCCCGGATCCCCACACGGCCCGCACAGACGGCCGCCCGGCGAGGGCGGACATCGGATGGTCGATCCGGGCATCGGTGACACCGGCGAACTTTCGCATCCCCAGGGCGGCGATCGTGACCGGCGGTGGGGCTGGTCCGTTGACGGCCTGGACCACGAAGGCTGAGGGTTCGACGACGGAGCGCACAGCGTCCGGGGAGAGACCGAGGCTCGCTGCCGCTCCGGTAAAGGCCTGCAGAGCGGCCGAGGTGGTCTCGTCCGCTGCCTCCGTCACCGGTGTTTCCGAAACGAGTGTCCAGCCAGCCTGCTGCAGGGAATGCAGGATATCGGGCCGACCCGTCATCCGGCCTGTTGCCTTGCCCTCCAGCTGTGACTTCAGGTGTTTCCAGTGGGCGGCGTTGGCGAAGCTTGCGCTCAGGACCGCCCCGGGCGCGGCACGGGCCTGCAACCGACGCATCAGGGCTTCCGGATCCTCGATCACCGCCAGGACATGGTCCAGCACGAGGGTGGTCGGGGCCGGTCGGCCGGCCGTGTCCTCAAGGTCGGCCAGGGCGAGACGCCCGGCTTGCCGGTGTCCGGTGCCGGGGCCGTCGATGCTCGGATCGATCGGCGTGACCAGCTCTGCGTTGGGGCTCCGCGCCCTGACGGCACGCACGAGTGTGTCGTCTCCCATGATAAACACCATGCCCCGTCCCTGGGGGGTGAGCCGCAGAAGGGCCTGTCGGACCGGGTCGAGCGCTGACGTGTCCACGAGAGTCATCCTTGCCCGGAAAGACCCGACAGGCGCTTGCGAACCACCCGCAAAGGGCGGGTCAGGGTCCAGCTGGGGCTGAGGCGCATGGCCTCCATTCGGGCTTCGAGAGACCTGACGGCCTGCTCTGCCCGTTCCGCCCGGCCAGTTTCTGTGCGGGCGAACTCCGCTGCCTCGCTGCGCTCACGATCTGCAGCCGCAACCGTTGCCATGAGCTGTTCCTGTTGGGCCTCGAAGGCAAGGTCCGCAGTGGCCACTTGATGCTGGGCCGCGTCAAGTTGTCGGGCGATGTCCTCACTGCGATGCCTGGCTTCCTCCAAGCGGCGAACCGCCTCCGCGTGGGCCGTGGTTTCCGCTTCAATCCGATCCCGCAGGGCCGCGGCGTCCTCCCTGGCCGCAGCAAGATCGGCCTCAAGGCGGAGTTGGGCGTTCTGGTACTCGGTGGCCTGGGCTCCCCGTCTGAGCAACTGGGTCTGACGGTCCGCCAGTGCCCGCTGCAGTTCGGCCTGGCGGCGTTCCGCCTCGCGCCGCTGCAGGTCCAGGACCGGCCCAATCCGGGACTGAAGGACGATCAGGTCCTCCTCGATCTGCGCCGGGAAGGGGGTGACAGGACCCTCCGGTTTTGCTGCATTGATCAGCCAGCGCCAGGCCTCACCGACGCCGGGCCACAGGTCCGCAAGACTGGCCAGGTCCTCGTCATCCGCAGCGTGGTGGCGCTCTGAGCGGGTCAGATAGGCGTCGATCGCGGTTCCGGCACCCGGGTCGAGGTCGAGATCCAGATGGCGGCCGATCCGGTCGAGAACGGGTCGCCAGTTCGCGAGAAGGTCGCTGTAGCGGACGAAAATCCGGGGCAGGTCGCGGGTGTCTCGCTCCACGGCGATGACATGGCTGAGCCAGGCGAGGGTGGAGGCCTGAAGGGGAGCGCCGTCGCGCGCTGCGATTGATCGGGCAACTTCCAGCGGGTGCCGTACCATGATCAAGAAGGCGGGCTTGAACCCTTCGGCCACCAAGGCTTCGCGCCAGACGGGGGCCAGCAGGGATACCCGCGGATCCTTCATCACCACCTGACCCTCGCCGGCAAAATTCAGGGCCAGAACAGATTGGGCGCGCCTGATGAAATGGTCGTGCTGGTCCCGCGCCAGACCGGCGACACGGAATCCGAAGACGTCGTTCCAGGTCGAACCGAGGGTACGCAGGATTTCGTCGTTCAGGGCCACGACCTCCTGCGGCTCCCAGAAACCCTTTGGGTTGTCGTCGCCCGGCTGGATCAGACGCTCGGGCAGGCTGGCTCCGGCAAGGCCGAGGACACGGGCCATGGCGCTGGTCCCGCTGCGGTGCATGCCCGCCACGATAATGGCGGAACGTCCGGCCGGGGCATCGGGGGACTGTTGAACCTTGCTCATCAGGCATGCTCCGCCGGAAGGGGTTGGGTCTGGTCCAGCCAGGTCTGGTAGGATCCGGGTCCCGAAGCGAACGGATCGGGGAAGCGGGCGGCCAGATCCGGCTGGTAGCGATAGAGCTCGCGGTGGCTCTTTTCGATCGGGCGACCGTCCGCATAGAGCCCATAGGCCCAGTAGCGTCCCGGGATCCGGGGGTCGCCGGCCGCTTCGATCAGGCGCCGGTACCAGGCCCAGAGCTCATAGACCGGGTAGTTGGAGCGGGCGTAGAGGCGGGTCATGCTTTCCCCGACCGGCCCCAGTTTGGTGAAATGCCAGAACCGCAGGAGGGCCCCGTTGACGCGAACTTCGCCCGCCCAGTCGATGCTGACATGCCTCTTGCTGAGGTTCCAGCTGGCCACGTTGTAGCCGGGATCGCGCAGGATGTGAAAGCTGCCGAACAGCGCCGGGACATGATCGCACCAGCGCTGGTCCACGAACAGGCCGCGGGGGATGTCATCGTGGCAGAAGCTCAGCAGGCGGTCGTTCCACCAGCGCGCGAACCGCGCGCCCTCGCCGGTCGTCCGGATGGCCAGAAATCCCAGATTGAAAATGCCTGTCCGCAGGGTTGCCAGCTCGTTGTCGAGGATGGCCCGGGGCTCCTCTTCCGGTTCGAGCAGATGAGGGGTGAGCACCCCGCCGTGGGCTTCCAGAAGATCGATCACCGGATTGAGCGTGTTCAGGACGGCGATGTCCGGATCCAGATAGACGATCGCGTCCCAGGTACCGGCTTCACAGGCCTGATGCACGAAGGGGCCCTTCACCGCCGTGCAGGCCTCGACGACGTCGTGGCCGAACAGCCAGCTGACCGGTGAAGGCAGGTTCAGATCCTCGAACCAGACGATACGGTCGAAGTCTTCGGCGTCTAGATCGATGTCGACGCCAGGTGGGGGACGATCGGTGATCAGGGCGACCAGTTCCCAGTCCGGGTGATGGTGCCTCCATGTGCGGAACAGTACGCGTGCCCGGTCGAGGTAGGCGAAGGTGAAGCTGGAAAAGCCGAGGACCTTCATGGGGCAAGTCCGGGAATCAGGTCGGCCGTCATCCGCGAATAGGCAAGGGTCTGACGGCGCGGCCTCCTGCGGGCGCGCGCGAGCCCGAGGATTTCGCCGGAGGTGAACATTTGCTCGAGCGCGACGTCGTCCTCCACCACCAGCCCGCACCCAAGATGCCTAACGAGGCCGTGGACATTGCCGGAATCCGGGTTCGTCACGATCGACGCCCCGCCCGCCACGGCCTCGAACGCGGCGAAGCAGAAAGTCTCCGGCCAGAGTGACCAGATGAGAGCGACATCCAGCCCGAGTGCCTCAACGGCGTCTATCATCGGTGTTTCGTCACCGGGGCCGGGTGCGACATGGATCCAGTCGATCGCGAGCGCCGGGACGGTTTCGCGGGCCAGATGATGGAAGCTGTAGCGGGGATCGTCGGCAAAGCGGCTGACCATCCGGGCGAAGACCGGCCAGCCCTTGTGGGAGGTCGGCATGCCGAGAAAGCCGATCCGCAGCGGTCGATCGCTGTCCACTGGAACGGTCACGGCGGGTGGACGTCTGCGACGGGGGGCCGTTTCGAGGGTGGCGTGGGTATGGACGATCGCCCGCCGCGCCGGAAACGGCACGACCCGGCGCCACAGGGCCAGGGCGGCTTCGGACGGGGCGACCACGATCGGGTCCACCGCTTCGAACAGGCGGGCATGTTCGGCCAGATGGATCTGGCGCCGGGCACCGTAGCTGCAGATCTCGCAGGCCAGGCTTTGCGGCGGTGGGGCCCCGCAGAAGACGGCGTCGTTTCGCATCAGGGCGTAGTTGGCGCACAGGCTCGAATAGTCGTGGAGCCAGTAGTAGGCGTGGTCGATCGACAGCGTTTCGAGGATGGAGAGGATATCCGGGGCGCGATGTGCGATCAGGCTGTGGACGGCGACCGAGACACTCTTGTGCGCGCAGGTCTGCTCCATGGCCTCGCGTACGGCCGGAGCGTCGAAATACCCGATCAGTATGCCGTCGACCAGAACACCCAGTCGAGGTTGATCGCGGTCGACATCGATCACCGGCGCGGCACGTCCCGGAAAGAGGTGGACGTGCGCCGCCCCCGCCGCGCGCATCGCGGCGCTTTCGATCTTGAGGCACAGTTGGACCCCACCCATGGTGGTTGTGTAGTCGTCATGACTCACGGTGAGGTGAACCCGATCCTTCTGTGCGAGAGCCGTCAGCCCCTCGACAAGGTCGGCATGCGGTGATGCCGGGCGGTCAGGAACATGTCGGGCGAGGGCCTGAACGTGGTGTTCGAAGCCCTCCGACGCCCGGATCAGATCGTAGCGAAAGCCCGGGCCCGGGTCGAAGCCCGAGCCCGGGTCGAAGCTCCGGCCCTCGCGACGGCCGTATTGAATATAATGGACGAGGGGGTTCAGGTCGCCGGACCGGACGTCCGGGTTGGCCGCGAGATATCGCGCAACGGAGAACCAGCGCGCGGGGTCACGATTCTCGCGCCAGCCTTCCTGCATGAAATGGGTGAAGGCGTCGGACCGGTCGAGCTTCAGATCCGGGTTGGCTGCGACATAGAAGTCGGCGTCGAAGGCCCCAGCGACGGCGGCGCTTCCCGTGGGGTCCGTCGGTGTTCGCTCCCCTGAGGTCGGGCCCAGCCGTCGGCCCTCCCCGCGACCGTACAGCAGATAGTGGCGGAACGGTTCCAGCGCGGCCGCAGCGACGTCGGGATTGAGTTCGAGGTAGCCTTGGATCGAGAACCACGCGGTCGGATCCCGAAACTCACGCCATCCGCAACTCTGGTAGTGACCCAGCGCCTCAACGCCGACCGCCGCGACGTCAGGGTTCGAGGCCAGATAGAAGGACTCATCAAACGCAGCGGCGACAAGGGCGGCTACGGTTGCCTCATCCGGGATGGCGGTCACAGCCGCACCTCGACAAGATCGAGCTTGGTCAGCAGCATCAGGGCCCTGATTGCGTCAGCTCGCCCCATCGTCGGGATGGCCGACTGCAGGCCGGATACAGTCATCTCACCGGCAATCTCGATCGCCCGATGCACGGACAGCACCGCCTCGGGCGTCAGTCGCGGGTCCCTGAGCACATAGCGGGCAATCTCAAGCACCAGAAGGGACTCCACGGCGGCGGTGCCGGCCTTGACCGAGATGACGGAGGAGGGTGCCAGGGTACGGGTCGGATAGTCTGAAAACAGGGCGAACGGGTCTGGCCTCGAGGTCCACGGCTCTGGCGGAAGGGGCCCGGCGGCCCGCCGGATATCTCCCAATGCCCGCACCAGCTTGACATACCGGTCGAGAATGACAGGCCAGTCGAATTCTTCCCGGGCCCGCTTCGCGCCTGCCGCGCCCAGCCGCGCCCGCAGGGCCGGGTCCCTGGCGAGGGCCTCGATCCGGTCCGCCAGGGACGAGATGTCGATGGCCGTGCTCATGCTGACCCGGCCGATGAAGAAGTCGTAGCTGTCCTGGCCCAGGGCATGGCGAAGCGCCAGATCTTGGCCGGTCCCCGCCATCGGCAGGGTGACCGGAATGCGGTAGCCGTCGACGCCTTCCCGAACCGTGTCCTTGTAGCCGTTCCAGTCGCTGACCAGAACGGGTTGGCCTGCGGCCATGGCTTCCAGGGGCGTGAGGCCGAAGGTTTCCTGGATGTTGTCCGACAGGGAGGCGAAGACATCGGCAGCCTGCCAAGCCTGCAGATAGCGGGCCTCGTCCGCACCATCCACAGTGATGAAGCGCACACCGGGAGCCAGCTTTGCGCGCGCGGATTCGAAGGCCGTGGCCATGCCCGAGTTGGGGTAGACGCCCGCCTCGATGCAGACCAGCGGGCCCGTCCGCCCGGCGGCCATCTGAAGCCCCTGATAGAGCGCCGACGGATTGGCCTTGGCGTGGAACGACAGCCGGCCGGCGAAAAGGAAGGCGGTATCCCCGGACGACAGCCCGAGCGCCGCTCGGGCCGACGCGATCTGCGCCGGCGTGCGGGCGAAGGCGGGGGCATCCACACCGAGGGGGATGACGGGGGTCTGGATCGGATTGAAGCGGCTGGCTCCGGTCTCGCGCGCGAACCAGTCCCGCAGCTCGTCCTGCAGACGGTGCACGACGGTATGGGCCGCGTTGGATGTGCAGATCAGGGCGTCCCAGGGCTTGAAGGGCGGCAGGATGAGCGCCGCGACCTGATCCATCGCCCCGGCGGATGACAGCGTGTGGGTGACGCCGAACAGGCTGTAGCTGGTCGGGCCCCGTGCGTTGCGGGCGTGGGCGAGGTCGGGTGTGATCGGTGCCGGATAATAGACCGCGCCCAGCGTCTCGAGTGCGTCGTCGCCGGGGCCCTGGCGCCAGCGCAGGGCTCCGGTGAACCCGTCCTCGCCCAACTGCCGGAGCAAGGCCTCACCCCCCGCGCGATCATAGCCGAAGGCGTGAAGGGTTTCGGTCGGCCAACGGCGCGCCACGCCCCGGATCATGGCCTTGCCGGCGCTCTGGCGCCCCATGATCTTGCCTGCGGTGCTGTAGGCATCGCCGGCGCTGAACAGTGCGAAATTCATGGCGCTCAAGAGTAAGGCATCCCCCGCCCGGCCATTGCGGCTCTGCTGTTCGGGATAAGGACTTCCCGACCGAGTGCAACCCCCGCTTTGTCTGACGCCGATCAGGCTCCGTATATCAGCGATAGCTTGATTCACGCTTTCGGCGGACCCATGACGTGGGCCCGCCTAAAACGTTCAGGCTTCAGGCGGGCCCGGTCCAGCCGTGAGGACGCATGACTAGCCAGGGTGTCGGTCCGGCACGCCATTCCCAAGCGGCCAGCATCATGTCGAGATGACTCGCACCGGCCAGAAGCGGATCGACTTCGGCGACGTTGAGCCGGGGATCCAGCCGGACCACATGATGGCTGGCTTCGAAGCGTGCGATCAGCCGCTCGGTGACGCCGGGCCGCGCCATCGGATGAGTCTCCACAATCACGCTCATGTCCCGGAGCGCCGGATAAAGGTCCGGATCCAGAAGCTCGTTCTCGATGCCCTCTGCGTCGAGAAACACCAGGGTGCGACGACCGCGGAACCGCTCGAAATCGGCACCCTCGAAGACCTCGCCGATGATGACCCGGTCCGTCACCTCATTGGCCTTGGCCAGCAACCCGCAGCGGCGGCGCGCGACGGGATCGATATCGTGAGCGTAGACCGTGACGTCCGGCATCATCCGGGCCAGACCCACTGCATAATAGCCCTCGGCGCAGCCGATATCGACGATGGCCTCAAGGCCTTCGCCGGCGAAGCGGACCAGATCGGGATGGAGCTCGCGCTCATAAATGCCCTGAAGGCGGGGCAGCAGGGCCCCTTCGGCGGATTTTACGACATAATCCATGCCGGTGAACGGGCCTGAGCGGACCCGGGTCCCATGCACGACGAGGGTGTTGGCCAGCAGTTTGCTGCGCCAGATCGCCGTCAGAAGCAGCGCCTTGCCCAGTATCAGGGTGTCCGGTAGATCGTCGCCTTCGGCCACAAGCTGTCTCAACAGTGCAGCGGATTCTGAGTTCAGGCCCATAGCTCGGCGTGCGACGATGGCCCGGACAAGTCAAGCGTGGCCGTACCGGCTCTCCCGCCAGTCCTCAGGGGCTGTGCGCGCGGATCCGCCAGGGGGCGAGTTTCGCGCTGGCGTCCAGATGATCGAGAATGGTCCGGGTCGGCAGGTCGCGGTAGCCGTCATAGGGGCGATTGACCGCCCCGACCCACTGCGGATTGACGCCCGGATCGTGCAGGAGCGCTGCGCCCCAGCGCCGGTGCATGTCGGTCAGTTCACTGTCGTCCCACGCTACCTTTTCGGGCCGGTCGTTGTGGCCCCGGGTCCGGGATTCATGGTGGACCAGTTCGATGTCGGCGGCATAGATTACCGTCCGGCCCGCCGCCCGCACCTTCAGGCAGAAATCGATATCATTGTAGGCGATGGCCAGGTGGGGATCGAATCCGCCGATGGCCTCGAAGGTGTCGCGCCGGCAGGCCATGAAGGCCCCGGTGACCGCGGCGACGGCGCGCGAGCGCAGCCAGCGGCCGGTCGGCCCGCCCTCGCTCCCCGAAACCCACAGGCCGTCGTGGGCCGGGCGACCCTGCCATCCGCCCAGCAGGATGCCGCCGTGCTGAAGCGTACCGTCCGGATACAGCAGTCGGGTTCCCACCACACCGACATCCGCCTGACCCAGCCAGGCCCGCAGCCGTTCGTCCCAGCCGGCGGTCAGCATTTCGGTGTCGTTGTTGGCGAAGACCAGGATGTCATGGGGGCGACCCTGCGCCGCCTCGGTGTTCAGCCGGGCCCAGTTGAACGGTTCATCCGCGGTCACGATCTCCAGACCCTGCTGGTCCTTCAGGCGGTTCAGGAGCTCCAGGGTCTCGGGGCGGGTGCTGCGGTTGTCGATCACCACCAGGTCCAGCCGGTCTGGATGGGTCGCCGTAGCGTGCAGGGTCTCGATGCAGCGGGCCAGCATCGCCGCCTCGTCCCGGGTCGGGATGATGACCAGAATGCGGGCGTCGGTGGCGAGGACAGACGGTTCGGCCGGCGGAGGCGAGGGCAGGGGTGGCGCGATCTCGTCGGCGAGGGGCAGGCTGGTCAGGACCCGTGGCAGGTGGGCGACCGGCCCGGCCTTGAGCGCTGCAAGCAACAACTGCCGGCGCAGTGCGAAGCCGTCGAGCGTGTGTCGCAGACCCTCGGACAGAACCGGCCGCAGCCCGGGGCCGATTATGATGGCGGCGGGCGGGTGGGGGGTGGTGGCCATGTCGTGGCGATCGGCCATGGCCTGCAGAACGGGATGGACCCAGACGGGGCCGCTGCGCCAGTCCGTCTGATAATGATCATGGTCGGCGTACAGTACCACCGCTCCGGTGCGCGCCAGCCCGAACCCGAACCAGCCCAGAGCCTCCGGGTCCAGCTGGCATCCGGCCGGGACCACCAGCACGGGGGTCTCGCCGCCCTCGGCCAGCGCGCGGGCGATCGACTCATGATCTGTGGCACCGAAGCGGATGCGGGGATCGACCAGACCCAAACTGGCCACCGGGTGGTCCCGGACAGTGTCCGGAGCCGGCACCACGGCCTGCCAGGCCTCATGGCGCTGGTCGATCAGGGACAGCAGCGTGGCGCGAAGCGCCGAGGGCTCGCACTCCCGGCCGTCGACCAAGACCAGCAGGGGGCCTGAGGGACCCGGCGCGGGCCGTACGGGATACTGGCGGCGAAACGCATCCCAGGCCGGAACCGCAAAGGCCGAGGCCCAGGTCGCCTCGCGCGCGGCCAGGAGGGTATCCTCCAGCGTAGTCGACAGCCGGGCCAGACGGGTGGCGACCGCCGATCGGCCATAGACGTCCTCGCCCAGCCGGTCTCGCCCCCCGGCAGCAATCAGGGCGTCGCGCGCAACCGTCAGCCCCGGATCGCGGCGCAGGGCCTCCAGCCAGACCTCGATGGCCTCGTCGGTTCGGCCCTGCCGGTCCAGAACATGGGCCAGATGCAGGCAGGGTTCGGCGTCCGTCGGTGCCAGACTCGCGGCTGTCCCATAGGCGCAGGTCGCCTCGGCCAGCCTTCCGGATTCTTTCAGCACATGCCCGTGCTGAACATGAATTGCAGAGTTGTCCTGCAGCACGGACAGGCCCTCAGCGTAAAGCGCGGCTGCCGTCGTCCAGTCTCGTTCATCTCGCGCCCTGTCCCCGGCCGCGATTTTCGCGCGGGCGACTTCACCGGGAGCCGGGGGGGGATGGGCTTCTGACGGAGCGGGTCTCCGGAGCCGATCGAACAAGCTGACGAAGTTCATGAGGCCCAAGGGAAGCGGTTTCTTGAGGGCGTTAGAGCATGGCCGCAGGTCGGATGCCAACCTGCGGTCGAAGAGCTCCTGATTGCATCCCGATACGCCACGCTGTTATCGCAGCAGGAGGGCTGCGCCGACCCTTCGTCCCACAAAAGGTAAATCATGCCACCTCTTTATGCGATCGACCTTTTCGCGCCGTTCTTTGGTCAGTTGGTTTTCAGGGGGTGGGTTAACGCGCCGTCGGGCAGCCATCTCGAACTTCGGCTCGATGATCATTCGTGGCCCATTCGATCCTATGGTGAAGCCAGCCCTGATGTGGCCGCCGTTCACCCGGGTGCCGACTTCGTCCGTTTCAGCGCCTGCCTTGATCTGCGGGATCAGGAACCAATCATTCATCGGGCGTTGCTGAGAGTTTTTTATCCGGACGGGTCGCACTTCGATCTTCGTGATCTTGCCAACGCGGCTGACCCGGCGCGGGACGTTCAATCCCAGTTCGTAGCGGCGGTTGCCGACCGACCGGTCGGTCGCTTTCTGGAGCTGGGCTCACGAGCTCGGTCAGGCTTGGTTCACAGGGCTCTCGTGCCTGCCGCCTGGACCTATGTCGGCATGGACATCCTGGAGGGTACCAATGTCGATGTGGTGGGCGATGCCCATGAACTGTCCTCGTTGTTCCCGGCCGATCATTTCGACGCGGTCATGAGTCTTTCGGTGGTCGAACACCTGCTGATGCCGTGGAAGGTCGTCATCGAGCTGAACCGGGTCCTCAAGGTCGGCGGGATCGGGCTGTTCACCACCCATCAGGCCTGGCCCGTTCATGACGCGCCGTGGGATTTCTGGCGATTTTCCCGGGAATCCTGGCCGGCCCTGTTCAACGACGCCACCGGGTTTGAGATCGTCCGGGCGGAGGTGGGCGAGCCCGCCTTTGTCGTGGCGCAACGCTGTCATGCCGTCACCAATTTCGGCCAGCAGCCCGTCTACCTGTCCTCGGTGGTGATGTTCAGAAAGACGCGCGACACCACCTTGCGGTGGGACGTCTCGCTGTCCGAGATCATCCGGTCTGATTACCCGCAAGGGGAAGTCCAAGTGGAGCTGTCCTGATTGTTGGCGCTGCGGACGTCTACTTTTGCAGGCTGAGGACAGCTGCGAACTCACAGCGATTGTTGGGTGTATTGTAAACTCTGTCGACCTGCATCTGTATCAGTCCATGATGTCGAAGGTCTTCAATCAAAGTTCGGAATGATTGCGGTGTAAATTTCCAGGCGTGGACGTCTACGTATATGTCCCTCGAAATATCGAGATGCTTCATAGCTTGCGCGACTGTATCAGAGCGCGAACTCGGAGGGTCTCCATGATCGCCGCGCCAATGGCGTGCGATGTCATTGTGACATGTCAGGGCAATGTGTTCGATGACATGCCGCGGACAGTGCTTGGTCCGTTTTTCAAAGAACGCTTCCAAAATCTCTGGAATGGTAGTTTCCAGTAAAAAATGATCGAAACAATATCTCTTGTCTGGAATAAGTAGTACAAAATTTCCGACGTTGGAAAGTATGGACTGCACGAACTGAAGGTGGGTAACCAGATCGGGTTGGTGTTCGATATTGTGGCTACTGAATATTATATCGAATTCCAGCCCATATGCCTTAGTAAGATCTCCGACAAAGTGGATAGTTTCGGGACAAGAAGTAGGGTCTATTCCGATCGCCAAGGCTCGCTCACGGAGCGCACTGGCGTCAAGTACATCCATGTAGCGGACGTTCGGTCCTCTGAAGACGGGATCACAGAATGGTCCAATTTCCAGAATTCTAGCATCAGTTGGAATATATGAAATCAGATTTTCGCGAAGGCAGGCATCGGATGCTATTCGTCCTTCGCGAATGCCGTATTGTAGATAGTGATCTCGAATCTGATTATCATCGAACATCCGAAGATCGTGATTGTTTAACCGAAGTGTCTCCGCTGAATACTCATCCGGCCAAATAATTCTTTCCTGAACTGGCCCGGTCCGAAAAGGCGAATTATCGCTTTCCCCTGTCATCGTGATTTAACCCCACGGGGTGATGCAGACTGCCTTCCGGACCTGACCGGGCCTTTTCGATAATGAACGGGCGAGGGTGCCTCGCGAGCGAGCCCCAGCGGAAAAGGCAGGATTTCCGGCTGCACCGGCATTATTCTGACCGCATGGTCCATGTCTGTAACCTCGGCCAGATCGTAGTCCGTAGTGAGCGACAGAAGGGGACTGTAGAACGGGTCGCCTTTGGCCAGAAGCAGTTTCCACCGGCGCATGAACCGCACGGCATCCTCGGGGTGTTTGAGGTCGTCGGTCAGGGACCGGGTCGCGGACTCGTGATGATAGAGAACGGTGTGGGCGTCATTGAGCACCCGGTAGCCGAGGCTGCCCACGCGGAGGCACAGGTCCGTGTCGTTGAAGCCCACGGCGAGGTCGGGATCAAAACCGCCCACGCCGACGAAAACCACGGTCCGCATCATCATGCAGGCGGCGGTGACCGCGGAATAGTCGCGCGTCGAAACAAGGCTGGCGTCATAGCCCGGATGGCGCTCTCCCCGACGTTCGAAATCCGCACCCCGCTGTCCGTGGTCGGCGCAACCACCAACCCCCAGGATGACGCCGGCATGCTGGATTGTGTGATTGTCGAACAGTAGGGTCGCGCCGACCATGCCCACATCCGGCCGCGCTGCGAGGCTTCGCATGCGCTCCACCCAGCCGGGCTCGATCGCCTCGATGTCGTTGTTCAGGAAGAGCACGAAATCGTAGCCGTCAGCGTGACGGGCCACCGCCTGGTTGTTCATGGCGGAGTAGTTGAAGGGGCCGGAATACGGCTCCACGCGAACTTCGCCTTTCAGGGTTTCGAGATAGGCAAGGGTCTCCGGTTCAACGGAGTCATGGTCGATGATGACGATGTCGATGTCGCGCGTGGTGCGTCTTACCGAGTCCACGCAGGTGCGGAGCAGGTCCACGCCATCCTTCGTCGGAATGATGACAAGGGTACGCCCCCCCGGGTCCGGGTAGTCGATCCGGAGGGTCCCGGATGCCAGACCTTCCGAGGCGCGCGCCCTTGAGTTCACGCGGTCCAGATGCCGGTGAACGGCGGCGAGAGTCTCAACGGTTTCGTCAGCGCGACCTTCGCCCCGGCAAAGCAAGGCCGGAATATGCGCGACATCCCCGGCCGTCTCGAGACACATCAACACGAGATCGGTCAGGCTTGGGAGCTGGTCGCTGATGGCCTGATCAAGGATCTGCTGGAGGGTTCTGCGATCGAACGTCACCCCACGATTGAAATAAGGTCGTGACAGATAGCCGTCGTAGGTGAAAGCCGGGTGGGCCAGGAACCGCTGGATGTCGTCGGTGTCGGCTCCGGTGATGATCGTATCGCAGTAGGCCAGGGTCACGCCCTCGACGAACGCATCGGCAAAGCGGTCCAGGGCTTCCGGTTCCAGGCTGTCACCGGCCTGCAGGATCATCACCTGGTCGGATCCGCCGATCGCGAGCGCGGCCTTGACGCCCTCCGCAAGGCCCGCACCCCTGATCGCAACGGCTCCCTGAGATGAGGCGACCGCGGCCAGGGCCTCGAACTGACCGGATGGCGCGCTCGCGTCGACGAAAACAACGCTCCAGGACGGGGCCAGCGCCTGCGCCTGCAGGCTTCGAAGTGTCTCGACCGTCTGCTCCGGCGAGGCGGCCCCGACCTGGACGATGACGCCAATGCCGGCAGAGGCGCGACGCGTGCGCGCAATCAGCGCGGCACGGACTTTCCGGGCTGCCCAGAGATTGGACAGGTAGTTTCGATCGGGCCTGAACGCAGTAACGCCCGGTTCGGTGTCACGGACATCCCCGGCCCTGCGCCAGGGCATCGGTTGGCGCGGCGGATGGGCGAGCCGGAAGTCGATGTGGTCGAGGTCGTGGTTCACGGACCAGAACGGGTCACGGTCCAGACTCTCACCCCACCGGGCGCGCATGATCGCGGCCTCGTTGTCCAGCCGTTCTGCCTTGGCTCCCGACTGGTCACTGCCACGCGACTTGGACTCCTTGTGTGTCAGCAGGATCTGGGGATCGGCGATCACCTTGTGACCCGCGGCGCGCACTTTCAGGCACAGATCCACATCATTATAGGCGACGCGCAGGCTGGGCTCATATCCGCCCACGAGTCGAAAGAGCTCTGTTCTTATGAACAGACAGGCTGCCGTTACGGCAGAGAACTGCTGCAACAGCCGGGCCTTCCCGAAGTAGCCGCCGGCTTCCTGGGGCAGGCCAACATGAGGGGTGCTGGCAACCCGGTGTCTGGCCATCCCTGTGGCCACGCCGAAATGTTGCACGGTGCCGTCAGGGTAAAGCAGCCGGGCCCCCACGATGCCCACGTCCGGCAAGGCGATCAGTCCCCTCGCACGGACCAGCCAGTCCTTGGCGATCACTTCGGTGTCATTATTCAGGAAGCAGAGGACATCGCCCTTCGCCTTCTCGACAGCAAAGTTGTTCATCTCCGAAAAGTTGAACGGGTGGGGATAGGACAGGACGCGGACGACGCCAGCTTCCTCCTGCTGGACCTGTTTCAGATAGGCGAGGGTCGCCGGATCCTGCGACCCGTTGTCGACAACGATGATCTCGACGTTTGAGTGGTCGTTGGCCAGAATTGAGTCGATACAGGGTCGCAGGTACTCCACCCCATCCCGTGTGGGAATGATGATGGAGATCAAGGTGTCGTAATCCCGGGCGGGCTTTACGGCATTGACCCCCGGGGCGAGGCCATCCACCGAGCGAAGGGGCAGACCGGTGCGTTCAAAATGCCCGTTGACGGCCTGCTGTGCTGCAACCACGGCGTAGCTTTTCTCGTCGCCGGAAACTGCGGTTGAACCCGGAATGGCTCGCCAGTGATAGAGAACATGGGGGATGTGAACGACCGTCTCGACCCCCGCCCGTTCGATGGCACGAAGCACCAGATCGTAGTCCTGACTACCTTCCAGGCCTTGCCGAAATCCGCCGATCGCCTCGACCAGATCGCGGCGGTAGACCCCGAGGTGACTAACCATGTTGTGGCCAAACATCAGGAAAGGGTCGAAATCACCCTTGAAATAGGGGTCATAGCGCTGGCCGGCGACTGTGATCTTGTCCTCGTCAGAGTAGAGGATCTGCGCCTGCGGATACTGATTGATGTAGTGGGCGACGACGAGCAGACAGTAGTCAGGGACGAGATCGTCGTGGTCCACGAGCACGACAAAATCACCGGTGGCCAATGCCAGCGCCGAGTTGCTGGCAGCGGAGATGTGACCGTTTCGCGAACGGAAGACCAGTTTGATCCGGTCGTCCCGGGCGGCATAGCGTTCCAGAAGATGACGGATCTCGGGGTTGGGCGAACGGTCGTCGGCGATGCAGATTTCGAAATTGGTGTAGGTCTGATCCAGCAGGGAATCGAGACATTCCTCCAGCAACGCTGGCGGCGGATCGTAAACCGGCATTACGAAGGAGAAGAATGGCTTGTGCGGCAGGGCCTTCGCCATCTCAGCCATTCGGACATAGTCGGTGGCGTTGGGATGCACCCACCGCCGAAGCCATTCGTCGTAGGCGGTGGTAGATTGTCCTCCAAGGAGAGCCAGTCGCGCGGAAAGCCCGATGGCCGTCTCCGGTGTAAATTCACCCCGGCTCAGATCACGTCGAACCCGGGACAGATCCCGTGCGACATGAAGAACATCGGGGTCGCTGGATCCAAGCTCGGCCAGGGCCGCGTCCACATTGGGACCGTCCTGATAGGTGGCGGCAAGGAAACGGAACCCGCCTCCTTGAGCGGCCGGACACCAACGGAGCGAGCGAAGGCGGGCAGGCTGGACAATATAGAGCGCTGTCAGGCCATCCTTGGCGTCGGGGAGGACTACGCTCAGGTGATCTTGGTAGCCCTGTCCGTAGTCGAGGTAGATCCGGTTGGCGAGGGGCGTCCCGGGCGTGTCGCCTGTGATCTGAAAGACCAGACGACCGAGCGAAGCCCCGGCTGTCGCGTCCGGCTTCAGCTCAACCCACGGCGCTTCGGTGCTCCGTCCGAAACGGTCTCCCCCAAGCGGGATAACGCCTCGCTGGGCGAGAACCTTCAGATGGTTTGAGCGGGCATTCAGGGCGGCTGTCGTCACAGCCTCGTATATCTCACGCTGCGACGCGGTCAGAACGGTCAGCAGATGGGCACTGCCCAGCTCCACCAGTCCGTGCCCGCCTTGTTCAATCGATGCAGCCCTAGTGTACAACTCGGCCGCTGCCGGGAATTCCCGTCTCATCTTTTTCAGATGGCCGTAGTTGACCAAGAGATCTGCGTCCGTGGGCTTCAAAACCAGAGCACGCCTGTAGCTGCGATCCGCTTCCGCGAGGCGTCCCGCCTCTTTCAGGGCGTGCCCATGCTGAACCCAGATGCCGAAGTCGCGTGGTTCACGCGCCAGGTGTCGCCCGTATTGTATGACAGCCTCGTCCCAGTCACCGGAGTCGCGAGCGGTGTCAGCAAGGCCGACAAACTCGGTCCGACGGCCCGCTGGACCCCGTGCGCGCCGCCTGAGCTGCCTGAGCCAGTTCTTCATCACATATTTCCGCGCGGACACCGCCAGAGACGCGGTCCGACGCCTTAGAGGCTGGGCCGGGATTGTGGCAAGCCCCTTGAGCCGTGCGCCGCCTTGCCTCGGTCGGAAACACCGGCTAGGCGCTCAATCCCAGTCTCCGGCAGAGTTACCGATACCTCATGACCGCCAGCGTCACCCTGATCGAGACCCGCCGCTTCGCCGATGACCGGGGTTGGTTCTCCGAGACGTACGCGGAGGCGAGATACGCCGCGATGGGGATCGATGTCCGGTTCGTGCAGGATAACCAGTCCTGCTCGACACACGCGGGCACGATCCGCGGCATTCATTTCCAGCGGGCCCCGCACGCCCAGGCCAAGCTGGTGCGCTGTTTGCGCGGCGCGATCATCGACTATGCGGTGGACCTGCGCAAAGGCTCGCCGACCTACGGCAAGACGGCTTTTGCGACCCTGAGCGCCGACAATGGCCGCCAGCTGTTCGTGCCGGTCGGGTTCGGCCACGCCTTTGTCACGCTGGAGCCGGGCACCGAGGTCGCCTATAAGGTCTCGGGTGTCTATGCCGCCGACTGCGACGGGGGCGTGGCCTGGGACTGTCCGGAGATCGGCATCGACTGGCCGCTGCCGGCGACCGGTCCGGTGCTGTCAGACAAGGACCTGGTGCTGCCCCGGCTGGCGGATTTCGACAGCCCGTTTGAGTATGACGGAACGCCGATGGCCGTGATCGGCGATCTGGGCTAGTCGCAGCCTGGGCGGTGGCCCCGAGGAGACTGATTTCGATGCGCATTCTGGTCACCGGCGGCGCCGGTTTCATCGGCTCGGCCCTGGTCCGTCGCCTGATCGAGCACACCGACCACGAGGTGCTGGTGTTCGACAAACTGACCTATGCGGGTCTGCTCAGCTCGCTGGAGCCGGCGGCCACCAGCAACCGTTACGGCTTTGTCCAGGCTGACATCTGCGATGCGGACGCGGTCGCCGCGGCCCTGGCCGAGTTCCGGCCGCAGGTGATCGCCCATCTGGCGGCCGAAAGCCATGTCGACCGGTCCATCGACGGGCCGGGTGAGTTCGTCCAGACCAATGTCGTGGGCACCTTCACCATGCTGCAGCAGGCTCTGGGCCATTACCGGGGGCTGGGCGAAGCCGGAAAGGCCGCCTTCCGCTTTCACCATATCTCGACCGATGAGGTGTTCGGCTCGCTGGGCGAGACGGGGCTGTTCAGCGAGACCACGCCCTATGATCCGCGTTCGCCCTATTCGGCGTCCAAGGCGGCGTCGGACCACCTCGTCAGCGCCTGGGGCCACACCTATGGCCTGCCGGTCCTGATGACCAACTGCTCGAACAACTATGGCCCCTATCACTTCCCCGAAAAGCTGATCCCGCTGATCATCATCCGGGCCCTGAACGGCGAGCCCCTGCCGGTCTATGGCGACGGCTCGAACGTGCGGGACTGGCTGTTCGTGGACGACCACGCCCGGGCCCTGCAGGCGGTGTTCGAGCGCGGCCGGCCGGGGCAGACCTACAATGTCGGCGGCAATGCCGAGCGCCGGAACATCGATGTGGTCAAGGCCATCTGTGCCACCCTGGACCGGCTGCAGCCCCGCACCGACGGCAAGGCCTATGCCGATCAGATCACCTTTGTCACCGACCGGCCGGGCCATGACGCCCGCTATGCCATCGACGCGACCAAGATCCGGGACGAACTGGGCTGGACCCCGTCGGTGACCTTCGAGGAGGGCGTCGAGCGGACGGTGCGCTGGTACCTGGACAACCGGTCGTGGTGGCAGGCCATCCTCGACGGGCGCTACAAGACCGAGCGGCTGGGCGTCGCCCATGGCTGAGGTCGGGCCTGAAGATGTCATCGACGTACTGATCACCGGCGGGGCCGGGCAGGTGGGTCTGGAACTGGCCCGGGTCGCCTGGCCGGAGCGGGTGCGGCTGCATATGCCGACGCGGGATCAGCTGGATCTGGGGGATGCGGACGCGGTGCGCGCCTTGTTCGCCGCCACACGGTTCAAGGCGGTGATCAACTCCGGGGCCTGGACCGCCGTCGACAAGGCCGAGACCGAGGTGGCGGCCGCCTTTGCCGCCAACGCCATGGGGCCGGCTGTGCTGGCCGAGGTCACGCGAGCGGCCGACATTCCCCTGATCCAGGTCTCGACCGACTATGTCTTCGACGGTTCGGCCGAGGCCGACTACGCCGAGAGCGATCCGGTGGGGCCCTTGGGCGTCTACGGTGCATCGAAACTGGCGGGCGAGTACGCCGTCCGGATGGGCAATCCTCGCTCGGTGGTGCTGCGGACGGCCTGGGTGCTGAGCCCGCACCGGGCCAATTTCCTCAAGACCATGCTGAGGCTCGCCGCCGACCGGCCGGCCCTGCGCGTGGTCGATGACCAGACCGGCTGTCCGACCTCGGCGAAGGATATTGCCCAGGCCTTGGCCACCATCACCCTGAAGATGATCGCCGATCCCGACGCGCCGGCCGGCGTCTATCATTTCGTCAACGCGGGCGCGACCAGCTGGGCCGGGCTGGCGCGCGAGATCTTCGTGCTCAGCGCGGCGCGCGGCGGGCCCTCCGCCGCCGTTGAGGGCATCACGACGGCGGACTATCCGACGCCGGCCCGCCGCCCGGCCAATTCGCGCCTGTCGACGTTCAAGATCACCCGCGACTACGGGATCACGCCGCGTCCATGGAAGGACGCCGTGGCCGATATCGTCGCCGAACTGCATGAGGAGACGCCGCGATGAAGGGCATTATTCTGGCCGGCGGATCGGGCACGCGCCTGCATCCGATGACCCTGGTCACGTCCAAGCAGCTGATGCCGATCTACGACAAGCCGATGATCTACTATCCGCTGTCGACCCTGATGCTGGCGGGGATCCGAGAGGTTCTGATCATCTCGACCCCGCGCGACACGCCCAGTTTCCAGGCGCTGCTGGGCGACGGATCGAAATGGGGCATGGACATCCAGTATGCGGTCCAGCCCAGTCCCGACGGTCTGGCCCAAGCCTATATCATCGGGGCCGATTTCGTCGCCGGCGGACCCTCGTCGCTGATCCTGGGCGACAACATCTTCTACGGCCACGGAATCATCGACCTGTTCAAGAGCGCCATGGCCCGGCCGACGGGGGCCTCGGTCTTCGCCTATCATGTCAATGATCCCGAGCGGTACGGCGTGGTCGAGTTCGACCGCGACATGCGCGCCCTGTCGATCGAGGAGAAGCCCCCGGTCCCCAAATCGCCCTGGGCGGTCACGGGCCTGTATTTCTATGACGAACAGGTGGTCGATATCGCCGCCAATCTGAAGCCCTCGGCGAGGGGCGAGCTGGAGATCACCGACGTCAACCGGGAGTATCTGAACCGGGGCCAGTTGTCGGTCGAGATCATGGGCCGGGGCTTCGCCTGGCTGGACACCGGCACGCCCGACAGCCTGCTGGAGGCCGCAGAATTCGTGCGCACCCTTGAGAAGCGCCAGGGCTTCAAGATCGCCTGCCCCGAGGAGATCGCCTTCGACCAGGGCTTCATCGACCGGGCGCAGATGGAGACCATCGTCAGCGCGCTGGGCAAGAGCGACTACGGCCGATACCTGAAACACACGGTGCTGGAGCGGAAATGACCCCGCGGGCGGCGACCCTCGCCCTGCTTGGGCTCGCCGCCGGACTGATCGGGTGCGCGCCGGTGACCGGCACAATCCCGGACCATCTGCCGACGGACTATCTGATCCAGATGGTCTGTGTCGATGCAGCCGACACGCCGGTCTTCGCCGACCCGGTCGGGTGCCCGGACAGCCGGCGAAAGCTGCGCCTCGGCGAACCACTGCCCTATCACAAACTGGATGTCGGTGACTTCCAGATCAGCGATTCCTTTCCTGTCGCCGACGCCAACGGCCTGACCCTGGGGGTCCAGAGCTATTTCTTCACCGACGCCTTTGACGACGATCCGGCCTTCCCCGACCAGGTTCACCTGACGCCCGCGCGCGGGGGCTACAACATCATGGGGGCGGATCAGGATTTCGTCTTCTTCCGCGGCACCTCGGATCCCGGGGCCTACTGGCAGCCGTGGTGGACGCCGGATTGCCGCGCGCAGGGCTGGTTGTTGTATCCCAATGATGCGCGGGCCTTCCGGCGGGGGCAGGCGGCGTCGCCCACGACGTTTGCCCCGGGCTGTGCCGGCCGGATCCGCACCAATGCCGCGACCATTGAATGGCGATTCATTCCCGACCACCCCTATGTCGCCGACCCGGCGGACCCGGCCCGCACCCGCACGCTGGACTCGATCGAGGTGCGCCATTTCTCGGCGGGGTACGGGTCCATGGAGACCAACTATTTAACCCGCGAATACGGCGCGACGCGGTGGGAGGCGTGGCGGCCGGGCGCAGGCCTGACGCCGGAGTTCCTGAAAGCCCGTTGCCCGGCCTCGGTCTATCAGGCCCGGTTCCACGGCAAGGTCTTCTCCATGGTGGACTGCCGGACCTGGACGACGTTGACACGCCCCGCCGGCGGCACATGGGACCCTGACGGCACGTCGGCGGTCGACCCTTCGATCCGGACCTTCCCGGTCGATCCGCTGTACACGGGCGGGAACCTGCTGGTGAACACCCACATCGGTGGGCCGTATGAGCCTGAGGGATCCTTCACCTGTGACGAGCGGGGCTGGCGCGCCATGCCGACGCCCTCCCCCCTGATCCCTGGGTCGGTGACGACGGCCCCGTGGAACGGTAACGGGGCGTGTGTCCGGACGATCAGGGCCGAGGCCGTGCCCGCAGGGGCCTATAGCCAAACGTTCGATACGCCACCGCCCGGAAACTACCGGTTTGGGGTTAGCCTGTTCGCGCCAGATCTTAGCGAAGGTGCGACCGCGCTGGTCGAGATCCGGGTGATCCAGTTTGACGCCCTGGGCCGCGAACTGTCCCGCACGGCGCTGCATGCCGACGTCATTTCCCGCTACCGCTCGTTCGAGGGGTGGCTGACGCGGCATCCGCAGGCGACGGACCTGAGGTTCGAGCTATTGCCGCTTAAGGCAGGCGTCCCGGTCGCGGCGACGGGGGCCTATGTGGCCCGGTGAAACAGTTCATTCGCTTGTGGCGGTTCCCAAGCGGACCGAGCGCGCCTAAAGAGCAGGGCCTCGCTACCGGGGCCGTCCGCCTATGATGAATTCTTTAAGGGTTCCGAGATTGTCAAAATCCGTTACGGCCGAGCTCAACCTGATCGGTCTTAACGAGTTGGTGACCCTCGACCGATGGGCCTTGGAACGGCGGAGTCGGGCCTTGGTTCAGACCGCTTTCCTCGGCAACCAGCTAACGCTGTGCAGGGTTATGGGTCGGTACAAGCTGTATGTGCCGACAACCGACATCGGGTTCGGGGCTCACGTCATGATGGACGGGGTCTGGGAGGCGTGGCTGACCGTGTTCATGGCGTCGCGGGTCAAGCCGGGAATGCATGTTGTCGACGCGGGAGCGAACCACGGCTATTATACTGTCCTGTTTGCCGATCTGGTTGGGCCGCATGGTCGGGTCGCCGCGATCGAGCCAAATCCGAAGACCTTCAAACTCTTGAGCCAAACCGTGACGGTCAATGGCTTCGACACTCGCGTATTGCTCTGCGAGAAGGCTCTGACAGCAAGCGACGGTGAGGCCCTGGTGTTTCATGCTCCGGATAGGGAACCCAAGAATGCCCGCCTGATGCATGCAGACTATGGTGGTGCAGCGGATATGGTCTCTGTCACCGGGGCCAAGCTCGATACCCTGATTGCCGGTTGGCCTCGCGTCGACTTCATGAAGATCGATGTCGAAGGGGCAGAAGAGCCGATGCTGGCCGGAGCTTGGGCGACGATCAGCCGCGACAGGCCTCAATTGCTGCTTGAGTTCAACAGCAAGCGCTGCGCCGATCCGGTAGGGCTCCTTGATCGCCTTGAAGCCTTGTACGGGCCGGCACGCATCGTCGGCTTTGAGAGCGATGTGCAGGCCGTGTCACGCGAGGCACTGCTCGCGTCGGACAATGATGAGGACTGGTTGCTCTACTTCACGCAGCATTAGCTACAGGGCGGCCGACCAGACTGACATTCGCGCCAAGGAAGTGAAGAATACCGTCAAAGGCACCTTCCATCAGCCAGAACCGGATCTCGCCCACATCGGCAGTATGCCAGTCATGATCCAGCTCTGCCTCGAACACGCCAGCATGGGGAGGCGATATCGAGAGCGACGAGAAGTCCTTGGAAGAACCCCAATCGATCCGAAATTCTTTTGAAGCGGCTGCAGCGTCAACGAGAAACCGCACCCGCGTCCGCCAGCGACCGGGCGGAAGGGCCAGATAGGGACCATAAATCAGGATTCGTGGTCGTCCGGTGACGTCCAGTTCTCCAAGTTGGTTGGCACTCCGAGCTGCCTTCTGATCATAGCGGAAGATGCGTTCTGACCAGACGATCTGCTGTTCACGGACGGGTACTCCGCCGGAAAAAGCGTCGAGCGCGGCACGAACCGCCGGACGTGGGGTCTCCACTGTTCGAGCGTCAGGCGGGACGACACTCAAGCCGTCCAGCAGAACAAGGGGGCGGCCACCGGCCGCTGTGATATCACGGGCGGTGAAGACCCGCGTTCTGCGCTGGTCGAGCGAGACCGCACGGGCCACCAGTAGGGACGCCTGAGTCATGCTCTGCTGCGGGAAAAGGCCCAGCATTTCGGCGACTGCCTCTGCCGCAGTCTCGGGCCGGGGAACTAGCGCCGCCACCGGCGTCCGGCCAAATGATTCAACGACGTTACAGTCGCAGGTCAGCCAGACTTCGCGCTCCGGAATGTCGGTGCTAGCCGGCACTTCCCTGTCAGCGTCGCGCAACACGAGGCCGGCAGCTTCAACGCCCGCACGGATTGCAGAACGCCATTCGACGTCGTCGGCCGACGGCGTGAGCACCAGCCAGATCGGCTCGGAAGGGGTTCGATTGTCTGATGCTACGATCACGCGGCTCTCAACCAGGTATAAACGTCGACCGCTTCCTCGATGTCGTCGAACAGCTTGGCCTTGCCGCTCTCGATGATCAGGGCGCGGGTGCAGTGGCGGGCGATCAGGTGCGTGTCGTGCGAGGCCATCATGAAGGCCCGGTCGGCGCGGTGCTGGAACAGCTCCTCCTGGCATTTCTGCTGGAAGCGGGCGTCGCCGACGGCCACCAGTTCGTCGATCAGATAGCAGTCGAACTCGATTGCCAGCGACAGGCCGAAGGCCAGCCGTGCGCGCATGCCCGAGGAATAGTGTTTCACCGGCAATTTCAGGGATGAGCCCAGCTCGGCGAAACTGTCGACGCGGTCCAGCGTCTCGCGATAGTCACGGTCATAGATGCGGGCGAGGAATTTGATGTTGTCCAGCCCGGTCAGACTGCCCTGGAAGCCGCCACCGAAGCCGATCGGCCATGACGAGGACATTCGCCAGCGGATCCGGCCCTCGGTTTCGGGCAGAACGCCACCCAGCATCTTGATCAGGGTCGACTTGCCCTGGCCGTTGCGACCCAGAATCGCCAATCGGCCGCCCCGGCCCAGGGTGAAGCTGAGGTTCGAGAACAGGGGCTTGGTGACCCCGTGATAGGTCTTGCCCAGATTCTCGACGCTCAGGCCGATCTGATCGGCGGACAGGTCCATCAGTCCTGCCTGTGCTCGCGCACGCCTGCATAGATCAGCCAGCCGATGCCATAGATCAGCAGGCTGGTCGCAAAGACGGTCAGGATCGCCAGCCAGCGGCGGGGCTCGGCGGGTTCATCCGGCAGGCTGGGGCTGACGACGCGGTCCAGGTACAGTTTCTGGCGTCGCGCCTGTTGCTCGGCCGTGATCAGGGCGGCCGTGGCCTGGGTCAGCTCCCGGTCGGCCAGCTCCCGGGCGAGGGTCAGGTCCTCATAGGCGCTGATCATGGGAGCGAGCGAATCGGCGTCGCCGGCGATCTTCTGGCGCTCGGCCTCGATCTGCCGCTCATAGGCGCGGATACGGCTGTCGAAGACCGGCAACTGGGGGCTGCTGGCCGCCTCGGCGGACACCTGGGCCCGGTCGGCCCGCAGGCGTGCGACCTCGGTCTGCAGTTCGCCGATCAACTGCGAGCCTTCGCGGGCCGCCAGCGAGGGGTCGATGAACCGTTCACGGTTGCGGAAGGCGGTCATCTGGCTCTGGGCCGCCGCAAGGCGGGCGCGCGCGTCGTCACGGGCCTGACGGGCCTGGGCGACCGCGTCGGCCGAAGATCGCTCGTTCAGCCGGTTGACCAGCTGTTCACCGCCGCCCAGCAGGGCTTCGGTCAGGGCCTGGGCGTCGCGCGGCCGGAAGGCCTCCACCCGAAGGGTGCTGATGCCGGTGGAAGAATCATAGCCCACCGTCACGAAACGCTGGAATCCCTTGTGGAGCGCCTCGCGCGACCGACCTTCCCACGGCCGGGGATACCGGGAAAAGGCATCCACGCCCTGCGGGCCGAGGATCTCCGCGATCTCATAGCGACGTGACAGTTCGGTCAGGCTGTCCCGCGAGGAGATGTATTCATGGACGGCGAACGCATCGGTCTGGGTCGGCGCGAGGCCGACACCCTGGAGGGCGACGCCCAGCGAACTGGGGGTGCTCTGCCCGGCGGCCCGGACGACGAACTGGGTCTCCGACACATAGCGCGGCGAGGCGATCAACAGATAGTAGATCATGGCCAGCAGGGTCGGAAGGCCCACGATCAGCAGGGCGGCCAGAGGAATTCGCCGCCACCATGCAGGCGTCTCCCGCTCGAAGGCGAGCAGTTTGGGAATCGGTCCGATATAGTTGAGCTTGGACTCGGTCATTGCACGTCCATGGCCGCGGCGCGCCGCGTAAAGAGATTGGGCGTCATTCGATGACAATCCTGTTTTTGGCATCGGCGAGCAGGAGCAAGCCGAGGCCGATCATGACGGCCCCGCAGGCCAGAGCATAGGCCGGGTGATAATAGGTCTGGACGAACTCGCCGAGCACGCCGGCCCGCACCATCTCGATTCCATGAGGCAGGGGGATCAGCAGAAACGCCTCCCGATATTGCGCCGGAAGCCATGCGACCATGAAGAAGGCCCCCGAAAGTGGAATCATCGCATAGGTGAGGACCGGGACCAGCCGCTCCATCACTTCATACCGGATAGCGAGACCGGCAAAAACGAGGGCGAGGCCAAAGCCGACGGTGCCGGTGGTGATCCAGCCTGCATAGAGAAGCAGCCAGTCAGCGGGCAGGCCAACCTGGCCCAAGGCAATAAGGACGATGTAGACCACAATGAAGGCGGCCGTGGTGCCCGCGAACTCCATCAGGTTGCGCGCCAGAAAAATGTGCAGGATCGTGATCTGACGATGGTGCAGCAGGCCGATATTGCCCTCCACCGCGCCAAGGCTGAACGAGATCATATGCCTGTAGAGCAGCAGGGACATGTAGCCGGTCATGACAAGGGGCCCAAGCCGGATGCCATGCTCGTATTCGGGTTTGATCAGGCTCCACATGACAATGACCCCGAGGCAAAACATCAGGGGTTCGGCGATCACCCAGACAAAGCCCAGACCCTCACGTCCGAACCGTGTCGTCAGTTCCCGCATCAGCAGGGCCCCGATGATTCGGAAATGTCGGCTCGCGAAGGACAAACTCATCTCGGTCGATTGATCTCGGGAAGGCAGGCCGGCCAACCCGGCGGGACCGGAAGCACGCCAGGGAGCAGACCGGCGTGCCGGCACGCCCTGATGCGCCCGGCGCGGAACATACGCTGCCGCGCCGGGAGCGCAAGCGCGACACGCCCTGCGGTTCGCCGAGGCTCGAAGGTCATGTCCTGTAGCGTCCGCGCCACGGTCTGGAGGTGACCGGTGGGCAGTCGCCCGCGGCTATCGACCTTGCGCGGCAACGCTGTTATGACCCGGGAAGGCGGTGAGACCGCCGCGAAGATCAATAACGGCTGCGGAGGGCTCACACCCATGCGTTTCAAGACTCTTTTCCTCGCCTCGAGCGCGGCAGCGGCACTCGCCCTGTCGGCCGGTGCTGCTTCGGCTGAGCCGGATGGGTGGTATGGTGCGGTTGACGCCGGCTACCACATTGCGAACAACAACTA
>JAIEQA010000030.1 GCA_019748095.1 Caulobacteraceae bacterium | reverse complement strand
GCGACAGGCCCGTCGCCATGGCGGCCTGGTCCCAGGCCGACAGGTCCCGGGCCCGGGCGGCGGAGGCCATCCGGGAGGCGAGGGTCTCGTCCGTCAGCAACGCGATGATCGGCCCCGCCATGTCTTCCACAGCGTCGACATCGACCAGCGCACCGCCCGCCCCGTCCTCGACCACGGCCTCGATGCCCGGCAGGCGGGTCGAGACAACCGGGCGGCCACCCAGGACATACTGGATCACCGCCCGGGGCAGACCCTCGCGCTCGGACGCGAAGACACAGACGGCGGCGCTGGCGATCCAGCGCGGCACCTCTTCGGAATAGCCGGCGAAATGCACCGCCCCCTCCAGACCCAGGGCCGCGACGCGGGAGCGCAGGCGGCCCTCGTCATGGCCCTCACCCAGCAAGACCAGGACGGCGTCCGGAACGGCCGCCCGGACCGCAGCCATGACCGAGAGGAACTCATACTGCCGCTTGCGGGGTTCCAGCGCGGCGGTGAAGACCAGCAGCGGCCCCCCTGCCCCCGCCATTCCGGGCATCCGCGCCGCCCGCTCGGCCCCATCGAAGGCCCGCGCGGTGCCAAAGGCGGCCGTATCCATGCCGCTGGGCACCACGAAATGCCGCTCGGCCCGCCCCACCCCGTCGCGCAGGCCCAGGTCGCGCATCCCCTCGCTGACATTGACGAAGGCATGGGTGACCGGCGCCAGGGCCCGCTCGATCCCCAGATAGACCGCCCGCTCCAGCGGCGGGACATTGTCGAACGGCAGGATATGCACCCCGTGCACCACCACGGGCACGCCCGTCAGCCAGGCCGCCAGCCGGCCGATGGCCCCGGCCTTGGAGGTGTGGGTGTGGACGATGTCGGCCCGCAAACGGCGGAACAGGGCGATCATCTGGCCCAGCGCCGCCACATCCCGCCACGGCCGCACCGGCCGGACCAGCGGCCGGATGCAGTGGGTCACCACCCGGGGATCCAGCCGCGCCAGCATGGCCGCGCTGAACTCCCCGCCATACACCAGATGCACCGTGTCGCCCGCCGCCGCCTGGGCATTGCACGACAACAGGGTGTTCTCATCCGCCCCGCCGCGGACGAAACGTGTGATGACGTGAACGATGTTCATCGGACCCTTAAGCGACATCAAAAATGTTGGCTGGTATGATAGGGTCAAAATCGTGAGCTGCTATCATATGCAAGTCACACCACATATAAATACGTGAATCACATCCGCTTTTCAGGTTACACTTTTGTCCAGCATCAGCCATGCGGAAACGCGCAGTCAGAGAAAATCGCCTCCTGACTACATCTTGTACCTGCTTGTTATGATGTTGTGGGCCCCGGCGCTTCTTTCGATTGGAGACGTCAATCTGAACATGATCGCAACCGGTATGCTGGCTCTAGTGGCCCTCTCCGGGCGGCCAAATAACGATGAGACAGGCAACAGGAGTTCAAAGCTTCGGACAGCTCTAGTGGCCGTCACGGGCATTATTGTTGCGTATGCTCTCATATCCTTTCTGTGGGCGGAGAACCCATTTAGAGTTTTCCGTGTTGTTTATGGACAGCTTTTTGGCATCGTCGTGCTTGGTTATTTCGCAGTTTTCAGCAGACCCGCGCTTTCGTTTAAGACACGCAACGTTTTCGTGTGGGCCGCACTAATCTCAGCCCTGATCGCGATCGGGGGAGGTTACATCCCCGCGTTGAACGCATTGCTTTTTGACGAAGGCAGAGACAGAACGGCAGGCCTTTTCAAGCAAGCCAACCAACTGGGTATAGCGCTAAGCATGAGCCTGCCCCTTTTTATAGGTTATGTTGCTACAAAACGAAACTCACTTGTAATCGGCTTCATTGGATGCGTGGTATTGTTTGCTGGTTTAGCGATGAGCGGTTCAAAAACCAACCTAGTTGTTGGTGCAGTGGCTACCCTACTCACAATAGTTTCGATACTATCTACACGTGATTTATTTCGCAGGCAACCTCATATTGCGATAATAGTTATGGTTGTTGCGTGCTCTGGGTCTGTCGCCGGCTTCTCAGTTCTGGAAGTGGTGAACCCCCGGGCGCATTCGATTTTGACCCGCGCCGCCCAAGGTGGCGAAGTCCAATCGATCCAAGTCCGGGACGTGATCTATGCCAGCTCTATCGAAGATGGGCTCGATCACCCAGTTGGCGGGGTCGGTGCGGGACAATACACAAACGCTTACAACGTCCCGCATAGCCATAACGTGTTCTTGGACTATTTCCGCACCTTAGGAATTCCAGGATTGGCACTTGTCAGCACCCAGATTGGGCTATGTTTGTGGGCCGCGTTTGGATCGATATTCTCGCCCCGATCGAAGGGCGCAGACATCGACGGGCAAATTCTATCGAAATCCGCGTCATTCTCAGTCATAGCCTATATCGCAAGCAACCAGATTTCGGACAGCTTTGGTGCGTCTACACTGCCCTTGTTTTGGATTTGCATGGCGCTGGCTTTGCACGCTCACAAATTACCCATGTTGCGCCAGCCACTATCTGACCGACCGCGCAACTAGCCGCAAAAATTGACGACCTATCCACGTTCCACCGAACACTCCAAAAATGTGGAGGGCAATCCGGTTAAATCGGGAAATTATGAATAGATTGTTCGCCTGCATTGCCGGACCTGTATTTCCCCATGCAATGTTCCGGGCTATGGTTTTAGACAGCTTATTCTGAAATGTAGCGTCATCGTTCCTGACATATTGATCTACGCCGCGCTCCAAAAGTTCACGGTATGAATTATTAGGATCATCAGACAGCGCAATATTTCTCGCCGCTACTGAGTATTTTGCTTGGACAGGAAATTTCGCAGCATTAAACGAAACGCCGTCGGGTTGAAACGACCGCTCGTAGAGGAAGTCGGTCGCCATGCCGAATCGGGACAAGCGGATCATGCGAAGCCAGAGATCGTAGTCTTGGCTATATTTGAAGGCTTGGCGGTATCCACCGGCAGCCTGATAAACTGACCTGCGAAACATTACCTCCCCATGAGAAAGCCAGTTCTTCTGAACCATAGAAGAGAAGTCACCGCTTCTTTGTTTAGGAACCTTTGCAATCCGATCCCCGCGCTCATTCACTTTAAAGAAATACGATCCTACCAGTCCAAGATCTAAATCGGACTCTAGCAGTTCGAATTGCCGACTAAAACGTTCTGGAAGGCACCGGTCACCAGATCCAACAATAGCGACATAGCGACTTTCTGTTGAATTGAGAACGTCTATGAAACTTTTCACCAGTCCTTGGTTAGTCTTATTATTGACATAGACAAACCGATCATCGTTGATTGTTTTAAGGAAATCCTGAATTCGATCGCCAGTTCCATCTGTTGAGCAATCGTTGATCACGATACATTGAAAATCCTTGAACGACTGTGTCCTTATCGATTCCAATGTTGGATAGACACTATCCTCCCTATTATAGTAGGCAGTAACGACTGTTAGGATACTCATTTTCAGGTTCCCTTCTGGGGCCGATTAGCGCGTAGCAGTGTCAGTACCGCCCCGTCGAAACACGGAGCGAAAATCGACCTCATAGGCAATCGCACCCACCGCCACATAGACGGCCATCGCTATGTAGAGCGACGCGACCATGGCCCAAGCGGCCCCCATAGCCCCCATGGTGGGCACCAGCAGCAGGGCCAGCCCTAGATTGACGACCAGCCCAGCGCCCACGACCGAGGCGCTAAGGATTGGCTTTCCGCCTCCGGCGATGACGCTGTTCATGATCTTGACGAAGGCGGCGGCGGGCAGGCCGAGGGCCAGGACCTGAATCAAGGGGCCCGTGTCGGCATAGGCCGCCCCCAGCAGCAGACGCGCGACCAAGGGAGCGAACAGGGCGGTTCCGGCCGCCAGGGCGACGAACAGGACGAACAGGCCGATGGCCGGTCGGAAGGCCATGGCCATGCTGTCGCGAAAGGAGGTGGCGCGGACGGTCTGGGAGAACAGGACCAGACCGAAGGCGGTCGCGACCTCCAGCAGGATCTCGTTCATGCGCTGGGCGGCGAAGAACTGTCCCGCGGCCGCAGGATCGCCCATCCGCTCCAGAATCAGGACGCCCAGCCGGCTCTGTAGGGTGATGATGAACATGGAAACCGCGAACAGCAGGCCATAACGGACCATACCGGGAGCCTCGGCCAGCCGGGGCATGAACCGGCCCCCGCCCCGGATGGCGAAATACACCGCGATTGGGGCGACCAGAAGAAAGCCGGCTGTGAAGGTCCACAGGGCCGACGACAGGGTCAGCAGGCCCAGCAGGGCCAGCGCCCCCACTGCCACGGCCTGAATGACACGAGGGCCGGCGTCGGTCAGGCCGAACACCTTGACCTGTTGCCGGCCCAGATTGACGCCCTGGATCAGGGTCACATACAGGCTGCCGGCCACGGCCAGGACGACGGCGATCAGCACGCCCGGCCCCTGCGCCCCGATGCGGGACCCTAGGGCCAGGGCGACCCCGCCCATGGCCAGAACCGACAGGGGCAGCCACAGCACAGACAGTGTGGCGGCCGCCTGTCCCGGGGTCATCCGGTCCTGACCGATCTCGCGCGCCGCGGCCTGTCGCAGGCCCAGATTGCCGAGGGTGACGGCGAGGGCAACGGCCGAGGTCAGGGCTCCGTAGATGCCGAACCCCTCCGGCGACAGTACCCGCGCCAGAACGACGATCGCCGCCGCCTGGGCCAGGCGCGTCAGAAGACGCGAGGCCATCAGACTGGCCCCCTGGATCAGGAAGCGTTTCATGGACGGGACCGCGACTCAGACAGCGGCCCGCTCCGCCGCCGCCACATGAGCCTGACGCACGCGGCCGTCGGGGGCGATGTGGCGGACCTCGGCGTCCATCCAGAAGCCGGTGCTGTCGTGGACCGTGGTGCGGGCCAGGTGGATGAGGCCGAGGATGTCGTCGGAGCGGGCGGTGCCCAGGTTGACGATGAAATTGGCGTGCATGGGTGAAATCTGGGCCTGACCCATCTGGCGGCCCTTGAGGCCGACGCGCTCGATGGCGGCCCCCGGCGGACCCACGACCTCATACATGGCCGGGTCGCTGAGGAAGACCGAGCCGCAGTTGGGCTGGGCCTTGGGGAATTTGCGGCGGCGCTCGACCATGATGCTGATCATGTCGCGGCGCAGGGCGGCGGGGTCGACGCGCTTCAGATGGAAATCGGCACCCAGGATGATCAGGCCGTCGTCCTGCAGGGTGGAGCCGCGATAGCGGAAGGCGCAGGCGGCGCGGTCGCGTTCGAACGGGACGCCCCGGGCGTCGCAGCCGCGGACGCGGACCAGATCGTCCCCCACACCCTGACGCCGGCTGCCGCCGTTCATGACGACCAGACCCCCCAAGGTGCCAGGAATGCCGATGGCATGCTCAAGCCCGCCGAGACCGTGCTGGCCCAGCCGACGCACGAAGGTGGGAACCCAGATGCCGCCCTCGGCCGTGACGTCCTGCCCGTCGATGTGGACCGCCGACAGGTTCTGGCCGATGCGCAGCAGGACCCCGTCGAAGCCCCGGTCGTCGAACAGGATGTTGGAGCCGTCGCCGATGACCAGCCGGGGCACGGGCTTGTCCGCCAGATAGGCCAGACAGGCCTGTACGGCGGCGGCGTTGGCCGGCTCGACCACGGCGGCGGCGCGGCCGCCCGTACGCCACCGGCCGTAGAGGCGCAGGTCGGCGTCACGCACGACGGGTCGGCCGGACAGGCGCTCCAGATCGGCCGCAAGGGCGGCGGCCGGTATCACTCCGACATCGCGGCGTCGGCCGCCGTCGGCTCCAGCGTCATATGGGCCCCGACGGCCGCCAGCTTGGCGGCCAGACCGTTGTAGCCGCGCAGGGCCATGTGGGCGTCATTGACCACGGACCGGCCGTCGGCACACAGGGCCGCGAGGATCAGGGCCATGCTGCCGCGCAGGTCGGTCGAGGTGGCCTCGGCGGCGTGGAAGCGGTTCGGGCCCTGGATGGTGATCTTGCCGATCTCGGCTTTCAGCGCGTTCTCGGGGCAGAAGCGGGCCAGTTCCTTCACATAGCCGACCCGCTCCGGATAGCGGTAGTCGATGACGCGGGACACGCCCGTCGCGACCAGACCCAACATCGTATAGAAGGGCTGCATGTCCGAGATGACGCCGGGGTGGGCTCCGCAGGGCACCTCGAACGGCTGGATCACGCCGCCCCGGATGCAGTCGGGATGGACATAGATGGAATCGGCGTTCTTCAGCAGGTCGATGCCGGCGGCCTCGATATAGAGCAGCGGCGACTGCATGGACTTGAACGGCACATTCTTGATCAGCAGGCTACCGCCGGACATGGCGGCATAGGTGATCCAGGTCAGGGCCTCGATCCGGTCGGGCATGACGGCCATGCGCGTGCCGCTCAGGTCCGGGCGACCGGTCACGGTGACATGGCTGGTGCCGGAGACCTCGATCTGGGCCCCCATGCGGCCCAGCAGGTCGATCAGGTCCTCGATCTCGGGGGTGATGTAGGCGTTGACGATCTCTGTCCGGCCATTGGCGATGGCGGCGCACAGCAGGGCATTCTCGGTCCCGCCGACCGTCGAGATCGGGAAGCGGATTTCCGCGCCCCGGAAGCCGCCGTCGGCGCGGATCTCGATATAGTCGGGCTTCTCCTCGACCACGCAGCCCAGCCGTTCCCACACCATGATGTGCAGGTCATAGCCCCGGCTGCCGATCTTGCAGCCGCCAGGATAGGGGATTTTGGCGATGCCGGACCGCAGGATCTGGCCGGCGGCCAGCAGATAGGTCGTGCGGATCGGGTAGTCGAAGTCGTCCAACTCGGTGCACTGATAGTCGCTGGCGTTGATGGTCACCGCATTGGCCACGTCATCGAACTGAACCTGGCCCCCGCAGGCGCGGACGAAGTTGGCCTTGTGACCGACGTCGACCAGCTGCGTCGGGAAGTTGGTCAGCTCGACCGTGCCGTTGGTCAGCAGGGCCGCCGCCAGAAGGCGCGTCGCCGAGTTCTTGGCGCCACTGACCTCGACGGTCCCGCCGGGGCGAACCCCACCTTGAATGATAGCCCGCATAACGCCCTCCTGCTGCACCGCAGCATAAACTGTCAAAATCTCGAATCAAAGGCCCGCGTGCCCCCCGCCCGCCCGACACTTCGGCACCTAGCAGCCAAGCGTGGCGGTTGGCTCATCACATCCGGCTACGACCTAGTCGACGCGCGTGAACAATGTCGGAAGATGCGGCCGGTCCGCCCGGCCGCGCTCCGCCCTCAATAGGCGTTGGTGCGGGCCAGCAGGAGGGGGACGGTGCGGGCGATGATGGCCAGGTCGTCGACGAAGGACCAGCGGGCGGCGTAGTCGGCGTCGGCCTCGACCCGGCGGGCCATGCAGTCCAGCTGGTGGATCTCGCCGCGGTGGCCGAGGATCTGGGCCAGGCCCGTCAGGCCGGGGCGCACGGCGAAACGGTCGGCATAGCGGGGCAGCAGGGCCCCGTAGTGGATGTCGTGGGCCAAGGCGTGCGGACGCGGGCCGACCAGGGACATGTCGCCCCGGATGACGTTCAGCAGCTGGGGCAGCTCGTCGAGGCTGGTCTGACGGATGAAGGCCCCGACGCGGGTGACACGGTTGTCGTTGCGGGTGGCGTGGACGATGGCGTCGCCGTCCTCGGTCACCGTCATGCTGCGGAACTTGTAGATGGTGAAGATCTGACCATGGCGGCCGGTGCGGCGCTGGCGGAACAGGATGGGGCCCCGGCTCTCGGCCACGACGGCCAGGGCGATCAGCAGATAGGCCCAGAAGAAGACGGCGAGGATGGTGGTGGCGACCACGACGTCGAAGGCACGCTTCAGTCCGGCGCAGAAGCGGGTGCGGCGGACCAGGGGGCTCCAGCCGCAGGTCGCGGCTGTGTCCGGTCGGGCCACAACCCGTGGCGCAGCGTGATAGCTGTCGAACATACCCAATCCCCGATGCCGCGTGGCAACGCCCTTAACGACACGTAAACCCCAACCTATGTCGCAGCGCAATATCAATCCGACCCGCGTTCGATCGTGGGCGCGGAAGGTTGCCCGGCGGCCACAGTCTCGCGCCTGCCGGGAATATTAACTTCGAACTTTCACGGTTCGCTGACCGGATTGCGTCAGTCTCACGTTATGACCCTGGCCTCGCCCTCCACGACCCGACCGTCTGCGACCCGCATCCGGGTGCGCGCAGCCGGGTTGCGGCCCGGTGCGGCCCTGATCGGATACGGGATCGCGGGCACCGTCTCCCTGACGATCTGGGCCGCCGCGTTCGCCCTGGTCACCCGACTGATCGGCTGATCGACGGCTCCGTCGGCCCGTCGGCCGATCGCCTTCCCACCCCCGGCAGGCCCGTCAGGGACACCGCTTCGGGACCTCCAGCCCCCCCGCCCTGTCGCCGCCGCAGCGGCCATCCCCGGCCGACCGCCGCATGCCTGACAGCCATCGAGCAGGTTATGGTTACTGCCGGTTATCATTACCGACGCTGGTACCATAAGTCTAGATGAGTTCGTTACTATAACTGTAACAGGCTTCTTAGAACAACCCTGACAGTATTCGTCTCAGATGAAGAGGCGAACCATGAACAGCTCAGGACGTCTGACCTTTAGCGCCGCGGCCGCAGGCCTGCTGCTTCTGTCTGCCGCCGGCGGAGCCCGGGCGGACGGGCCTGCAATGCCGCTGGGCGATACCGCGGCCATTCCGCCCGGCTTTCTGGCCCTTTGCGAGACCCAGCCCGAAGAGTGCGCCGGACCCGGAGCCTCGCCGCGATCCCTCGCCGAGGTAAGGGCCTGGGCGGGACGGATGCGCTGGTCCCAGATCTTCGCGGCCTCCGGTCTGCCGACCCCTGTGACGGCGTCCCGGGCTCTGGCGGTGCCGGGCGCGGTCCTGCCCTCCCCCTATCCCGCCTCGATCAAGGTGGACCGCAGCCGCGACAGCTTGCGGGCCGAGAAGGACGCGTCGCGCAAGGCCGTGACACGCAAGCGGACACCGGGAACGAAGGCGGTGCCGGCCCTCCCGGCCCCGCGAGCCCCTGTCGTCCCGCCCGTTGCTGTGGCGCCTGCCCCTCCGGTCGTGGCGGCCATCCCGCCTCGGGCTTCAAATCCGACCCTCGAGACCCTCGAAGCGGTCAACAGACGCATCAACCGCACCATCCGCCGCTCCAGCGATCAGGAGACCTTCGGTCAGCCGGACGTCTGGGTCGCGCCGGTCGGGGCGCGTCCCCGCGGGGACTGCGAGGACTATGTTCTGGCCAAGCGCCGGGCCCTGATCGAGGCGGGCACCCGTCCGGAGGCCCTTTCGATCGCCCTGGTCACAACGCGTCGGGGCGAGGCTCATGCCGTCCTGCTGGTCGCGACCGCAGACGGCGAGTACGTCCTCGACAACCTCAGCCCCTGGGTCGTGCGCTGGGATCAGGCCCCGTACGAATGGCAGGAGCGCCAGCTTCCCGGATCGGCCCTTACCTGGGTGCGGGCCGACGTCCGCTCACGCGGCTGATCAGAACAGCCGCTCGCGGATGCGGATGGTGTCGCCGGGGGCCACGCGGGTGGCGGTCGTAAGGGGATACTCCGCTTCGGCATCCGCATCGGCCCGCTTGATATAGACGCGCCGGTTGTCCGCCCGGTAGGTGAAGCCGCCGGCCGTCGCCACCGCGTTCAGGACCGTCAGGCTGTTGGTATAGGGATACTCGCCCGGCGAATTGACCTCGCCGAGGATATAGAAGGGCCTGTAGTTCAGGACTTCGGCACTGACGCGCGGCTCGGTGATGAAGCCGTTGCGGAGCGCCTCGGCGACCTCGGCCTGGAATTCCGAGATCGTCAGGCCGCTGGCCTGGGTCTCGCCGATCAGCGGCAGGGAGATCTTGCCGTTGCCGCCGACGAGAAACTCGCCCGTCAGGGCGGCCTCCCCGAACACGGTGACACGGACCTTGTCGGCCACGCCGAGCCGATACTCTTCAATTAGACGCGAGACCTCGGGGTCATCGGCAGAGCCCACAGCCACGCCGGACGCCATGACACCCTGGGCGCAGGACGCCAGGGTCATCGCCAGCAGTAGCCCGACAAAGGCCGTCCAAAGCACCCGCAACATGTGGTCTCTCCCTCGCTTGCCCAAGCTTAGCGCGCGCGAAGCCGGGCCGCCACTACCCTTGGAGGTCAATCCGCCCGCGACAGTCGCTCCCGGGCAACCGATTGCCGGACGCGACCGCCCGGCCTAAAGTTGCACAGGGCTGGAGGCGACAAGGTGGCAGGACGGAAAGAAAGGGGCGCGATCGCGGCGATGGCCCTGGCCGTGACAGCGCTGGTCACGACCACTGCCGCTGCCGCCGCCCTCGCCCTGCCGCATACGGGGTTCGCCAGCTCGATCGGGCTGGCCCCAACCCATGAGCAGCAGGCAACGCGGTTTGCGACAACCGCCGCCACGGATGCCGACGACCGGGCGCGTGCCCGTGACGCCACAATGAAGTCCCTGAGGCAGGCCCCGGCCAATCCGACCGCCTGGTTGCGGCTGGCCTATCTGGACAGTCTCGAGCCCGCCGGACTGGGGTCCGCCGGCAACCGGGCCCTGGCCGCCTCCTGGACCGTGGCCCCGTTCGGTCCCGACGATTCCCAGTGGCGGCTGGCCTTTGCCTTCAATCACTGGGCCGCCCTGGATCGCCCCAATCGATTGGCCGCCCTCGAGGAGTTGAAAATCGCCGGCCGTAGAGTGAATAGCCGGCAGTTGCGGGCAAGCGTTGACGATCCTTCGGGCAGACTGGCGCTTCTGCTGACGCTGGAAGAGGTCCGGCGCGCCCGCCTGGCCCGGGCATCGCAGCAACCCTGAGACGCGAAGAGTCACCTTTTCGCCACGTCACAAGCTGAACTGGTGGTGCAGTGCGAAAAAAGCGCAGACGGTGGTTTAAAATCGGCGATATTTCGGTTAGGTTAGCGAAAGAATAAGGGGACTGGGTATGAGCAAGAACTTCCTGAAAGCGTCTGCGCTGATCGCAACGAGCGTGATCGCGCTGTCCGCAGGTATCGCGTTCGGTCAGCCGCAGGTCACGGGCGTCGCCCAGGAGGGTGCCGGATCCGGCGTGACCGCCGAGGCTCTCGCCGCCGCTATCGTCACTGCATCCGAAGCCGCCGCCACCGAGGCTGCGGCCTCGGTTGACACCGCCGCTGTCTCGGAAGCCGCAGCTGCCGAAGCCGCTGCACTCGGCCTTTCGCCCGAGGCCGCCGCCGCCTTCGTCCAGGCTGCTGTCGCGAACGCCGTCACCGCCGCCGTGACCACAGCCGTTCAGGCCGCCATCGCCGCAACGATCAGCGCTTCGGGCGCGACCGCTGCCGTTGCCGCTTCTGCGGTGGCCAGCGCTTCGGCAACCCTGGCAAGCTCGCCGGTGATCGCCGCGATCGCCCCCGGTGCAGCTGCCGCCGTCGCTGCCGCTGTCACCACAGTCGCAGCGGCAGTCCAGAATGCGGCTGCGACCACGAACGCGCCGGGTGCCACCACGGACGCCGGCACGGCGCCGCCGCCCGTCGTCACGGTGGTCGTCTACCGAGGCTAGGCCTTCAGTTCAGTTGCTTGAGGTTCCCTTCTCAATTTCGGGGAGGGAACCCGTTCTCATGTCCTTGGCGCGTGCTCCCTGCACGGGCTGCAAAATTTTGGCGGGATCGTTATGTTCAGAGTTTTGAAGCACGTGGCAGTCACGGTCTCGGCCGGTTCGCTGGCGCTGGTGTGCGGTGCCGCCGTCGCCCAGACCGCGAGTGGCTCACTGGCTGGAGCCCGCGATGCGTCGGTCGACAACTTCTCGCGCAACCGGAACACCTCCGTGGCGCAGCGGTCCCGCCCCGACTATGAAGCGCCAGGGATCCGTGCGGGGGCCTTCCTCGTCTACCCGCGACTGGAACTGTCGGGCGAGCGTAACGACAACATCTATGCGACCTCGGCCAACGAGGTCGACGACACCATCCTGCACGTCCGGCCCGAGCTGGCCTTTGAGTCCGACTGGTCGCAGAATTTCCTGACCGCCTATGTCCGGGGCGCGCTGAACCGCTACTCCGACAATGAGGACGAGAACACCGAGGAGTTCGGTGTTGGCGGCTCCGGCCGGATCGACGTCACGCGCCTGTCGAACCTCGGCTTCGGGGCGGACTACAACAGCTCCTTCGAGCCCCGCACGGCCCCTTCCGCCCCGCGGAACGCGGTTGAGCCCACCCCGCTGAAGACGGCCCAAGCCTATATCAGCGGTTCGCGGTCGGCGGGCTATCTCAAGCTGACCGGCCGGGCCGACTGGCGGTCGTTTGACTATGAGGACGGCCGCACCGGCCTCGGGACTGTGATCGACCAGGACGCCCGCGACCGCGAAGTGGTCAGCCTGTCCGGACGGATCGATCTCGCCGTCAGCCCCGATACCGCCTTCTTCTTCCAGGCGACCGGCAACGACCGGACCTATGACATCGGTTCGACTGTGCTGGTCCCGGCCCGCAACTCCAAGGGTTCCGAATATCTGTTCGGTGCCAACTTCGAACTCGGTGCCGTGGCGCGTGGTGAAATCGCGGCCGGCTATATCGAACAGAGCTTCGACGAGGCCGCCTTCGATGACGTCGAGGGCTTCGGAGCCCGCGCCCAGCTGGAGTGGTTCCCGAGCGAACTGACCACGGTCAATGTTGCCGCCGGTCGTACGATCGAGGATACGCCCGTCGTCGGCGTCGGGGCCTTTGTGTCCAACACGGCCAGCCTTGGAATCGACCACGAACTGCTGCGCAACGTCATCCTCAACGCCCGGGTCACCTGGGGCCGGGATGAGTATGAAGGTATCGATCGCGAAGACACCCGGACCGGTTTGAACATCGGCGGCACCTATCTGATCAACCGCAACTTCGGCGTGAACGCGACCCTGTCGAGCATTGACACCAAGTCCGAGGGCGCAAACCGCGACCAGGATTTCACCGTCAACAAGCTGATTGTCGCGCTTGTCTCCCAATTCTGATAGCGGTCGGGTCATAACCCGACCGTCTCCGTGAAAAGCGTCTGATGAACAAAGCTTTCGATCCCCAAGGCCTTAACGTTCAGCCGATGGGGGACGACGACGATTTCAACCAGGGCGGTTGGTCGGGCGGCTCTCTGGCGCGTGCCTTTGATATCCATCAGATGGTGGCGACCTTCCGCCGCCGGTTGAAGCTGTTCCTCGCGCTCGCCCTGCTGGTGTTCGTGGTGGTTCTGGTGCTCACCATCCAGGCGACGCCGCTCTATACGGCGACCGCCAGTGTGATGATCGACAACCGCACCGAACAGGTCGTCGATACCCAGGCCGTGCTTTCGGGTCTGCCGGCGGATGCGGCGACCGTCGATACCGAGGTCGAGGTTCTGAAATCCCGCCAGTTGGCCGAGCGCGTCGTCGCCGCGCTGGAGCTGGAAAAAGATCCCGAGTTCAACAGCGCCCTGCGCAAGCCGGGAATTATCGGCCAGATCACCGGGGGCGTCGGTTCCCTGTTCGGGGCCGCCGCGCCCGATACGGCCCAGGACCAGCTCAGCGAGATCGAAGCCCAGAAGCAGCGCGAACGCGTGGTCGACACGGTGCGCGATCGGCTGAGCATCCGCCGGGTCGGCCTGACCTATGTCATGGGCGTGGGCTTTACCTCGCCGGATCCTGACAAGGCGGCCCGGATCGCCAATGCCTTCGCCCAGAACTATCTGCTGGAGCAGCTTCAGGCCAAGTTCGAGGCCACACGTCAGGCCAACGCCTGGCTGAACACGCGCCTGAACGACCTGCGCGGTGAAGTGATCCAGGCCGAGGCGGCGGTGGAGCAGTATCGCAACGCCAACAACCTGCTGAGCGCCTCGGGGGCTACCCTGACCGAGCAGGAAATCTCGACCTACAACACCCAGCTGGCGACGGTTCGCGCCCAGCAGGCCGAGGATGAGGCCCGGCTGTCGACCGCTCGCGCCCAGTTGGCCCGCGGTTCGACCGGCGACGACGTCGGCGAAGCCCTGGGCTCGACCGTGGTTCAGCAGCTGCGCGCCCGCCGCGCCGAGGTCAGCGGCCGGGTGGCCGACCTGTCCAGCCGCTACGGCCCCCGCCACCCCGACATGCTGCGCGCCGAGCGCGAACTGGCCGATATCGACACCCAGATCCAGGCCGAGATCGGGCGGATCGTCTCCAACCTCGAGGCCCGGGTCCAGGTCGCGCGCCAGCGGACGGCCTCGATGCAGGGCAGTCTGGCCGGTGCTCGCGGCACCTTGGCCGCCAACAACAACGCCGGCGTGCGGCTGAACGAGCTTCAGCGCAACGCCGAGGCTTCGCGGACCCTCTACCAGGGCCTGCTCGACCGCTTCAAGGAAACCACCAGCCAGGCCGGGCTCGAAGAGTCTGACGCCCGGATCGTCTCGCGCGCCATCATCCCCAACCAGCCCAGCTCGCCGAACGTCCCGCTCAATCTGGCCCTCGGGCTGGTACTGGCACTGGGCGCGGGTCTGGCGGCCGTGGTTCTGGCCGAGATGCTCGATGCCGGTATGGCCACGGGCGAGGACGTCGAGAGCAAGCTGGGCCTGCCCCATATCGGCTCGATCCCGCTGGTGTCCTCGGTCGCCGACGCCAAGGAGCGCGACATGCCCCCGGCGGACTATCTGCTGGAAAAACCGCTCTCGGCCTTTGCCGAGGCGATCCGGGCGCTGCGGACCTCCATCCTGTTCTCGCGGGTCGGCCGGACCGTGGGCCTGATCGCCGTGACCTCGACCCTGCCGGGCGAGGGCAAGACGACCACCTCGGTCTGCCTCGCCCGCTCCGCGGCCCAGGCCGGCCAGCGCGTGGTCATCGTCGACTGCGACCTGCGCCGCCGGGCCGTGAACCGCATGTTCGGGATCGAGCCGGAAGCGGGCCTGCTGGAAGTCCTGAACGGCACCTCGACGCTCGAGGCGGCGCTCTATCACGACGTTCCGTCGGGAGCCTATGTCCTGCCGCTGACCCACACGGCCTTCACGCCCAAGGATGTGTTCAGCTCCCAGGCCATGGACACCCTGCTGGCCCGGCTCGGCGAGAGCTTTGATCTGGTGATCCTCGATACTGCGCCGGTCTTGGCCGTGGCTGATACGCGGATCCTGGCCGGCAAGGCCGATACCGTCGTGTTCCTGACGCGCTGGCGCGCCACGCCGCAGAAGGCGATCACCAACTCGCTCAAACTGCTCGACAAGGCCGGAGCCCATGTCGCGGGCGTCGCCCTGGTGCAGGTCGATATGAAGTCCCAGGCCCGCTACGGCTACGGCGACGCCGGCTACTACTACGGGGCCTACAAGTCCTACTATACGGCCTGATGCCGGGGCCGGGCGGGAGAGCCCGGTCCGCAGGCGCGGGCCGCCGGGAAGTCGTTCGTCCGGGGAGCCCGGCCGACTGGCTCCGGACAGCGACGCTGGGGCTGGTCCCTGCCCTGATCTTCGTCGCCCACTTCTTCTACGGGGCCGCGCTGGATCTGCCCGCCCTCGTCCTGCTCTCTCTGCTGTCGGCCCTGCTCGTGGCCGCCCTCGTGCGCGCGGACCTGCGCCGGGAGCTTTCGGCCCTGACCCCGGTCTGGGCTGTTCTCGGGCCCTTTGTGGCCGTCGTGGCGATCGCGGCCTGGACCCTGACACCGGCCGTGCCCGGCGGGCCCCATCCGATCTGGGACTGGGCCGGGATGCCGGGTGCCTCGACCCTGAACCGCTCGGCTACCGTCCTCGAAATCATCAAGCTGCTGGGTCTGGCCAGCGTCTTCGTTCTGGGTTGCCTGCTGGGCGCACGCGCGGACCGGGGCCGCAACACCTTTGCTGTGATCCTCGGCATCGGCGCGGTCTATGGGGTGATCAGCCTGGTCCTGTTCCTCGGCGGCGGCCAGATCGCCCATGGGGACCGCAGATTGGCCGGGGGCTTTTACAGCGCCAACATCGCCGGGACCCAGTTCGGCGTGCTGGTCCTGATGGCCACGGCCTGGGCGGTGCGGCGCTGGGGTCAGGCCGGCGACAGGACCCTCGTCGAGCGCATCACCGACCTCGCCCCGGTCCTCGCGCTCATCCTCCTGTTCCTCGCCTGTCTGTTGCTGACCGCCTCGCGCGCTGCGATCAGCGCGACGGGTCTGGCCGTCATCCTGTTTCTGGGCTGGGCCGCCCTGGACAACCGTCGCTCCCGCTGGCCCCTTATGGCACTGGGAGGCGTTCTGGTGCTGGGGGCCGTTCTGCTTCTGGTACAGGGCAATACCCTGTTTGCGGATCGTTTCGGCACACTGGCCGAGGGGGATACCACCCGGGCGGCGGTCGCGGCCGCCCATTGGCAGGCGTTTCTGGACTCCCCCCTGCTGGGCTACGGCCTCGGCAGCTATGCCCACGTCAACAACCAGATCATGACCCAGGCCAATGCCGGGGCCCTTTCGGTCAGCGTGATCCAGCACAACGCCTATCTGCAGTGGCTTGAGGAGGCCGGCGTGATCGGTGCGGTGCCGATGTTCGCCCTGATCGCCGTTATCCTAGGCACAACGGCGTGGCGGGCGTACCGCCGGCCCCGCAACCGCATTCTGGTGGTCGGCCTGCTGGCGGGATCGCTGATCGTGCTGCTGCACGCGGCCGTGGACGTGTCGCTCAACACGCCCTCGTTCGTGGCCTTCTGGACCCTGATGCTGGGTCTGGGCTTTGCGATGTCCCAGGCATCGTCGCGCGGGCGCTAGCCCCCCCCCGCGCACCGTCGCCTTCCGTCAGGTGTTCCAGATTGGGAGGCGGCACGGTTCGTGCTAAGAGTGCACTGCAATATGGGTCGGGCAGACAGAAGAATGACGGTACCAAAATTCACCGCGGAGTCTGATGGCCCCCTGACCCTGCGCCAGCGCGCCGGGGCCGTGATCGCGGCCGTCCGCGCCTGGGCTGCAACAGAGGTCGGCGGCTGGATCATCATCGGCGTGCTCGCGGTGCTCGCCCTCGGGACAGCCGGTGCGGCGGTCATCCTGCCCCGGATCAATGCGGCCGACCCGGCGCTGCAGGTCCGGTCCACGGCCCCGGCCCCGACGCTGCAGCTCCCGGCCGGTGATCTCACCGATTTCACCCTCGCCCCCGAGGCCCTGCAGAAGTTTGACTTCGCCCAGGCCCGGTTGTGGAACGCCGCCCTGCCCTTCTCGACGGCTCCGATCCGCCCGGCCGCGCCCCTGATCGCGCCGACCACCGACATCGAGGCCTACAGCCGCGCGCTCGATTGCCTGACCACCGCCATCTATTATGAGGCCGCCTCGGAGACCCCACAGGGCCAGGCGGCCGTGGCCCAGGTCGTGCTGAACCGCGCCCGCCATCCGGCCTATCCGCGGACGGTCTGCGGCGTGGTCTTCCAGGGCTCCGAGCGGACCACCGGTTGCCAGTTCAGCTTTACCTGCGACGGGGCGATGGCGCGCGTGCCCTCCCCCGCCGGCTGGGCCCGGGCCCGGGGCGTGGCGTCCGCCGCCCTGAACGGCACGGTCGTCGCCGCCGTCGGGACCGCCACCCACTATCATACCGACTGGGTCGCGCCCTATTGGGCCCCGCGCCTGTCCAAGATCGTCCAGATCGGCACCCATATCTTCTACCGCTGGAACGGTGCCTGGGGCCTGCCCTCGGCCTTTACGGGCGTCTATTCCGGGGCAGAGCCGATCATTCCCAAAATGGCCTCTTTGGCCACCTTCGCGGTCGAGACTCCCGTCGAGATCCTGGTCTCCAGCGAGCTGGACACCGGCGAACTGACCGAGATCACCTCGGCGCGCCTGACGCCGGTCGTCACGGCATCGGACGAGTTCGAGGCGTCCGAGGTTCTGGAGTCCGACAGCGGCCCGGCGGCGCCGGTGAGCACCGCACCCGTTCGCCAAGCCCCCGTCATCCAGAGGGACGTGCCCATCATGGCCGACCCCATGGCCAGCCCCGCGACCCCCACCCGCCAACGCCAGAGGATCGCCGCCCCCTCGGGCTGGTAGTCGGCCCGCACGGTCCTCACGGCTCTGTCTCCCGCTTGAAGCGTCCTGTGATGAGGCTCCTGTCGGCATGATCCGCCGGGATCATCATCGCCGGGGTCAGTCTGGTAGGGGCCAACCGAAGTCCCGGCTGACCTGATGTCCGCCGGTTTCACGCGGCCCGCCGGGACCGCTTCACCGACAGTGGGACGGGGTCAAAAACCCTCCCTTCGTGGAATTGCCGCCAGCGTCGTTCCGCGACAATGTCCCCCCGCCCGGGAGGGGGCAACAGCGTGATCAACGACATGGCCGGCACCCTGGTGCTCATTGCGTCATCTGCAGCGGCCGCGATCGGCCTGTTCGCCGCCGCCCAGCTGGGTATTCGCCGCGACTGGCGGACGGCTCCGGCGACGGCGCTCGGCGTCTTTCTGCTGCTGAGCGCACTCTCGGGCATTGATCTCATTCTCGAGCGGACCGGCGTCTATGCCGCCGCCCCCGCGATGACGGGGATCCTCTGGACGAGCTCATTGTTCCTTGGTCCGGCGATCCTGGCCTATGTCGTGGCGATGACGGGCAACCCCGGGCGCGGCTGGACCCCGGCCAGGGTCGGAAGACTTGCCTGGCCCGCCATCGTCGCCGTCGTTCTGGCCCTGCCGTTTTTTCTTCTGCCCTCCCGCACACGTCTGGCCGTCTATACGGGCGAGGGTGCCGGGCTGGATGGCCGGATCGGTCTGGTCCAGCTCGCCTTTGTGGCGCTGTTCCTGGTGGTGATGCTCGGCTATCTGGCCGCCGCCTTCCGGGTGCTGGGCCGGCATGTGCGCCGGGTGCGTGATCTGTTCTCCAACATCGAGGACCGGACCCTGAGCTGGCTCCGCGTGCTGCTTCTGGTCATGCTGGCGGCATGGATCTGGGGCGCGATCAAATCGGGTCTCGGTTTCGGAAGCGCCCAGTCGGCGTGGATGGAGTTTGCCGCCGCCACAGTCGAGCTGTGCTGGATCGCGGCGATCGGACTGTTCGGGCTGGCGCAGAAGCCGATCTTCACGGTTCAGACCGAGACGCCCCGGGCCCTGCCCGCCCAGGGCAAATACGCGCGCTCCGCCCTGCCCGAAACACGCCAGATCGAAATCGCCGGGCGGCTGGAAAAGGCGATGCGCGCCGAGAGGCTTTATCGCGACCCCCTGCTCTCGCTGAGCGCCCTGGCGACCCGGGTCGCGGTCAGCCCGAACCACCTCTCCCAGGTCCTCAACGACCATCTGGGCCAGAGCTTCTTTGACTATGTGAATCGCTGGCGGGTCGAGGACGCCATCGCGCGCATCCGCGATGGCGACGAGCCCATCCTGACAATCGCCTTTGATGTCGGGTTCAACTCCCGCTCCACCTTCAACGTGGCGGTCAGGAAGCATACGGGCCGCGCACCCAGCGCTTTTCGCCCTGAGCCTCGCCCGGAGCCTCACCCTGCGCCATGAGCGTCTGACGTCCGGGCCTGCCCGTCCGGACACGCCCGGGATTCGATCCTGCCCGTCCGGACGACGCCGCCCGTCGGCTCGTTCACGACCCTGTCTGTCCGATCTCCCGGGCCAGGAAAGAACAGTCATGATCCATCGCACCCGCGGCCTGCACGCCGCCCTCGGCCTCACAACCTTTGCCCTGGGCGTCATGGCCTTCGGCACCGCAGCCCACGCCCAGTCAGACGAGCCCGGGCACCTGCTTCTGCTGGGGGCCGGCGTCTATGCGACGTCCAACCCTTATGAAAGCGCGCTCGAGGAGGTCGAGGGCGGTGTTCTGCCGCTGTTTGTCTACCAGAACCGCTACCTGACCGCCGACCTGTCCGGCCTCGCCGTCACAGCCTTCGACAATGGCCGCTTCAAGCTGGAAGGACGTGTCAGCCCGCGCCTGCAGCTCGTCGATCCCAAGGATACGCGCGATTTCGCCTTTCTGGAACGCGATGCCGGCGTCGATGTCGGGGCCCGTCTGAGCGCCACCGCCGGCCCGGCGACACTCAGCGTCGAGTATCTGCTTGATGCTTTGGACGAATCCGGGGGGCAGGAAGTCAACGCGGACCTGTCGGTGTCATTCTCACCGGCCGAACGCCTGTCCATCGAGGTCGCAGCGGGCCTCTCGTGGAAGGACGATGCGCTGGCCACATGGCTCTACGGTCTCGGCGAGGACGAGGTCGGCCGGCTCCGGGCCTATGAGTTCGGTCGCTCGCCGTCGGCCCCCTCGGGCGGCGCGTTCGTCCCTTCGCTCGGCGTTCAGATGCGCTACCAGATCGGCGAGCGGCTCTATCTGATCGCAGCGGCGGAAGTCGAAAGCTATAACGACGACATTACCGACAGCCCGCTCATGGCCAAAGGCTGGACGACGGCCGGGTTCGTCAGCCTCGTGCGGCGGTTCTGAGGATGAGGGGGCCGCTGCTGCGTCGCTCCGCGACGATTCTTCTGATCTGGCTGGCTGTAACCGCGCCCATGGCCGTCCTGGTCTGGGGCGTGGCCCCCCGGCTTATGGCCCCCGGTGATCCGATGCCCGGTCTGGTGTTCTGGGCCATGATCGTGATCGGCATGGCCTGGCAGATGGTCCTGGCGCTCATCGTCCTGAGACTGGAGGGTGTGCCGTTCCGGTGGGCGGATCTGCGCCGGCGTCTGTGGCTCACGACGCCGGTCTGGAGAGCGACTGGCCGGCCGTTCGTCGCGGCCTTCCTGCTCGTTCCGGCCTTCGTCGCCATCGGCTTCTTCGGGGACGACGCGGTCACCCGCTGGTTCGAGGCGACAGACGTGGGACAACAGCTGGCGGATGCCGTGCCGGGCTTTGCCTTCATCGAGGGGCTGGCGACGCCGCAGGCCCGGGGCCGCTGGGATATCCTGGCGCTGGCCGTCGTCTCCTGCCTTTTCAACTACGGCCTCGGTGAAGCCCTGCTGTTTCACGGGGTTCTTCTGCCCCGCATGGAACGGGCCTGGGGGCGCTGGGCATGGCTCGGCAACGGCCTGCTGTTTAGCGCCTACCACGTCCACAAGTTCTGGCTGATGCCGGGCCTTGTGATCAGCTCCCTTTGCTACAGCCTGCCGGCGCAGGTGTTTCGGTCCAATTGGCTCGCGATCGTGATCCACGGTCTCGAAGGCGTGGTCCTGCTCGTCGCCGTCTTTCTGATCGTGCGCTAGCCGCCTCCCCGCGAGGTCCGCCGACGCGAGGTCCGCCGACGCGAAGTCCATCGCCGTGAGACCCGGCGCTGCCAAAGCCCCCCGGCCGGAACGATCGACAGCTCAGACCTGCGTGACCGCCGGGCCCGGCAGCCGCTCGAAAACGGCCTGCGACGCCCGCTCCCCGCCCCGCCCCGCCTCTCCCCTCCCCTCCCCCATCCGGAGAAGACCGTCATGACCCCGACCCGCTTCGACGACCCGTCCCGCGGCGCGGCCCGGCAGCCGAACCGCGCCCGGATCAAACGGCAGGCCCACTACCGCAAGCTGACCCGGTGGACGCTGCAGGGCTGGTTGACGATGTTCTATCTGGCGGCGGGCTACGCCAAACTGACCGAGCCCACCGAGCTGCTCGGGGTCCTTTTGACCTGGCCGGACGCCGTCGATCCCGTCTTCGTTCGCGCCCTGGGCGGTCTGGAGCTGGTTTTGGCCCTCGGCCTTGTTCTCGCCCTCGCACCCCGGGTCCCGGCCCGAGCCATACTCAACCGGGTTCTGGCGTTCAGCCTTCTGGAAAGCCTGGCGTTCTTTCTCTTCCACGCGGTTGAACGCGATTTCGGTCACATGCTGGTCAACGCGGTCCTGGTCGCACTGTCGGTCATCGTCTTTCGCACTCAGGAGCGCGCCTCCTGATGCAGGGGCGTCCGGGAGGGTCTGGTCCGCGGAGCGTCGGCGGCCATGGCTCCCGGGTGTCGATCGACACAGCCCGACAAACGGCTGTCATCATCCTGTCGGCATGGTCCGCGCAGATCACCCCGGCCGGCGTCATGCTGAGGCGTGCCATCCGGAGCCCCGGACGAGCCGGGGGGCCGGACGTTCACGCGGGCGGCGGGGCCCTTTCATCGAGACAGGCCAATGCAACTGCAGACCGCGCTGAACCGGATTGTCGCCAGCGAGCACAGGCACCCGGACGTTCATGAGATCGCCCTGGGTGTGATGGAGGGCGAGCGGTTCATCCATGCCTGCCGGGGCGAATGGCAGGGTGGTCCTGTCGGGCCAGAGACCCCCTTTCTGATCGCCTCGGCCTCGAAACTGTTCATCACCGCCATGGTCTTCCAGCTTGCCGACGAGGGGCGGTTGACGCTCGACGATCCGGTCCGGCGCTTCTTTCCCGGTGAGCTGGACGGGCTGCATGTCTGGAAAGGGGTCGACGTGACCGGCCAGATCACGCTGCGCCACCTGCTCTGTCATACCTCGGGCCTGCCCGACTATTTCGAAGGCCGGCGTCGCGACGGGGCATCGCTTGCCGCCGATCTGTTTGCCGGCCGGGATGGTGCCTATGGTCTGGCCGAGGTTCTGGGCTGGGCCCGCGACGGGATGCGCCCGGCCTTCGCGCCCGGGACGGGGATGCGGGCGCTGTATTCGGATACCAATTTCTACCTGCTGGCCGAACTGGTCGCCCGCCTCGACGGCGACAGCCTCGACGCCGCCCTCGCCCGGCGGATCACGGGGCCCCTCGGCCTGACCCGGACGGCCTTTTTCAAGCCGGGAGCCGAAGTGCTGCCGCTGCGACTGGGCGGGCGGGTCATCGAGGCCCCGCAGGCTCTGGCCTCCATGCCCGGCGATGGCGGTGCCGTCTCCTGCCTCGCCGATCTGGCCCGGTTCACCCGGGCCTTCTTCGCCGGCGAACTGTTTGAGAAAGGCCGGCTTGCGGATCTGCCACCGTGGCGGCGCGTCTTCTTCCCCCTGACAGCAGGAACCGGCGTGTTGCGTTTTGCGGTCCCCGGATGGCTGCCGCCCTTCCGCCCGGGGATGGCGTTCGTCGGTCATTCCGGGATCAGCGGCACCATCGCCTTCGCCCTCCCCGACCACAAACGGATCATCGTCGGGACGGTCAACCAGCTGCAGGACCGGAGCCGACCCTACCGGATGATGATGAAGGCCGCGCTGGCCTGGAGCCGGATCGGCTGAAGGGAAACGCTTCGCGATTTCCGCCGATGCCGGGGATCAGGCTCCAGATATGAGCGGGAGCTTGATTCACGGCATCGGTGGAGCCAGGCGTGGGTCCACCTCAAACGAACAAGCTCCAGGGCGGGAGGCCGCTTTGCACGAAGGGTTGCGACTTTGCCCCGACGGCCTTGCCGGCCACCGACGCCGGTGTCTGTGACGGCCCCCGCACCCCGACCCGCCGGCCCTCACGGTCCTCTCGGCCCGCCCCTAGATCCGGGCCAGTTCCTCGGCCACGATCGCCTGGACCAGGCGGATGCGGGGGCTGGACTCCAGGGCCTGATGGGTGACCAGCCAGATCGGCACCGGAATGGGGACCATGTCCGGCAGGAGGTTGACCACGCCCGGCGTCCGCTCGGCCACCTCGTGCATCATCACGGCCACGCCCATCCCGCGCTTGACCATTTCCCAGATCACCACCGAGGATTCCGACACGATGCGGAAATCCTCGGCGGCGATGGGGATGCCGATCTCACGCAGATACCCCGGGAAGCGGGGGTCATCGAAACCCATCAGACCCGCGGTGGCCAGATCGGCCAGCCCTCCCGGCAGGCCGTTGCGCGCAACCCAGTCCTCGGAGGCATAGAACCCCGCCCCGGTATCGCGGATATGACGGCCGACCAGACCGGGGCGATCGGGACGGACGTGGCGTATGGCGATGTCGGCTTCCCCGCGATGCAGATCGCTGATCTCGTTGGAGGCGATGATCGCGATCGTGATCTGGGGGGCTTCGGACCGGATGCGCGCGACAATCCCGGGAAGAATATGGGTGGCGAAGGTATCGGTGGCCGAGAGACAGACCCGCCCGCCGATCTCCTGGGCGCGGCCACTGGCGGCGAGAACCAAAGTGTCGGCCGCGTCGCCCATGATGCGAATATGATCGAGCAGTTCCAGCCCGGTCCGGGTCAGGACCAGCTTGCGACCCCGTCGTTCAAACAGGGCCACGCCCAGATCGGCCTCGAGCGCGAGAACCTGGCGCGACAAGGTCGGCTGGGTCAGACCCAGCCGGCGCGCCGCGGCGGACAGGGATCCGGCCACGGCGGTCGCGTGAAACGCACGGATATGGTTCCAGTCCATCGCCTTCATGAATCTGCGTATATCATGGCTGCGTTTTTCGGCAATTTACCGGATATACGCATATGTTATGGGGCGTTGCACAGGAGCCCAGCCCCATGACGACCGCCAGCGACGCCCGGTTCTGGGACAGGATTGCGCGCAAATACGCCCGGGACGCCATTGCCGATCCGGGCGGCTATGAGCGTACCCTCGAGCGGACCCGGGCCCTGCTGAGCCCGGACGACGAGGTGCTGGAGCTGGGCTGCGGGACCGGAAGCACGGCGCTGCGACTGGCGGGCGATGTGCAGGGCTATCTGGCCACGGACCTCTCCGCCGCAATGATCGCGATCGCCGGGGAGAAGCTGTCCGCCGGTGCTGTTCCGACCCTCGCCTTCCGGATCGCGACGGCCGAGTCTTCCCTCCTCGAGGCGGGAAGCTTCAGCGCGGTTCTGGGATTCAACTATCTCCACATGGTCCGCGACCTCGCCGGAACCCTGGGCCGCATCCATACCCTGCTGGCCCCGGGCGGCCTGTTCATCTCCAAGACGCCCTGTCTTGGAGATATGAACCCGCTGCTCGGCCTTGTCCTGCTGCCGGGGATGCGCGCGATCGGCAAGGCACCCTTTGTCAGCGTCTTTCGCCAGACCGAGCTTTGCCGGCAGATCAGCGCGGCCGGTTTCGAGCTCCTCTCGACCGAAAACCATGCGACCCGGGGCAATGATCGCCGCCCCTTCATCGTGGCCCGCAAATCCGTGCAGGGATCAGGCCCCTTGTCCACACAACCGCTGTCGGTAACCTCATGACGATGTACCGTACCGATCGCCTCAATCTGAGACCGGGTCGCATGGAGGATGCGCCAGCGCTCTTTCGCGCCATTGCCGACCCGGACATTGTCCGGAACCTGGCGTCTGCGCCGTGGCCCTACAGTCCGGCTGATGCGGAACGTCTGGCCAGCGGGACCTTCAACCCGAAAGAACCTCGCCTTTTCATCTTCCGGGCGGACGCCGGTACGGAGGAACTGATCGGCGTGGCTGGCCTTGACCGGATGCCGGACGGCGACGTCGAGCTGGGCTACTGGATCGCGAAAGAGCATTGGAACCGCGGCTACGCATCCGAGGCAGGGCGCACCATGATCGGGATCGCCAGAACGGAACTGAAGCTGCCCCGACTGGTCGCGGGCTATTTCGTCGACAACCCGGCCTCTGGCCACGTGCTCAAAAAGCTGGGGTTTGTGCCTGTACCGGGACTGGTCGATCGCAACAGCCGCGCGCGGGGCGGCGTCGCTGCCTGTCAAATCTGTACCCTCGACCTCTGACGCCGTTAGCCGGGCACCTTGCCGAACGGTCGAACATGATCCGCGCCCATGCTCTGGACCAGTCGACGCCGGAGTTTTCCGGCCCGTGATCCGGTTTGCGGGGAGCAGATCACTTCGCGTGATCAAGCCGTTCAGGCAAGGCGTTCAGCCAAGGCGAGCTGGCCACCGCCCTCGCCGCTTTCAATCAACCACGCCGGCCGCAGCGGCGGCAGAACAGCTCCCTGATCAGGGCATAACGCGGATCGCGGTGCCCCGCAGTTTGAAAGGAAAAACGGGTCCTGATCGTCAAGCCTGACCGGGCATTCCTCGCGTTCTCCAGAACGGAGCATTTCCGGCCCTCGGGTGTTCAACAGTGCGAAGGGCTCTCGAAATCAAATCGAGCAGGTCTTCTTGCGACGCTGTTGTCGGGGGTTATGGCTGAGGCAGAATGATTGATGCCGGTTCGACCCAGTCTCACTGACAGCCAGGGCGGATACGAGTTCAAACCGCACGAGATGCCGATCCTTCCCGGATCGCCGGCCAATCCGGACCATCCGACGGCGCGAAAGATCACGTATCTGGTGATCGGCGTGTTCCTCGGGCTGGTCGGCGGCGCGCAGAACGGCTTCCTGTTGGCCAACACCGCGGCGCTGCAGGGCGACATGGCCATGACGCCGGTTGAGGTGGGTTGGATCAGCGTCGCCTTCTACGCGACCTATACCTGCATGAGCATGCTGCTCTTCCGGGTTCGCCAGGAGTTCGGCGTTCAGCCCTTCGTCCGCTATGCAATGCTCGGTCTGGTCGCCGCCAACCTCGTGCAACTGCTCGAGCCCGGCTATCCGGCGGAACTTGCAGCGCGCGCTGTCGCCGGCATCGCCGCCAGCGGCCTGTCCGCACTCTCGATCTACTACCTGATGCAGGGCCTTCCGGCCGCCGCCCGGATCGGCGCCTTGATCCTCGGCATCGGGCTTGTCCAGACCGCCTTCCCGCTGGCGCGGGCAATCTCCCCGTACCTGCTCGTCGACGGCGACATCAGTCGCGTCTTCCAACTGCAGTTCGCGCTGTCCCTCGTCGCGCTGGGGGCTGTCTCGGTGTTGAGGCTCCCGCCCGGCTATCGATCGAAGACCTTCGAAACGCTCGACCTGTTCAGCATCACCCTTTTCATGGCCGGGGTCACCGCCTTGCTGGCTTTCCTGATCCAGGGGCGCATCCAGTGGTGGGATACGCCATGGCTGGGCGGGGCGCTCGCGCTATCGATCTTGTGCCTGGGCGGCTGTTTCATGATCGAGAGCAACAGAAGGCGGCCGATGCTCGACATGCGCTGGCTATCGAGTCGCGCCATCCTCGCGCTCGCGATAACGGGTGCCGGCGTTCGCATCCTTGTGTCCGAGCAGAGCTTTGGCGTCACGGGACTGTTTTCGGCCCTGGGCTATGGCGTCGAGCCGCTGGCGGGCTTCTACGGGGTGCTCGCCGGAGCCACGCTCGCGGGCACCATCCTTTCGCTTGTGCGCCTGGATCCGAAGGACCTGACCCGGCCCGTTCTGTTCGCGATCCTGGTCATAGCCGTTGCGGCCTTCGCCGATACGCGCACGGGGATCATGTCCCGGCCCGGCGACCTCTATCTGAGCCAGGCGGCGATCGGGTTCGCTGCGGTCTTTGCCATGGGCCCGGTGATGATGGAGGGGATGCTGCGAGCCCTCGCCGCCGGCCCCGCCTATGTGGTCAGCTTCATCGCCGTGTTCTCCCTGTCGCAGACCCTGGGGGGTCTGGCCGGGGTCTCGGCGCTTTCCGCCTTCCACACGATCCGGCTCAAGACGCACCTGATCGACGCCGGAGCCACGCTCACGGCCGCGAACCCCGAGCTCGCCAGGG
>JAIEQA010000096.1 GCA_019748095.1 Caulobacteraceae bacterium | reverse complement strand
ATCGCCCAGCGCGTCGTGATCGACTGGCGCGCCAGCCCGCGCGGTTCGGACCTGCGTCCGGCCATGGGCATCACCCTCGGTGACGCCTATGCCAAACTGGCCTCGGGCTCTGACGCCCGGTACCTGCTGCCCGTCGGGGCCATCCTGTCGGTGGCCAACGGCGACGAGGTCAAGCCCGGCGAGATCCTGGCCCGTATCCCCACGGAAGGTGCCAAGACGCGCGACATCACCGGCGGTCTGCCGCGGGTGGCCGAGCTGTTCGAGGCGCGTCGTCCCAAGGACTGCGCGGTCATCGCCGAGATGGACGGTCGCGTTGAGTTCGGTCGTGACTACAAGAACAAGCGCCGCATCAAGATCACGCCGGAGCCCAACGCCGATGGCGAACAGGGCGAACCGGTCGAGTTCCTGATCCCCAAGGGCAAACACATCTCCGTCCACGACGGCGATCTGATCCAGAAGGGCGACTACATCATCGACGGCAACCCGGATCCGCACGACCTGCTGCGCATCCAGGGCGTCGAGGCGCTGGCCGAGTACCTCGTCAACGAAGTGCAGGAAGTTTACCGACTGCAGGGCGTGCCGATCAACGACAAGCACATCGAGGTGATCGTTCGCCAGATGCTGCAGAAGGTCGAGATTCTCGACTCGGGTGAAACGACCCTGATCCGTGGCGACACGGTCGAGGTGGCGGAAGCCGTGCTGGAGAACGAGAAGGCCGAGAAGCGTGGCGGCCGTCCGGCCACCACCCAGCCCGTCCTGCTGGGCATCACCAAGGCGTCGCTGCAGACCCGCAGCTTCATCTCGGCGGCGTCCTTCCAGGAGACCACCCGCGTCCTCACCGACGCCTCGGTCAACGGCAAGAAGGACACGCTGGAAGGCCTGAAGGAGAACGTCATCGTCGGCCGGCTGATCCCGGCGGGCACGGGGGCCTATCTGCGGGCCCTGCAGAAGGTGGCCAACGAGCGCGACGCCCTGCTGACCTCGACGCGGGAAGCCGCCGTCGAGCCCCTGCCGGCCGAGCTGCAGCTGGAGCTGGCCGAGAGCGAGTAATCGCTTTCCGTCCCGGGTCCAGCCCGGGATGACAAGACAGAGATGAAAGAGGGCGGTTCCGGCGACGGGGCCGCCCTTTTTTCTCTCGCACGCCTTGACGCGCCCAGGCGGCCCGGCCTCTTGGCGGCAGGTCAGTCGAAGGAAAACGGGGGCGAATGAACGACCGGACCATCAGTGCGAAAGAGCGGATGCCACCGCTTTCCGTCCGCTCGGTGATGATTGCGGCCGGCCTTGTGTTTGTCGCCTATTCGATCGTGCTGCTGGTCGCGCGCGGCGGAGGGGTCCTTGAAACGATTGCCGGAGGCGTGGCCAACACGGTTCCCACTGTCCTGACGGGGCTGGCCGCTCGCAGCGCGATCATCCGCCACGTGGCGGGCAGGTCGCCGATCAGAACGGCGCTGGGGCACGGGGTTGTGGGCCTGTTCTTCGTGGTGATGACCTACTGGTCCCTGCTGGTGCTCCTGGGTCTGATCAACGGTGTCTCGGCGACGGAGTTCGATGTCCGTCCCTTTGATCATCGCGCCATGGCCTGGCAGTCACTGCAGAACGTGACGATGTACGGTCTGATCGCGGCGCTGACACATCTGGAGATGCGCCCGCCGGCAGCGGTTGCCACCCTGAAGGACCGTGGGGTTGCGGACGTTGCTGACCCAGCACCCGGTGATCTGTCGCGCTATTTCATTCGCAGCGGTGAAGACATTCGCCCGATCGACGTCGCGGGCATCGTGAGCATCGCTGGCGCAGACGACTACGCCGAGGTCAGGACCGTCAGCGGCAGCCATCTGGCCCGTATGACCCTGGCGGAGTTCGAGGCGGCGCTGGATCCGGATCGTTTCGCCCGGGTACACAGGTCGCGCATCGTCAACCTGGACCGTATCGTGCGGGCCGAGCCGGCAGGCAACGGACGGCTACTGCTGCACATGGAGGATGGCGATCTGATCCAGACCAGCCGCGCGGGTTCGAAGCGGGTTCGCGACCGCGTCCTCTAACCGCCAGCGACGGTCTGTTCACCGACGGCGAGGGTCGAATGGCCGCATTCCGGCCAGACCCTCGTTGCCGACGCTATCAGCGGTCATCCATGGAGGTCTTCCCGATGATCCGCCTTTCCCTGCCCGGTCTGGTCTTTCTGCTGGCGACGAGCCTGTGTCCCGCAACCGTCGCCGCCCGGCCGGTCGATGGGGTCGCCGCCCGTTTCAGGCTCGCGGCCGAGCAGTTGCTCGACCAGACACAGGACCCCGCGCCGACGGGTCAGAGGATGCGGTTGCAACTGGCTGCCGGGCGCTATGCCGAGGCCGAGGAGACGGCGGTGCGGCTCGCCGAACAACTGCGACCTCAACAGCCAATGCGCGCGGCCGCCATGATGCCCTGGCGCATATATGCCCGCGCTCGGCTGTACGAGACCCGGGGCACCGACCCGACAGCTGCCCTGGCCCAGGCCTTCAATGAACTCTACGCCCGGCTGCCGGACGGGGAGATTGCCGCCGTGTTGCCGGCCTATGGCGCGAACCTGGAGCCCATGCGCGAGCGGGCACTGCAGACCTCCGCCGCCTGCGCGGGGGTGGTGCTGACCGATTGCGATACGGCCGCCCAGGCGGTGGCAGCCCGGGCGACGCTGGAGGCCTGGACCTATCTGATCCCGGCGTCAGAACCTCTGATTCGCGCGGATGCGGAGCGTCGCTTCCTGATCGATGACAACCTGCTGATCCCGGTCGCCGACGGTGCCGAGATCGCCCTCCTGACGGTTCGGCCGCGAATGGCAGGCGGCGAGCGGCTGACGACCCTGATGAGTTTCACCATCTACAATCGCGACGACTGGAGCTTCGCCGATGCCGTGCAGATGGCTGCGAGAGGCTATGCGGGCGCGGTTGCCTATTCGCGTGGGAAGGGTCGGAGTACGGGAGAGCCGCTTCCCTATGTGAACGATGGAGCGGACGCAGCGACTGTTGTTGACTGGCTGGCAGCGCAGGACTGGAGCGACGGCCGGGTCGGGATGTTCAGCGGCAGCTACAACACCTTCACCCAATGGGCTGCCCTGAAACACCGGCCAAGGGCGTTGCGCGCCATCGCCACCAATGCCTCGAATGCGCCAGGGATCGACACGCCGATGCAGGGCGGTGTGTTCCAGACCTTCACCTATCCATGGCCCCTGTACGCGGCGAGTGGCTCGGCCCTGGATGAGAAGACCTATTCCGACGGCGATCGATGGGCGCGGCTGATCCACGAATGGTTCCTGAGCGGTCGCCCCTATCGCGACCTGCCCAGGATCGACGGCCGGGCCAATCCGATCTTCGCCTCCTGGCTGGATCATCCGGACTATGACCCCTTCTGGCAGGCGATGATTCCGCAGGGTCGGGAGTTCGCCGACATCGACATCCCGGTCTATGTCCAGACGGGCTATTTCGACGGCGGGATGGTGGGAGCCTTGCACTACTTCCGGGAGCATACGCGATATCGGCCCGACGCTGATCACCGCATGATCATCGGCCCTTACCACCACACTGCCCAGCAGTCCGGGGTCATGCCGTCGATCAACGGCTATGATCTGGACCGCAGCGCTGTGATCGATCTGATGGAGATCCGGCTTCAGTGGTTCGATCATGTGTTCCAAGGCGCTCCGCTGCCCGAGGTCCTGAGCGACCGGGTGAATTTCCAGGTCATGGGCGCAGATCTCTGGCGACACGTTCCCACACTCGAGGCCATGGCCCCCGACCGGTTGCAGTTGTTTCTGGGGGCCGCCGACGAGAGCGGAAGCCATGCACTGTCAGCGTCGCCCCCGGTTGCCGATGCGGCTATCGACCTGCGCCTGGATATGGCGGATCGCAGTGGGCCCGACGTGGAGGTGCCGGATGATCAGCTGGACACGACCGGTGCACTCATGTTCGAGACCGGGCCGTTTTCCCGGGGATTGGAGATCGCCGGGTCGTTCAAGGGCCACTTCGAGATCGTCACCAACAAGAGGGATCTGGACCTGGAGGTGACGTTCTTCGAGCACCGTGCCGACGGCGGGTATTTTCGTCTCGCCTCATACCTGGGACGGGCCAGCTACATGACCGATCGAAGCACCCGCAATCTTCTGACTCCGGGGGTGTCGCAGACCCTGACGTTCGAGAGCCAGACGGTGACGGCAGTTCGCCTCGCGTCCGGCAGTCGGCTGGTCGCCCTGGTCGGCGTGCCGTTCCGGCCCGGGGTCCAGATCAACTACGGCACGGGCCGGGACGTCAGCGACGAGTCGATCGCCGATGCCGGAGAGCCGCTGGCGGTGCGTTTCCTGTCGGGCAGTTTTCTGGACCTTGGTGTCAGGAGCACGGAACGGTGAAGGGGCCGCCCCTTTTCCCTCCAGAGTTGACAGCTTTGCGGGCGAGGGGGACGATGGCGGCCTGCGTTGGAGATGCTGATGCTGGACTCTCTCAACACCTATCTGTCGTCCAGAGAGGGCAAGACGTTGGCAGTCATGCTGGCGGTCAGCCTGATGGTCTGGATCGTGGCGTCCAGCGCCAACCTGATGATCGATGTGGGTGCCGTGGCGCACGACGCCTTCTGCCCGGACCACGGTTGGGCTGTCTGATGACCGGAACGCGCAGCAAGGCCCGGATCTGGACGGGCGCATGGGTCGCCTATGGCGTCATCGCGGCCGGATTTCTCTATATTCTGCTGATGCAGGGTGCGCTGGATCTGGGCGCGGCACACCATGACGCCTTCTGCCCAGAGCACGGCCGGCTGGTCTGAGGCCTATTCCTGCCCCGGGATCGGGCGCATCGGGTTCGGATCGTTGGAGCCGAGGCCGGGGTTGGCGACGGTCGTGGCCCCCTGACGGATGGCGGGATCCAGGTGGGCCCCGGCGCAGCCGGCCCCGAGGTTGGACCCTGGGCAGTCGCCCGGGCCGACGATGCCGCTACCGCCGGACAGGGGCCGACGACGCGCCTCATACTGGGCCAGCGCCCGGGCCCCGTCGCGGGCGAAGCCGGCTTCGCGCCGGGCCTCAGACGCGTTCAGGGTACGGGGGCCGAGCGGACCGGCGCGGCCGGCGGCCTCGTTGAAGCGATCGTCGCACAGGGCCTGTTCGCCTGGGCTGAGACGGCCGCCCATGGTGCGACAACCGGCGGGCCCGGTGCGCAGGGACCGGCCGACGGCGGCGGCGATCCCTTCCGGCGTCACCGTCCAGGCCCCGGTCGGGGCGGATGGGGCCCCTGGAGGGGCCGGAGTGCCCGGTCTTGGCGCGGGTGCGGAGGGGCCGTCCTCATCCTCCTCGTCGCGCAGCCGGGGGCGGGGGAGGGACGGGAGCGTCTCGCCAAGGGCCGGGGCCGGTTCGCGCGTGGCAGGGCTGGCGGCCGGAGCGGGCACCCGGGCCGTCTCGCCGGACAGCAGGGGGCGGGGCTCCATCTCGACGAACAGCGGCGGGGATGGAACGACGATCCGCTCCGGCGGGGCGGAGAACAGGCCCAGGCCGATCGGCGTCAGGACGGCAGCGTGGAACAGGACCGAGAGGGCGAACACCCCGACGTTTCGCCGGCCTGACGGCGACAAAAGGCGGGGCCGGACGGGGGTCTTCAAGCCGGCGTCTGACACTGATCCTCCCCGTCGGTCAGGCCAAGCTGACGGGGGACCGTGGCGGGATCAGGGCGCCCCGGATCGGCGCGCTGCGCCGTCCGGGATGACGCGTTTACGACAGGATGGTCCAGGGCGTGAGCGGGCGGACGGTGGCGCAGGCGGGCAGGCCGGACCTGTCGCGTCCCGGCAGGGTGGCGGCGATCACGGCCCCGGGCCGCAGCAGGGCGGCGGGAATGTCATGGACATCGATCTTGGCGCGGCGGCTGACGACCGGCAGGTCGGCCAGCGCACCGCCGATCGCAATATAGACGAAGCGGCGTTCCTTGCCCTCGCGGCGCACGAAGGTCCCGCCCAGGCTGCCGTCGGGGCGCAGGTCGACGGCCAGGTCGAAAGTCAGGGGGCCATCGGTGGCCAGACGGATGTCGTGCGGGGCGTTCTTCGCGTCCTGAAGCCAGTAGTGCAGGCCGGGCACGGGATCGGCGATGGTCAGGCGCAGGGTCAGGGTCTCAGTCATGGCTGACCTGATGGGCTCCGCGGTGCATGCGCACGAAGGGCAGGGGGCGGTGGTCATCGTCCAGCCGGGCGGTGACTTCGGTCAGGACGAACCGGGTGATGGCCGGCAGGTCGAGCGCGCGGGCGTCCTCCAGAGGGAGCCAGGCGATCTCGTCCAGCTCGCCCGATCCGGCGGTGGGTTCGGGTGCCAACAGGGCGGTGGCGTCGGCGAGGAAGAAGCGGGCGTCGAACCGGCGGGTGCGGCCGGGCGGGGTGATGGCGCGGGCGACATAGGTCAGGGCGGCGAGATCCGGCAGGGCCCCGGCGGCGCGAAACTCGCGCCACGGGCCGGCGACGGACGCGGGCGGGGCGGGGTGGCCGAGGATCAGCCCGGTCTCCTCGAAGGTCTCGCGCACGGCCGTCAGGCACAGGGCGCGGGCGCGGCGGGCAGGCATTTCAGCTTCCAGCCGGGCGCGGGTGGCAGCCGGAGGTTCGCCGGAGAAGGCGGCAGTGAAATCAGCCCGGTCGATGCGGCCGCCGGGAAAGACCCATTTGGAGGCCATGAAGACGTGGCCGGGGGCGCGCCGGCCCATCAGGACTTCGGGGGACCTGCCGTTGCGGACAAGGATCAGGGTGGCGGCGTCCTTGGGACGCTGGCGCGGACTCGGCGCGTGCGGGGCGTCGCGGAGGTCCTGTTCGGCGTCGAAGGGCTGGAGGGGCGACGGCATCATGGATCGATGCCACGCGGGCACCGGCAAGGAAAGCGTCGCTCCAGGCGGCGCAGCCGATGCGGACGAGCGTTCCGCCGGGGTCGCTGAGAGAGAACTCAGGGAAGATGGTGACGGCGAGGTGCCGCACGCCATGACGACCGTCGCCCCGGCGGCCGCCCAACCGGCCCTGCTCAGGGTCTGGTTGAGCGGCGAAGCACCGGGCGAGCCGGAGGTGCTGGCGCACAGGGTGGCCGAAGGACGCTGATCGCCATTGAGCAGGCTTCAATCGGTGCGACGGCGCCAATAGGCGACGAGGACGACCGTCTGCGGCGTATCCGTCGTCGTTCGAGAATGGGCGTTTACCTGGCGAAGGCCGAGGGCGTTGCCGGTCAGCGTGAGGAAGCGCGCCTCAGCGATAAAATCGCCGTAGAGGGCAAGAGGGCTGACACCCGTGACCTCGCAGAGCGTGGCGCTGCACCGGGCCTGCAAGGAGTCCGCGCCTTTGGCGAACCGCGGATGCGCGCGATAGGCGGTCAGCAGGGCCGCCTCCGTGGTCGATGACCACGCCGGGTCCTTCCTTCCGGCTGCGACCTCGTCGGCAAGGGCGGCGAGATCTGGTCGGGCCGCGACCGCGTCGGCAAGGGCGGCCCAATCTCGGGCCTCGCGCTCGTCGGCAAGGGCGGCCCAATCGCGTCGGGGCGCGTCCGTCGTGAACACGGGACGGGCGCTATCGACGCTGTGGCCAGATGAGGCGAGCGGGACGGCGGTCTGCTGGGCGAGGATCGCGGCGGCAAGAAGGACGGCGGCGGCCATGGGAAGTCTCCATCGATGGGACGCACGTCGGTGTGCGTCTGGACGACGGAGTTCTGGTAGCGGGGCCGGCGCTCGGGCGAGATCGATAAAGTCGTGACGATTTTCTCGGGCCACGATCAGGCGGGCAATTTCGCGGCTGGAGCCGATTCCGGTCTTGCGACGGGCAGAGCGGAAGCGCTCGTTGACGGCGGCCTCGGACATCGAGCGCAGGGTCGCGATCGATTTCGCCGTGTGGCCACGGCCCAGAAGGCCCAGCAGATCGCGCTCAACCGCGTTCAGTCGGCCGAGCGCGTCGTCGGTCTCCGGACTATTCGGGGGCTGGCTCAGGGTCATCCCGCATGCTGGCCTGCCAGGATGAGGTCGGGCAAGCGGGGACCGATCAGCCGGCCTCGGCCTCGGCTTCGGTTTCGCCCTGGGCGATGGCCGCGATCCGGGATTCGAGCGCCTGTCGGACCTCGGGCGAGCAGTCGCTGGCCGGAGCCGCTGCGGCCGCAGCCGGGGACGCAGCGGGCGCGACGATCAGATCCTCGATCAGGCTGGAGGCGGCGGCGCGGAGGGGGGGCTCCTCGATCCCGGAGACCGCCACCCGGGCGAGGCTGGCCGCATCGACGTCTTCCCAGCCGCAGGTCGCGGCCGCCTGTTTCAGCGTCTGGGCCGCGCGCAGACCCTCGACGATCTCGGGATTGCTGGCCTCCAGCGCGGCCATGGCGGCGTTGCGACCGGCGGTTTCGACGTCGACGGCGTCACAGGCGGAGACGGACACCGCGACGACGGCGAACAGACCCGGAATCAGACGACGCATGGCGATCACTCCCTTGAAGCTCTGACAGCCATATCAGACCGGGATGATTCGGAAAGGGCGACCGATTGGCCGTCGCCCCCGCGCACGGAGCTCCAGGTGGCCGCATCTCTCGGCCGACTGCGCGGGTCCGCCTCGAACGATCACGTTCTAGTAGAGGTAGAGCCGGACCTTCTGGGTCTGGACCGCGCCGGGCGGCAGGCGGATGTGGCGGCCCTGATGGGTTTCGTCGCCGTTGAGCAGGCGCTCGCCCTGCCATTCCCCGGCCTCGAACCGCCCCAGCCAGACATTGTCCAGTCCGGCGACCCGGGCGGGATCGCGGGCGGCGACGGTGATGGTCACCCCGGTGCCGATGATCAGCAGGTCTTCGGGACCGGTCTGGAGCAGCAACGCCCCGTGTCCGCGCAGGTCCTGATCCTCGCGCGGGGTCCACGGATCGACCGGCGTGAGGGTCAGGACATAGTCGCCGACGATCCACTGGCCCGGTGTGTCGCCGGCCACGCCCTCGGCGGAAACGGGGGCCCGGTAGCCCCAGAGCCGATCCGTGCCGCGCGCTTCGGCGATCAGGGGCCAGGCCTCCGAGAGATGGGCATAGGCGGTTGCGAGCCAGCTTTGGGGTTCGCCGCTGATGTTCTCGATGGAGAAGGGGCTGAAGCCGATGGCGTGGTGGCGGCCGACGGCGAACAGCGCGTTGGCGACGGTGTCTGGCCGGTTCGCGCGGTTGGCCTCGGGCACGAACAGGGCCTCTCCGGGGCGGTCGTAGGGGGCGATCCAGTCGGCGAAATTCTCGAAATAGATGTCCGGCGTCAGCAGGTCGATCGACGGGGCGGCCAGATCCCAGACCGGGAACAGGTGAGCCAGCGGACCGGCGCTGGGGTAGTCGCCCGGCAGGCGGCCGGGCCGGTTCAGGGCGGCATTGACGAACATCGGCAGCGGATAGGCGGCCTTACCCGCCGCAGCCACCGCCTCGGCATATCGGGCATAGGCATGGGCCTGAAAGATCTCCTCGCCGGCGGGGCCAGCGCCGAAAACCTCGGCCCAGCTGCCGGAGGCCCCGGGGACCATACGGTCGATCAGGGCCCGGGGGACCGGGCCGGCGAAGGCGGCGTCGGGGACAGGCCCATGCTCGCGCGCGAAGGGCAGGAAGCCGATCTCGTTCTCGACCTGGACCATGATCACGGTGCGATGGACGCCGTCCACGCGGGCCAGATGCTGCATCAGGGCGGCGAAGGCGGCCGCGTCCGCGTTCCGCGTCGCGGGGTCGAAGGCCGAGAGGATTTCCTGTCGCTGTCCACCGGCCCCGAGGGTCCGGGGAAAGCGGTCGGTGTCGCGCTTGACCCAGGCCGGGACGTAGCTGGACATCGAGTTCTTCCATGCGCCGAACCACAGGACGACGAGCCGCTGCTCGTGGTCGCGGGCCCCGGCCAGCAGGTCATCGACGGAGGTGAAGTCGAACCGGCCCTCCTCGGGCTCGATCAGTTCCCAGGAGACGGGGGCGAGGACGGTGTTGAGACCGGCGGCCCGGAGCGTGGCCCAGTGCGGGGCCATCGACCGGGCGGTCGAGGCGGTGGAGTTCCCCAGCTCTCCTGCCAGCATAAGGAACGGTCGATCATCGACCAGAAGCTCCAGCCGGTCGCCATGGGGAACCAGCCGGGGCAGGGGCTCGGCGTGGGCCGGGATGGCCGGGAGCAGCAGACAGGCCGCGAGGATCAGGACCAGGATGCGGGGCACAGTCTCACCGGGATGAAGGCTGGACGGTCAGCCCGGCAATAGTCCTACAATTGATGGCCCGGGGAGGGAAGCGCGTCACCGGGGGCCTAGCGCCGCTTGCCCTTCCTGACCCCCTTGAGACCGCCCGAGGGTCGGCCGCCGCGCGGCGGTTTGGGGCCCCCCGGCCGACCCGCGCCGCGCTTGGGCGGGCCGTCGCCACCGGGGCCGCGTCCACGCAGGCCCAGACGCGGGGCGGGGGCGTTGGGGTCGCGCGGGTCGGGGTCGCTGAGCATCTCGAACAGCAGGCCGCCGGTGATGGGGGTGGCCTCCTTCAGCTTGACCTCGACGCGGCGGCCGAGGGTGTAGCGCTGGCCGGAGCGTTCGCCGACCAGGGCATGGGCGCGGTCGTCGTGGGTGAAATACTCATTGCCCAGGGACGAGACGGGCACCAGGCCGTCGGCTCCGGTCTCGTCGAGGCGGATGAACAGGCCGAAACGGGTCACACCCGTGATCCGGCCCGGGAAGGTGGCCCCGACGCGGTCCTCGAGGAAGGCGGCGATATAGCGGTCCATGGCGTCGCGCTCTGCGGCCATGGAGCGACGCTCGGTCTGGGTCACCTGATCGGCGATGGCGGGCAGTTCGACCACCTCGCGATCGGTCAGGCCATCGGACCCCAGCTTCAGCGCCCGGATCAGGCCCCGGTGGACGATGAGGTCCGAGTAGCGGCGGATCGGGGAGGTGAAGTGTGCATAACGGTCAAGGTTGAGTCCGAAATGGCCGACGTTCTCGGGGCTGTAGATGGCCTGCATCTGTGAGCGCAGGACGACCTCGTTGACGACCTCGGCGTGGGGGCCGTCGCGGGTCTCGTCCAGCAGTTTGTTGAAGCGTTTGGTGGTCGGGGCCTCGCCCTTGTTCCACGGCTTGCCGATCGTCGACAGGAAGTCGGCGAGGTTGAAGACCTTTTCCTGGCTGGGGGTCTCGTGGACGCGGAAGATCAGCGGCGTCTTCTTCGCCTCGAGGGTCTCGGCGGCGCAGACATTGGCCTGGACCATCATCTCCTCGATCAGCCGGTGGGCCTCGAGGCTGACGCGCTTCTCGATCGAGGCGATGCGGCCGTCGGGCGACATGCGGATGCGGCGCTCGGCTGAGTCGATCTGTAGCGGGGCGCGCTTCAGCCGGCCCTTAAGCATGGTGTGGTAGGCGTTCCACAGGGGATAGAGGATGGTCTCCATGATGGGCCCGGTGGTGTCGTCGGTACCGCCGCCCTGTTCGACCCCGTCGATGGCCGCCTGGGCCTGCTCGTAGCTGAGCTTGGCGTGGGATCGCATCAGGCCGCGATGGAATTTGTGGCCAAGTTTGCGGCCGTCCCTGTCGAACACCATGCGGACGGCGAGGGTGGCGCGGTTCTCGCCTTCCTTGAGGCTACACAGGCCGTTCGACAGCCGCTCGGGCAGCATCGGCTCGACCCGGTCGGGGAAATAGGTGGAGTTGCCTTTGGCCCGGGCCTCACGGTCGAGGCTGGTGTTGGGGCGGACGTAGGCGGCGACGTCGGCGATGGCGACCCAGACGATCCAGCCGCCCTCGTTCTTCGGATCCTCGTCGCGCTGGGCGAACACCGCGTCGTCGTGGTCGCGGGCATCGGCGGGGTCGATGGTGACGAAGGGAATGTCGCGCAGGTCGTCGCGGCCCTTGAGCGTCGGCAGGTCCTGGTTTTCGGCCTCCTGCTCCACGGCTTCCGAGAAGCCCATGGGGACGCCGTGGGTGTGGATGGCGATCAGGGAAGCGGCGCGGGGATCGTCCTCGCGGCCCACGGTCTCGAGGATCTTGCCGCGCTTGTGGCCGTAGCGCTGGTCGGACTTCTCGATCGCGGCCAGGACCAGATCGCCGTCGCGCAGGTCGGTGGCCTGGACGGCCGGGACGATCAGGACGTCCTTCGAGCGCCGGTCGACGGGCTCGACCCGGGTCTCCCTGTTCGACTTGCGGATCACGCCGAGGACGCGGTTGTTGTGGGTGTCCAGCTTCTTGATCAGCCGGGCTTCCCAGCCGTTGGGGCCCAGCTCGAACTTCGCCAGCACGCGGTCGCCGAGGCCGGGGGCCGGACCGGGTTTGCCCTTGTCGGGAACCAGCAGGGCATTGGGCGCATCGGCCGAAGCCTCGACCAGGCGGACATAGAGTTCGCCGTCGATGTCCTTCTCGACCACATCGGCGACGCCGACGGGCGGCAGGGCTCCGGCCTCGGAGAAGCCCTTCCTGCCGCGCTTGCCCAGTTTACCGGCGGCTTCCAGGCCGCGGATCATTTCGCGCAAGGAGCGGCGATCCTCGCCCTTGAGGCCGAAATGGCGGGCGATGTCGCCCTTTTCCGCGCTGCCGGCGTCGCGCAGGAAGGCCAGCAGCGTGGCCTCGTCCGGCAGGCCGGCGGCGGGGCGTTTGGGGGTCTTGGTCATTCAGTCTTTCGGATCGCCGGGCGCGTCGCCTTCGACGGGATTGAGACAGGATACGCCCAGAGCAGCGGCGGCGCGCGCCATGCCACGATCGAGCGTCAGAAGGGTAGCGCCAAGGCGGTGGGCCGCGGCGACGTGGATGGCATCCGGCCCGCGCAAGACAATGTCTGACCGACGCACGAACTCAATGGCGGCCGCCATATCGGTCCGATCGACATAAACCCGTGTTGCGATGTCGGCAGTCACCTGATCGAACCTGGAGAGTTCAGCCGCAGTGGAATCCGGAGCCCGTCGATCACCCCGCCACAGTGCCACCAACGCCCCTGAAGTCTCCGCCACGGTGAAATCACTTACGAGGACCACCTCGTGTCCAGGCATCAACAGATCGTCAAATAGCGGGCGGGTCGGTTCATCCTCGATCACCGCCACGAGGACGCTGGAGTCGAGGTAGAACGGCACTAAAGCTCCTCACCGTCACGCAGTTTTCGGATGACTTCAACGGCCGATAAACCGGGTCGAGGTTGCCGGATCGGTCGCGCCATCAACTCCGTCCATCTTGCCTGCCGCTCTTCGAGCGTCAGCTTCGGTGCCGCCCGCAGCTCCGCGATCGGCTTGCCGTGGCGGGTAATGGTGATGCTCTCCCCGGCCTGGACCCGGTCAAGCAGGTGGGTGAAGTTGTTCTTGGCTTCGGCGACGCCGTAGGTGGCCATGGTCGCGCTCCGCGATTATGGCCATAAATATAGCCATAAATCGTTTGACCGGCAACGGGTTGTCCGTGCCGGGTGGCGCGCCTAGTTTCCGGCTCGAATCCGGAGCTACATCATGTCCCTGTCTGCCCACCCGACCCTGAGCGCGCCGACCGGCTCGCTGCTGGAGCTGATCGGCCAGACACCGATGGTGGAGGTGACGCGCATCGACACCGGCCCGTGCCGCCTGTTCCTGAAGCTGGAGGCCCAGAACCCGGGTGGCTCGATCAAGGACCGGATCGCCCTGTCGATGATCGCCGCTGCCGAGGCAGAAGGCTATCTGAAGCCCGGCGGGACGATCGTGGAGGCAACGGCGGGCAACACCGGTCTGGCCCTGACGCTGGTCGGTCAGGCCAAGGGCTACAAGGTCCTGCTGGTCATCCCGGACAAGATGTCGAAGGAAAAGATCCAGCATCTGCGCGCCATGGGGGCGGACGTACGGCTGACCCGGTCGGACGTCGCCCACGGGCATCCAGAATACTACACCGACATGGCCGAGCGGCTGGCGCAGCAGATCCCGGGAGGGTTCTTCGTCAACCAGTTCAACAATCACGCCAACTCGCTGGCCCATGTGCAGACGACGGGACCGGAAATCTGGGAGCAGATGGGCCACGACGTCGATGCCTTCGTGGCCGGGATCGGCTCGGGCGGGACGATCACGGGCGTGGCGCAGTATCTGAAAAGCCAGGGTTCGAAGGCCGAGATCGTTCTCGCCGACCCCGTCGGATCGGTGCTGGCGGGGGTCGTCAACGAGGGCGTGCCGGGGCCGGAGGGCAGCTATACGGTCGAGGGTATCGGACAGAATTTCGTGCCGGAGACGGCGGACTTGAGCCTTGTCGACAAGGCCTATTCGATCCCGGATGCCGAGGCGGTCGCGACCGTGCGCGAACTGCTGCTGAAGGAGGGCATCCTGGCCGGATCGTCCTCGGGCACGCTGATCGCGGCAGCCCTGCGGTGGTGCCGCGAGCAGACGGAGCCGAAACGCTGCGTGACCTTCGTCTGCGACACCGGGGCCAAATACCTGTCCAAGGTCTACAATGACGCGTGGCTCGCGGATCAGGGGCTGGGCAACCGCGAGATCCACGGTGATCTGTCGGACCTGATCAGCCGCAAGTACGAGAACGGTGACGTGGTGACGGCGGGGCCGGACGATACCCTGGACACCGCGTTCAAGCGGATGCGCGGGGCCGATGTGTCCCAGCTGCCGATCATTCAGGAGGGCCGGCTGATCGGTATTCTGGACGAGAGCGATCTGGTTCAGGTGATGAACACCGACGAGATCACCCGCAAGGAGCGGTTCGCCAAGCCAGTGGCCTCTGCCATGACGCGCGATCTGGACACGGTGCAGGTGTCCGAACCGCTCGACGCCCTGATCCCCCTGTTCGACCGCGACCGGGTGGCGATCGTGCTGGACGGCGAGAAATTCGTCGGCCTGATCGCGCGGGTCGACCTGATCAACCACCTCAGCCTGAACCGGTAGGACCATGGCCGATCTGAAGAACAGCCAGGGATTCTCCACCCGCGCCATCCATGCCGGCCAGCGGCCGGACCCGACCACGGGCGCGGTGATGACGCCGATCTATGCGACCTCGACCTATGCCCAGGAAAGCCCGGGGGTGAACAAGGGCTATGAATATGCCCGGGGCAAGAATCCGACGCGTGAGGCGTTCGAGGCCTGTATCGCAGACCTTGAGGGCGGCGTTCAGGGATTCGGATTCGCCAGCGGGATGGCGGCGACCTCGACGGCGCTGGAGCTGCTGGATGCGGGTTCGCACATCGTCACCGGCGATGATCTGTACGGCGGGTCGTGGCGGCTGTTCGAACGGGTTCGGCGGCGCTCGATGGGGCTGGACTTCGCCTATGTTGATCTGAGCGATATCGCCGCCGTCGAGGCGGCGATCACGCCGAAGACGAAGATGTTGTGGGTCGAGACGCCCACCAATCCCCTGATGAAGCTGGCCGACATTGCCGCCCTGTCGGCGGTGGCGAAGGCGCATGGTCTGCTGCTGGTGGTGGACAACACCTTCGCTACGCCCTGGAGCCAGCAGCCGCTGTCGCTGGGGGCCGACATCGTCATGCATTCGGCGACCAAATATCTGAACGGGCACTCCGACATCATCGGCGGGGTGCTGGTCGCCGGGAACACCGAGATCGCGAAGGAGATCAAGTTCCTGCAGAACTCGGTCGGCGGGGTGATGGGGCCGTTCGACGCCTTTCTGGCCAACCGGGGGCTGAAGACCCTGGGCCTGCGGATGAAGGCGCACAACGAGAATGCCCTGGCCGTGGCGCGCTGGCTGGAGGAGCGCAAGGGCGTTGCGCGGGTCCTGTACCCTGGCCTGATCAGCCATCCGCAGCATGCCTTGGCCAGCCGTCAGATGAACGGCCGCTATGGCGGCATGGTCACCCTGGTGCTGGACGGCGACCTGTCGCGGACGAAATCGGTGCTGGAGCGGTTCGCGGTCTTCACCCTGGCGGAGTCGCTGGGCGGGGTGGAGAGTCTGGTCAACCACCCGGCCATCATGACCCATGCGAGCGTCCCGAAAGAGGTGCGCGAGGCGGGCGGGGTCACCGATACGCTGATCCGGCTGTCGGTCGGGGTGGAGGATCTGGACGACCTGATCGCCGATCTGGATCAGGCCCTGGCCTGAGTCAGCCGCCGTTTTCTCTCAGCCTGCACCGTGACCCGAGGTTGGCACGCGGATCATTGATGCGGACGACCGCAGCCGTCTGGGCAATTTGCAGGCAATCGAACGCCGCAGGTGTCCGCCCGTCGACCAGAATGTAGCCAAGGCCGCTGGCACAGGCGACCTCGACGACGTCGCGCTGGCGTTCCGTCCGCCCCAACAGGGCAGCGTTGACCACGTCGCAACTGGTACGAGACGCCGCAAGCAGGGACTCGGCCCGGCGAAAGGCGCGTTGACGCACAGCAGGCGAAAAGGCTTCGAGATTCTGGTCAAGGACACTGGTGTGGGCGCGAGCCATGGCGGCCCCGAGGCCAGGGCGGTCGCGCATGATCCCGTTCTCGCGGCTGATCGCGGCATAGTCCGCGGCCGATTGGGCTTGTGCCGTTTGGGCTCCGGAAAGGCACGCGATCGACGCGACGATGAAGGCTACAGATCTCCGCATTTCAATGTCTCCATAATGGGGTGATTTCGGAAGGTCGTCTTCGATCCAGTTCATGGGGCCGGCTTCGTTTCGCGCGCGGGGGCGTTGCCGGGGATGGCTTGGTTGATGGTCTGAGCCCAGGCCACAGCACCGAGGCTGATCGTCCCGCCAAAACCAAGGACTGCCCCGAGCGCCGTCTTCATATCGGCGTTCTCCAGCTCAACACGTAACAGGTGCGCGGAGGCTGTCAAGCAAGAGGGGGTTGAGGGCAATGGCAGCGGGCGTGGCGCGGGGCCGGCGGCTTGCGGACATGAGTGAGAGCCTGATCGTTTGAGGAGGGGCCACGACGTCGCTGCCCCTCAAGCGATCAAGCGCCAAGGGCGGACAAGACAAAGGGCGGCCCGGAAGGACCGCCCTTTGGTTCGGTGCGCTTGCTGACCCTAGCCCTTGGGCAGGAGCACGGCGTCGATCACGTGGATGACGCCGTTGGTGCAGGCGATGTCGGCCGAGACTACCTTGGCGCCGTTGACGATGACACCGTCGGTGCCGTCGACGGTCAGGGCCTCGCCGTTGACCGAGGCGGGGCTGAGGGTCTTGCCGGCGATGTCGGCGGCGTGGACGGCACCGGACAGGACGTGAAGCGTCAGGATCGCCGTCAGCCTGTCCTTGTTCTCGGGCTTGACCAGATCCTCGACCGTACCGGCCGGCAGTTTGGCGAAGGCGTCATCCGACGGGGCGAAGACGGTGAAGGGGCCGGCACCCTTGAGGGTTTCGACCAGGCCGGCGGCCGTGACGGCGGCGACGAGGGTGGTGAACGAACCGGCGGCGACGGCGGTGTCGACGATGTCGTGGGTTTCGGTAGTCATGATTGCGTTCCTGATTAACAGAGATCAGGAGATGGAGAACTATTCATCGATTACAATGGCGGTGCGGCCAAGTGACCATGCGACACTGTCGCGGCAATGTAGCGGGGCGATATGCGGAGATGTCATTACAACATCTCCGCACACAGACACTAGTTCGGCAGGGAGACGGCGTCGGTCACGTGGATCACGCCGTTCGACTGCATCAGGTCGGCCGCGATCACGGTGGCGACGCCGCCGTTCTCGTCGGTCAGGATGACCGATCCGCCGCGAAGCGAGGCCGTCAGGGTGTCGCCCGAGACGGTGGTGATGGCCGCGGAGCCACCGCCGGCCTGGATCAGGGCGATGACGTCGGCGGCGGCCACGCGACCGGCCACGACGTGATAGGTCAGGATCTTCGTCAGGGTTGCCTTGTTGGCTGGCTGGACGAGGGTCTCGACGGTGCCGGCAGGCAGGGCCGCGAAGGCATCGTTGGTGGGGGCGAAGACCGTAAACGGACCCGGGCCGGACAGGGTCTCGACCAGACCGGCGGCCTGGACGGCGGCCACGAGGGTGGTGTGGCTTGGCGAGGCAACCGCTGCCTGCACAATGGTCTGCTGCGAGTGGGCCGCCTGGCCGTGGCCACCGCCGTGGTGGTCAGCGAAGGCGGCGGGGGCGGCGGCGAGCAGGGCGGCGGCCGAGACGGCGCCGGCGAGGGCGGAGAGCTTCATGGACGGTTCCTGACATTGCGATCGCCTGATGCGAACACGGGAGGAACGGCCCCGGGGACTGCGTGGATGCGATCCGGCTGCGCCGCGCGTCAAGCCGCCGCAGGCGGCTAGAAGGCGATCAGGACCGAGGCGACCAGGGCGTCCTCATACTGCTCACCTTCATCCGCGATGTCGGTGCCGTGCCAGCGCAGGTCGAGCGCGGTGGTGTCGGTGATGGCCCAGGCGACGCCGGCGTTCCAGCCGGTGTAGTCCGGGCCATTGTCCTGTTCGCGCCGCCCGAGGGTGACGCTGGCCTTCAGCCGCTCAGCCAGCGGCCAGCGCAGCCGGGTCTCGACCCAGGTGGTGGCGCGGGTCGAGCCGAGGCCGTCGGGCGAGTGCTCCACCCGCAGCCGGGTGTCGACCGGGCCGAAGTCGCGCAGGATGTCGAACTGGTACTCCCAGGCGTCGTCGTCCTGACCAGGATCGGCGCCGAGCCGCCATTTGCGCGACAGGGACGTGTCGAAGTCCAGCCCTGCAGCCGAGAACTGCCAGCCGGCCTCGACCTCGGTCTCGACGCGGGAGCCGGAGGAGTCGATGGTCTCGAACTCGGCGTCGGCATAGAATCCGGACGCGGTGTTCCACTGAACCTCGCCGAAGACATAGGGCTCGGTCCCGCTCTTGGATGTGCCCTTCGAGCGGTTGTCGGTCCCGCCCCCGAACTCGAACGACCAGTGGGAGGGCCGCTCGCCGCTGTAGCGGGCGTTGTCGCGGTCCTGGGCCAGCGCCGGGGCGGCGGCGCACAGGAGGGCGGTCAGGGCGGGCAGGACGAGACGCATCGAGGCTCCGGGAGAGGGGAACTCTCCCTTAGCCGATGATGGCCTTGGCCGCGAACTGTTCCGTGGCCTGCGCATATTCCGAACGCAGGCGGGCCACCAGTTCGGCCGCCGGGATCACGTCATGCACGGCTCCGGCCCCCTGACCGGCGGACCAGACGGTCTTCCAGGCCTTGGCCTCGTCGCCCATGTCCAGCTTGTGCTCGGGCAGGGATTTGGGATCGATGCCGTTGGCTTCCAGCGACTTGATCATGAAGTTGGCCGGGATGCCCGAGACCGCCGGGGTGTGGACGATGTCCGTGGCCCCGCTCTCGATGATCATGTCCTTGTAGGCGTCGGGGGCCATGGCCTCGGTCGTGTTGATGAAGCGGGTGCCCATATAGGCGAAATCGGCCCCCATCATCAGGGCGGCGGCCACGTCCTGACCGGTCGAGAGGCAGCCTGACAACAGGATGGTGCCCTTGAAGAAGGACCGAACCTCATTGATCAGGGCGAAGGGGTTGATGACGCCCGCGTGGCCGCCGGCACCGTTGGCCACCAGGATCAGGCCGTCGACGCCGCTTTCAGCGGCCTTGCGCGCATGACGGACATTGGCGATGTCGTGGAAGACCACGCCGCCATAGCCGTGGACGGCCTCGACCACATCGCGCACGGCGCCCAGCGAGGTGATCACCAGCGGCACCTTGTGTTCCACCGTGACCATCATGTCGGCCATCAGCCGGGGGTTGGTGGGATGGACGATATGGTTGACCCCGAAGGCGGCCGCATCCGGGTTCAGGCGCGATTTGATCTCGACCAGCCACTCGGCATAGCCCTCGGTCGTGCGGGCGTTCAGCGAGGGGAAGGTGCCGATCACCCCGGCATTGCAGCATTCGACCACCAGGTCCGGCCCGGAGACCAGGAACATCGGGGCCTCGATGACCGGCAGCTTCAGACCCTTCTGCAGGGAGGCGGGGATGGCCATGGCGTTCGCTCCGTTTTGTTTCGCTACGCATAACCGGGTGTCGCGGGGGAAGGCAAATCGGGGCTGTGACGGGCACCCTGGCCGAGGGTTTGGACTCCGGAAAAAACAGGGTGCAAAAGTGCAATTCCGTGAGAAGTGCTCTGTATCCCATTGATTTTGCGTGCTGTTGCAGATTGCACCTGTGTGGACTCCGGGTGTCATCGCCCGCACGTCGCGGGCCGAGGTCGCCACTGTGGACCCGCGGTACGTCAGAATCGGACGTAGAGCGTGACCACCCGGCGTCTTTCGTCCCGCCCGGGGAGGCGCTAGACCGCCGCCATGACCACCGACACCTCCGGCCTGAGCCAGCTCGGCCAGCACATCGTCCAGCCGACCTCGCCCGAAACGGCGGTGCTGGAGCGCGTGCCCAATCCGCATCCCGACACCCTGTATCTGGCCCGGTTCACCGCGCCGGAGTTCACCAGCCTGTGCCCGGTGACGGCCCAGCCGGACTTCGCCCATATCGTCATCGACTATGCGCCGGGCGACTGGCTGGTCGAGTCCAAGTCGCTGAAGCTGTACCTGACCGCCTTCAGGAACCACGGGGCCTTCCACGAGGACTGCACCGTGGCCATCGGCAAGCGGATCGCCGACCTGCTGAGCCCGAAATGGCTGAGGATCGGGGGCTACTGGTACCCGCGCGGGGGGATTCCGATCGATGTGTTCTGGCAGACGGGTGTGGCGCCGGAGGGGTTGTGGCTGCCGGACCAGGGCGTGCCGACGTATCGCGGGCGGGGGTAGGGGGCGGCTTGCCCCCTCAGGTGGAGCAGGAACCTGGCTTCGCTTTCGTCATTCCGGGCGAAGGGCCACCTGGCCCGCAGACCCGCAACCCGGCGGCGCCGAAGGCGAAATGGGTCCGCCGCAAGATGCTGAAGGCGCGAGTCCGCGACAGGGTCGCGCTCTCGCGCGCCGCCGGGTTCCGGGTCTACGCTGCGCTTCGCCCGGAATGACGAAAGGGAAGGCCTGTGGGCGAAGAGGTTTCGGGGACGTCAGGCCGCCTTCCCCCGGGGGCCCGGGGCCGTCGCCGGCTTGCCGGATCAGGGCGTGCCGACGTATCGCGGGCGGGGGTGAGGAGCGTATCCCCGTTTGCGCCCTGACGCGGTTCGCGCGATGAGGGTGTCGGGGGACGCATGAGCCAGCTTCTGATCAACGAGTATCTGAACGAGCTCGCCACGCTGAAGCGCGTGTCCGGAGCCCAGCGGGAATCCGTCGTCCGTGAAGCGTTCAAGGACCTGCTGAAGAAGTGGGGCAAGTCCCAGAACCTCGTCTTCATCCCCGAGCACGAGTTCGTCACCACGGCCAAGGTCCGCAACTATGTGGACGGGGCCCTGATGCACGATCTGCGCGTCCCCTTCGGCTACTGGGAGGCCAAGGACGCGGACGATGATCTGGACGACGAGATCGCCAAGAAATTCCGGCGCGGCTACCCCAACACCAACATCATCTTCGAGGACTCGACCCGGGCCGTCCTGATCCAGAACGGGGTCGAGGTGATCCGATGCAAGACCGACGACGGCGCAGGGCTCCAGAACCTGCTGGAGCTGTTCTTCGGCTGGCAGCGGCCCGAGATCGCCGAGTTCAGGAAGGCCATCGTCCAGTTCAAGACCGACCTGCCGGCCGTTCTGGTCGCCCTGCGCGACCGCATCGACCAAGCCCAGGCAAGCAACCCGGCGTTCCAGAAGGATGCCGCCGATTTCCTGAAACAGGCCAAATCCAGCATCAATCCGTCGGTCACTGCCGACGATGTGCGCGAGATGCTGATCCAGCACATCCTGACCGAGGATATCTTCGCCCGGGTCTTCGGCAACGACGACTTCCACCGCGAGAACAATGTCGCCAAGGCCCTGCACGGGCTCGACTCCAGCTTCTGGAAGGGCGACGTCAAACGCAAAACGCTGGCGGCGCTGGAGCCCTATTACGCCGCCATCCGCTCGACCGCCGCCCTGATCTCATCCCACTCGGAGAAGCAGGGGTTCCTCAAGGCGATCTACGAGAATTTCTACAAGGTCTATAACCCCAAGGCGGCCGACAAGCTGGGCGTGGTCTATACGCCCAACGAGATCGTGCGCTTCATGATCGAGTCGACCGACTGGCTCTGCGAGAAGCACTTCAAAAAGTCGCTGATCGACCGCGACGTCACCATCCTGGACCCCGCCACCGGCACGGGCACCTTCATCGTCGAGCTGATGGAACATTTCCGGGGGCGGCCGGAAAAGCTGGCGTGGAAATACCTGACCGAGCTGTACGCCAATGAAGTGGCGATCCTGCCCTATTACGTCGCCAACCTGAACATCGAGGCGACCTATGCCGCCATCGTCGGCAGCTATGAGGAATTCCCCGGCCTGTGTTTCGTCGACACTCTGGATAATGTCGCGGCGCTGGGCATCTATTCCGGCCACCAGCACGACCTGTTCGCCAATATCTCGGATGAAAACTCCGAGCGGGTGAAGCGCCAGAACAGCCGCAAGATCAGCGTCGTGATCGGCAATCCGCCCTACAATGCCTGGCAGGAAAACTACAACCAGAACAACGCCAACCGCCCCTATGCCCGGGTCGATGAGCGGATCAAGACCACCTACATCAAGGAAGGCACGGCCCAGAACCAGAACAGCGTCTATGACATGTACACCCGGTTCGTCCGCTGGGCCTCGGACCGGGTGAAGGACGAGGGCGTCATTGCCTTCATCATCGGCAGGAAGCCCTTCGCCAAGGCCGCCTACGACGGGTTCCGCAAGGTGATCGCGCGCGAGTTCGCGGAGATCTGGGTGTTCGATCTGGGCGGCGATGTGCGGGACAACCCGAAACTGTCGGGCACCAAGCACAATGTCTTCGGCATCCAGACCGGGGTGGCGATGGTCTTTCTGGTCAAGAAGAAGGGCCACAAGGGCGGGGCCGTCATCCGCTATGCGCGCCGCCCGGAAATGGAGACGGCGGAGGACAAGCTGTCGGCCATCTCGGCTATCGGGGGCATCAGCAAATTGTCGGTCGAGACCATCCAGCCGGACAAGAAAAATGACTGGCTCGACCGCAGCGAGAACGACTGGGAGAAGCTGCTGCCGATCATCAGCAAAGATGACAAGGCGGGGATTGGCCCGGCCAAGGGAACTGCAATCTTCCACCTCTTCTCTCGCGGGATCGGCACATACCGTGACGACTGGGTGTACGATGAAAGGCGGTCGGACCTAGCCGTCAAAGTCAGTCACTTCATTGACGTGTATGAAGCGAGCCGACGTGATGCAGATTTTCCGGGACGGACGTCGATCAAATGGGACGCCGATCTAACGAAGTATCGCGAAGCAGGAGTCGCGAAATCGTTCTCTGAAAGTGCCATCGTTCAAGCGGCATACCGGCCATTCACCAAACGCTGGCTCTACTTCGACCAACACCTGAACGGACGGAGATATCAGCTGCCGTCGATGTTTGGTCGGGGTTCGAATCCGACCGCTGTGTTCACCGACCCATTCGCACAGAAGCCTTGGATGGCTTTGTCGGTAGACGGTGTTCCCGACCTGCATCTCGTCGGTGCGGCCGCTGCGTCAACCTGCGTCTCCCGATTCCGCTTCAACAAGGAAGGCGAGCGCCTCGACAACATCACCGACTGGGCGTTGAAATCCTTCACCGACCGCTACGGCAAGGCGGCCGCGATCTCGAAGGACGACATCTTCGCCTATGTCTATGCCGTGCTCCACGACCCGGTGTACCGCGAGACCTATGCCCTGAACCTGAAGCGCGAGTTTCCGCGCATCCCGCTGTATCCCGACTTCAGGAAATGGAGGGATTGGGGTCAGGCCCTGCTGGACCTGCACATCGGCTATGAGACCGTCGCCCCGGCCCCGGTGGTTCGCACCGATACCCCCGATCCGAAACGGGCCGAGGGGACAACGCCGGCGGTCAAGCTGAAGTCCGATCCGGACGCCGGGATCGTCGTACTGGACGCCGACACCCAGCTGTCGGGCATACCGCCCGAGGCCTGGCGCTATCGCCTCGGCAACCGCTCGGCCATCGACTGGGTGCTGGACCAGCACAAGGAGAAGACGCCCAAGGACCCGACCATCCGCGAGAGGTTCAACACCTACCGCTTCGCCGACTACAAGGAGACGGTCGTGGACCTGCTGGCCCGGGTGGTGACGGTCAGTGTGGAGACGGTGGCGATCACCGACGCCATGGCGGGCCTGCCGGGGTCGGCGCGGGAGCAGGGCGTGCCGACCTGAGGCGGGTGGGGGCAGGACCTCAAACCGCTCGACGCGTATTGACGATGTGGATACGTCGTGGTTTTCTGAGCCATGGCTGATCGCGCAGGCGTTTCCGAAACGGCATCCACCGGCTTCACCGGGCCGGATGCCACCAGCACAGCGAAGGGAGCGATCAATCTGCGGATCGAGCCTCAGGTCCGTCAGCTGATCGACGACGCGGCGGCGGTTCTCGGCAAGACGCGCACCGAGTTCATGATCGAGGCGGCGCGGCAACAGGCGACGGATGTCCTGCTGGACCAGCGGCTGTTTCATCTGGAGCCCGACCGGTTCGACGCCTTCGTTTCCGCACTGGAGACGCCGCCTGAGCCGGGGCCGAGATTGCGCACCCTGCTGGGGCGGACACCGGCGTGGCGTCGCTGAGCGGTCACGGCCCCGGGCCGGTGTCCGCGCCCGGGCCGCTGACGGTGGATCACGATGTTGCGGCGTTCCAGTCGGCTGAGCCGGCGCTGGATGACTGGCTGAGACACCGGGCGCTGAAGAACGAAAGCCGCTTTTCGCGAACCTATGTGGTCTGCCGGGACGGCGCGGTCGTGGGCTACTACAGCCTGTCGGCGGGGGCGGTCGAGCGGATGAGCGCGCCCGGTCGCCTGAGGCGCAATGCGCCGGATGCCGTGCCCGTCGCCGTGATCGGCCGGTTGGCGGTTGATCACCGGCACGCCGGTCGGGGACTGGGCACTGACCTGCTGGCCGATGCCCTGATCCGGATCGCCGGGGCCTCGCGCAGCATCGGGATCGGTGCGGTTCTGGTGCACGCGAAGACCGACGCGGCCCGCGCCTTCTATCTCAGACAGGCCGAGTTTCTGGAGTATCCGGCAGACAACCGGATCCTGTTCCTGCCGATCGAGACCGTGATCGCGGCGCTGGGCGGAAAGGGATGATGGACGACCCGATCCGCAACGGGCGCCTGCCGTGGGAAACGCGCGGCCGGGCCTTGCTCGACGGCCTGCAGGTCTTCGCCGACCGTCGCCCTTCGACCCGGTTCGCCTTCGCCTTCCTGATGTTCGGGATCAAGCAGGCGTACGCCTGTCTGTTCGGCGGGGCGATGCTGGGCCTGATCCTGCTGACCTTCCTGCTGTGGCCGGAGGACAGCCCCGTGTCGCGCTACGACTTTCTTGTGGTCGGGGCGGTGCTGATCCAGATCGTGATGCTGGCCCTGAAGCTGGAGAGCTGGGCCGAGGCGCGGGTGATCCTGCTGTTCCATATCGCCGGCACGATCATGGAGCTGTTCAAGACGGCGCACGGGTCGTGGATCTATCCGGAGGACAGTGTGCTGCGGATCGGGGCGGTGCCGCTGTTCTCGGGCTTCATGTATGCGGCGGTGGGGTCCTACATCGCGCGGGTGCAGCGGATCTTTCACATCCGGGTCCGGGGCTATCCGCCGGTCTGGACGACCTGGATCCTGGCGGCCGCGATCTATGTGAATTTCTTCGCCCATCACTGGCTGCCGGACATCCGCCTGGCCCTGTTCGTGGCGACGGCCCTGCTGTTCGGGCAGGGATGGTTCTGGTTTACGGCCAACCGGACGCGGCTGAGGATGCCGCTGCTGCTCGGCTATTTCCTTGTCGCGCTGTTCATCTGGTTCGCCGAGAATCTGGGGACGCTGGGGCGGGCCTGGGTCTATCCGGGACAGGAGGCGGGGTGGGAGATGGTGTCGCTGGCCAAGCTGGGCAGCTGGTTCCTGCTGATGATCATCTCGGTGGTGATGGTGTCGCTGGTGCACCGGCCGGAGGAGGAACCGCGATGAGCAATGGATGGGAAGACTCGGCCCAGGCCTGGATCGACTCCCAGGGCGAGGCCGGGGATTTCGGGCGGCAGTGGGTCATGGACGCACCGATGCTGGCCCGGGTGACGCGGCGACCCTTCCGGCGGGCGCTGGACGTCGGCTGCGGCGAGGGGCGGTTCTGCCGGATGCTGAAGGCCCGGGGCATCGCGGCGGTCGGGATCGATCCGGCAGGGGCCCTGATCAACCGGGCGAGGGCGCTGGATCCGGACGGCGACTACCGGGTCGAGGCGGCTGAGGCCATCGGGTTCGACGATGGGGCGTTTGACCTTGTGGTCAGCTATCTATCATTGATTGATATCCCGGATCTGGCGACGGCCATCGCGGAGATGGCGCGGGTTCTGGCCCCGGGCGGGACCCTGCTGATCGCCAATCTGGCGGGGTACAATTCGGCGGCGGATGCCCATGACCTGGGGTGGGTCACCCTGCCGGACGGTCGCCGGGCCCATGCGATGGACGATTATCTGGAGGAGACTGCGAGCTGGATCGCCTGGAAAGGGATCCGCATCCAGAACTGGCACCGGCCCTTGTCGACCTACATGACGCTGTTGCTGGAACAGGGGCTGACCCTGACCCATTTCGCAGAGCCGCGCGCGAACGGGGAGGGCGATCCCGTTCGCGCCGCCCACTATGACCGGGCACCGTGGTTCATGATGATGGAATGGCGAAAGCCGGTCTGACGGGACGCGGTTGCAGGGGACCGGGCCGGGTTGAGCGCGGGGCGTGCCGGCTTCCGCCTCGCGGCCTCTAGCAGACCGTGCCGCGATAGACGGGGCGTGTGCGCTCGCGGGTGGCTTGGTCGCTGGCGCAGGTGTCGGCGGGCCGGGGACCCTGGCCCATCATCTGGCTGCCGCGCCCGGCGTGAAACTCCTCCAGCGTCCGGGTCGTCGGGGCGCAGGCCGGGAGCGTCGTCAGGGCCATGAGGGCCAGCACTGGAATCGCAGTCGTTCGTTTCATGATGCGTCTCCGGCTACAGACAAGCCGTCTGCCACACTCAGAGTTTGCATAGACGGAGGCGGAACCGTCAAGGCCGTCACGCCCCTGTGTTGTCATGGTCAGGGCAAGGTTGTGGTGAGGGCCGCGACATCCGGCCTGACCCGTTCCAGCGCGGGTTCGGTGGCGGTGCCGATGTGGATGAAGCCGGCGACCTTCTCAGTCTCGCGGACCCCGAACAGGGTCAGGGCGTCGGGATCGTAGCTGTACCAGTCGGTGATCCAGCTGGACGAGAAGCCCATCGCATTGGCGGCGTGTTCGAGGTTCATGCAGAC
>JAIEQA010000135.1 GCA_019748095.1 Caulobacteraceae bacterium | reverse complement strand
ACGCCATCACCCAGGCCATGTACGGCGTTCTGGCCGAGGCCACGCGCCGGGCGAAGACGGACGATGCGGTCCGGGTGCTGATGTTCAAGGCCGAGGGCGACAGCTTCTCGGCCGGCAATGACATCGCCGACTTCATCGCCCAGGGCTCGCAAGGCAACGGAGGCGCGCTGGTCGAGGCCCCGGTGTTCCACTTCCTGCAGGCCCTGGCCGAGCTGGACAAGCCGGCGGTCGCTGCGGTGCGCGGGCGGGCGGTGGGGATCGGCCTGACCCTGCTTTTGCATTGCGACATGGTGGTGGTGGCCGAGGATGCATTGCTGTCGGCCCCGTTTATCAACCTGGCCCTCGCCCCCGAGGCCGCGTCCTCGCTGTTGCTGCCGCAGGTGCTGGGTCACCAGCGGGCGTTCGAGATCTTTGCCCTGGGCGAGCCGATCGACGGCCGGACCGCCCTGGCCTGGGGGCTGGCGAACCGGGCCGTGCCGTCCGCCGAGGTGGACGCCGTGGCCGACGGACTCGCGGCGAAACTGGCGGCGCGGGCGCCGAACTCGCTGAAGAAGACCAAGCGGCTGATGCGGGATGCCGAGACCCTGTGGGCCCTGATGCAGCGTGAGGGCGAGGCTTTCGGCTCCCAGATGTCCAGCCCCGAGGCCATGGAGGCCTTCATGGCCTTCAGCCAGAAACGCGCTCCGGATTTCTCGAAGGGGTAGGTTCTCCCTTTCGTCATTCCGGGCGCAGCGCAGGCGACGGGGCCAGCGAACCCGTATGAGACAGGTTCGCGCTCTCGCGCGCCGCCGGGTTGCCCGGTCAAGCCGGGCAATGACGAAAGCAAGGTTCGCCTTGATCCCGCCGCTCAATGCCCCTAGGTGCGCGCGCCATGTCCGCCGCCCCCGCCCTGACCCCCACGCTCCGCATCCTGCCTGAGACCGCTGCCGACCGTGCCGAGGTCGAGGCGCTGGTGCTGGCCGCCTTCGGGCCGGGGCGGTTCGCCAAGACCGCCGAGCGGCTGCGCGAGGCCGCGACTCTGAGTGCCGCCTTCGTCGCGCGCGAGGACGGCCGGCTGGTCGGCTCGGTGCGGCTGTGGTCGATCACCATCGACGGCGTCGAGGCCCTGTTCCTGGGGCCCATCGCCGTCGCCGAGGACGCGCGCCGGGGCGGTCTGGGGGCCGATCTGGTCAGCGCCTGCATCGGCGAGGCGCAGCACCGCAGCGTCAGCGGCATCCTGCTGGTGGGGGACCTCGGCTACTTCTCGCGCTTCGGCTTTGAGCGCGCCACCGATGTCCATCTGCCCGGTCCGGCCGATCCGCGCCGGATCCTGTGGCTGAACATCACCCGCATGACCCCGACGGGGGAGGTCCGTCCGGCCTGAACCGCCGGGGACGGGGCCTCTATCCGTTGCGATGGGCGGGCAGCACCCCGAAGCGGCGGCGATAGTCCCGGAAGGTCATGGCCGTGGCGTTGCGGAACAGCCGGCGCAGGGATACCTCGTCCGCATAGCCGACGCGGGCCGGAATGTGCGGGAATGGAAGCACCGTCTGTTCCAGCAAGGCCTTGACGGCATCAACGACGAGGCGATGGCGGTAGGCCAGCAGGGTCTCGCCGGTGACGGCCTTGAAGCGTCGCAACAGGGTGCGCTCGGAAGTCCCGCAACGCTCGGCAAGCGTCGGCAGGTCCAGACCCTCGGCCAGGGTCTCCAGCATCACGCGTTTGGCGCGCTGGACCAGCACATCGTTCTGGCCCGCGCCGATCAAGGCAGTCTCGAAGCGCAGCTGGCTGGTCCGATCCCCATCCAGAGCCAGCAGCTTGCGCAACCGCAAGGCCGCACCCGGGCCGCTCGCCTCCTCCACGAGCGCCAGCGCCAGATCATAGGCGGCGCTCATGGCCCCGGTGGTGATCACCGGCCCGTCGGCGAGAACCATATGGGCCCGTGCCACCTCAAGGCCGGGCTGCCAGTGCTGGAGCGCTTCGGCGACCGGCCAGGCGGTGGTCACCCGTCGGCCGTTCAGAACCCCGGCGGCGGCGGCCAGAAACACCCCGACGCAGATGGCACCGATCCGCCCGCCCAGCCGGTGGACGCGGGCAATGTGGACCTGTTCGGCGTCGAGCCCCCCGCAGCGGGCAATCAGACCGGCTGAGTCCTGCGCCGTCATGCCGGGCACAATCAGCATGTCCGGTCGCTGGCTTGCCCGCGCCGGCGTGATCAGCGTGCCACCGACGGACACCGGACGGGCTCCCACCGAGACCAATCTGGCTTCGAGCCCGGGACAGAGGCCCAACTGTCTGGCCAGCATCAGGGTATCGAACACGGCGAAGGCCTCGCTGCCGAGGCAGTCCGCGTAGAGCAGGATCTCGATCCGGGTCTGGGGCATATTGGCGAGAATAGCCTATGAAATTTCAGGACCGCCACCATTCCGAGGTCTGCGCCGTGGCAGTCTGGGGACCATGGACAGTGACATTGTAATCGAGGGGCGGGCTGCGGCGGTGTTCGCCGCGCTCGCCATGGCGCTCTGGCTGAAAGGTCTGATCGTCTCGGGTGTGCAGGTCCGGGCCCGGGTGCGCGGGCGCGCCTTCGCACGGACAGAGGATGCAGCGATGATGGGGCGCGACCCGCGGCCTGAACCGGCTGTGGCCGCGCGGGCCGGCGACGCCTGGCGCAACGAGACCGAGAACGGCCCGATTTTCCTCGCGATTGCCGCCGCCGCCGTTCTGGTGGGCGTGTCCTGGGGCCCGATTGCCTGGGCGGGCGCAGCCTTCCTGCTGGCGCGCTCGGTTCAGGCCGGAGCCCAGATTGCGGCCCTTCAACCGCTGCGGACCATCGCCTGGCTGGCGGGACTGGCTGCAACGGCCGCGCTGGCGGGTGTGACGCTGGGCGCAGTCCGGGTGCTGCGCCTGTGAGCCGGATCGGATCGGAGGCCTGGGGCAGACAGCGGGGCGGGCGTCTGACCGCAAGCGAGCAGGCCGTGCTGTTCCTCGGGCTCCTGGGCCGACGCGTGAGTGCCCGGCTGTCCCGGCGAGAGGGTGCGGTGGCCCGTCTTGCCGACATCGACATCGCCCTGCCGGACAGCGCCCTGACGCGCGCAGCGCTGGAGCATTGTGTCGCCGAGTGCGCCCCTGCGATCGTCAACCACTCGCTGCGCTGCTTTGCGTGGGGCACGCTTCTGGGGGCCCGCGACAACCTTGGCTTTGATGGCGAAGCCCTGGCCGTGGCGTCCCTGCTGCACGACATCGAACTGGGCCGCACCGGGCGCCGGGAACGGTTTGCCTGCACCTGTTTCGCCTGCGCTGGAGCCGAGGGTGCACGGGGTTTCCTCGCCGCGCGGACGGCACCCCCTCAGTTGATCGACCGGGTCTGCGACGCCATTGCCTTGCATCTCAATCCGCATGTGCCGCCCGAGGCGGGGGCCGAGGCCCATCTGCTGAACGCAGCGGCGGCCCTCGATGTGGCCGGAGCGGGTCTTTCCGGCCTGCACCGGGAAGACCGGGCGCGGGTGCTGGTCCGGTATCCACGGTCGGGCCTGAAGACCCGTATGATCGAGGCGATGGGGCGCGAGCACGCAAATGCACCGGATACCCGGGCCGGTCTGCTGGTGCGTCTCGGGTTTCGTACGCTGATCGGGCGTGCGCCCTTCGACGGCTAGCGGTTTTCGGCACAGCGAGCGGCAGCCGGTCCCGTCCAGGCCATGGACCCGGGTGCCGGACGGGTTGTAACCTGACCCGGTGTTCCTGCCCGCCCGTCCTGTTTCACGTCCTGCTCGCAGCCGCCTCACCCCGGGCTTCAGAGCGGGCGTGTGGCTGATGACCGAAAGGGCCGGGACGCCATGACCAGACAGGCCCCGGAATGACCCCTCCCGATCCCTCCACCGGCCTTGCTGCCGTCGCCGAGGCGGCGAGACAGGCTCCCGGGCGGGGCTTGCCGCCCGTACATCTGTGGCATCCGGATCATTGCGGCGACATCGACATCATCATCCGGGCGGACGGGGTGTGGATGCATGAAGGCTCGCCCATTGGCCGGGTTGAACTGGTGCGGCTGTTCTCGACCGTGCTGCGGCTGGACCCGGACGGCTATCACCTGGTCACCCCGGGCGAGAAGCTGAGGATCACGGTGGAGGATCTGCCGTTCCGGGCGGTGGCGATGCGGGCGGACGGCGACGGCCTGACCTTCACCACGGATGTCGGCGACGAGACCCGGGCCGGTCCTGATCATCCCCTGACCGTCGAGACAGACCCCGTCACCGGCGAGCCGGCCCCGCGCGTGCATGTCCGGGCCGGGCTGGAGGCCCGCATCGTCCGATCCGTCTTCTATGATCTGGTCGAGCGGGCCGGGGTGCGGGACGGGCAACTGGCGGTGTGCTCGGGCGGGGTCTGGTTCCCGCTGGGGCCGCCGGGGGCCGGCGTCGAATGAGTCCGGCGGCGCTGAGGCAACGGATCTCGGAGCGGCTGGTGCCGGTCGACGGCTGGCGCGCCGAGGATCGCGCGGCCCGGTCCGATTTCGACCTGAACCCCGGCGCGCTGCGTGTGGCCGACCGTCCGCTGAAGCCCGCCGCCGTGCTGATTGCCGTGGTGGGGGAGGCGCAGGGAGCCTCGGTCCTGCTGACGCGGCGCGCGGACAGTCTGGTCAGCCACACGGGCCAGATCGCCTTTCCCGGCGGGCGACTGGACCCCGGCGAGACGGCGGTCGAGGCTGCGCTGCGCGAGGCGCGCGAGGAGGTGGATCTGGATCCCGCAGCGGTCAGCGTGCTGGGCCTGTCCGACGCCTATGAGACCGGCACCGGCTATCTGGTCACGCCCGTGATCGGGTGGATCGAGCGGCTGCCGCCCCTGACCCCGTCGCCGCACGAGGTGGCCGAGATCTTCCAGACCCCGTGGGACTTCCTGATGGACCCGGCCAATCACCGCCGCGATCACATGGAGGTGCCCGAGGGTGTCCGGCGCTGGTTCTGGGCCATGACCTGGGAACAGCGCTACATCTGGGGGGTGACCGCCGGGATTATCCGGGGACTGAGGACGCGCCTGTATGACGAGGACGTCGATCTGACCTTCGCGGCTGGCGGGGACGCGGCATGAGCGCCCGGCTGGAAGGGCAGGCCTGGCTGACCGACCCCGCCACGGTCGCGGTGTTCGACGCGCTGGAGGCGGCGGGTGGCCGCGACTGTGCCCGGTTCGTAGGGGGCTGTATCCGCAATGCCCTCGTTGGTCGGCCGGTGGACGATATCGACATCGCCACGCGGCTGCGGCCCGAGCAGTCTATGGCGGCGCTGCAGGCAGCCGGGATCAAGGTCGTGCCGACCGGTCTGGCCCATGGCACCGTGACGGCGGTGTCGAGGCACAAGCCACATGAGATCACCACCCTGCGCCGGGATGTGGAGACCGATGGTCGCCGCGCCGTGGTCGCCTTCACCGACGACTGGGCCGAGGATGCCGGCCGCCGCGACTTTCGGCTCAATGCCCTCTACGCCGACCGGACGGGCGCGATCTTTGACCCGACGGGGGAGGGGGGCGCCGACGCCCTGACCGGCCGGGTGGTGTTCGTCGGCGACGCCGCGACACGGATCGAGGAGGACTACCTCCGCATCCTGCGCTTCTTCCGCTTCTTCGCGTGGTACGGTCGCAGCGCGCCCGACGCTGACGGCCTCGCCGCCTGCGCCGCCCACGCCGACGGCCTGTCGCGACTGTCGGCCGAACGGGTGTCGAAGGAGCTGATGAAGCTGCTGGCCGCCCCCGATCCTCGTCCCGCCGTACGCGCCATGGGGGAGGCGGGTGTGCTGGCGCGGGTCGTCCCGGGTGTCGTCGATCCAGCCGCCTTCGAGACGCTGGTGGACCTGTCCGACGATCCGGTGCTGCGGCTGTCGGCCCTGCTGCCCGACGATCCGGGAGCGGGGGCCGCGACTGCCCGGGCCCTGCGCCTGCCGCGCGCGGTCGGGACCCGTCTGGCCGCCGCGGCCGCCGGGCCTCTGGACCCGGCCACGGACGCCCGCGCATTGCGGGCCCTGCTCTATGGCGCTGGGCGACAGGCGGTGCGCGACCGGCTGATACGCGGCCTGGCGCTGGAACCCGGTGCCCGGGCGGACGCCTCCCTTGCGCTGACCGATAGCTGGCCGGTACCGCGTCTGCCGGTCGGAGGCCGCGATCTGGCGCGCCTGGGCATTGCGCCGGGACCGGACACCGGCCGGCTGTTGAAGGCCTTCGAGGCCGGATGGATCGCAGACGACTTCCCCGCCGAGGGTCACACGGACCGGCTCAGGGCGCTGGTGGAGGGGTCGCCCGCACGAACCGGGTGATGACCGGCCGGTGGTCCGAGCCTGTGTCAGGGCCCAGCCGTCGCTCGACCAGGGCCAGTTCAGGCGAGCGATAGACCTGGTCGATCGTGATTCCGGCGAACGGAGGCAGGGCCGAGGGCCAGGTTCCGGGCCAGCCCGGGGCCGGGATCAGTCGACCGTCTGCACGCAGTTGCCGCCCGATCCGGGCGCTGGACACGCTGTTGAAATCCCCGGCCGCCAGCAGTGGGCCTGGAGTCGCTGCGGCCCAGTCGAGCAGACCTTCGGCTTGGCGGATCTGTTCCCACTGGATCTGCCACGGCCAGGGCCGGGTCATGTGCACGCCCGCCACCGTCACGGTTCCCAGCGCGGTGTCGGCGCGGGCCCCGACGACCGACAGGCCGGAAATCCGGAGCCGCAGGTTCTCGACCGGTCTACGCCCCGCGATGACGGACCGTACGGTCGTGCCGCCCGGGCGGAGCGGCGGTGTCACAACCCGGTGCGGGTAGCCGGCGAGTATGCGGTCGAGGGCTGCGGCGGGAACAGGGCCGACCTCGATCAGCACCACCAGGTCGGCGTCCGAGGCCTGCACCGAAGCCGTTATGGCCTCCACATCGGCATTGTCCCGATGCAGATTGGCCGAATACAGGGTCACTGCGGGACTGTCCGCAGCGCCCTCGCCGCGCGGCGGGGCCCACTGGGCAGACCCGGCGACCAGCACAAGGACCGACACGCCGACTGCGGCGGTCAACAGGGCGCGCGACCGGAGGGCCGCCGCGGCAGCCACGACCGCCACGGCCACAATCAGCGCCGGGCCGGCGAATTGGGCGACCAGATCGACCCAGCGATGGCCGATCCCGCTCAACGCCGCTCCGGCCACGACGAGGGGGGGGATCAACAGCAGCCCCGGAACCGCGGTCAGCAGCATTCGTACAGGTGACGGCGCGTGGTCTTCCACAGGCTCTTGCATTGCAGGTGAACACGCGTCGTTGTGGGGCGTTGACCAGTCGCGGGGGAGAGCGAAATGGCGAAGCGGTCGATCGGGGATATCGAGAAAATCTGGTCCAATGTCGAGGGCATCAAGAAGCTCTCGGACCGGGCGGTGGGGTTCGGGCCGTTCGGCGTGGGTCTGGACGGTCTTCTGACCTGGATCCCTGTGGTCGGCACGGTCTACAGCGTCGGTACCGCCGGCTGGCTGCTGCTGCAGGCGTCGCGGGCGCGGGCCTCGCCTGGCACGATGTTTCGCATGATCGGCTACCTGGGCTTCGACAGCGCGACCACCGTGGTCGGTGAGGCCATTCCGTTCGGGCCGGACCTGATCGACTTCTTCTTCCGCGGCCACCTGATGGCGGCCAATGCGCTGCAGAAGGACATCGAGACGACCCATTGGGTGGAAGCCGGATCCGCAGAAGCGCGGGCGTCGGGCGAGCATGAGCGACATCTGGCCGCAATGCGCGCGGATCCGCAGAAGCGGCGGCTCGTCTACCTGCACGATTGACGACAGCAGCGCTTGACGAACCGCCCGGTGCCCGCCCTTAGTCCCTACAGTTTGATCGCGCCGGAACCCTTGATGACCGCCATGCTGACGCGAGAGGAACTGGCGCTTGCGCTGGGCCGGGCGGGGGAAGGCGACCGCAGCGCCTTCCGCATCGTCTATGAAGCGACCTCGGCGAAGCTGATGGGCGTTTGCCTGCGTATCTTGTCCGACCGCCAGTTGGCCGAGGACGTTTTGCAGGACACCTATCTGACCGTCTGGAGGAAGGCCTCGACCTTCGATCCCGCGCGCGCCAGTCCGATCACCTGGCTGGTGACCATTGCGCGCAACCGGTCGATCGACCGTCTGCGTTCTGCCGCCCCGATGCGGCGCAGTGCACCGGTGGAGGATGCCCACGACCTCGCCGACAGCGCGCCCCTCGCCTCGGACGTCATCGAAACGACCGATGACGTCGGTCGGCTGAACGTTTGTCTGGACACGCTGGAGGACCGGGTCCGCAGCGCCATCCGTACTGCCTTTCTGGAAGGCGTCACGTATGACGCCCTGGCCAGCCGCGAGAATGTGCCGCTCGGTACCATGAAGAGCTGGATCCGGCGGGGGCTGTTGCGGCTGAGGAGCTGCCTCGAAACATGACTGACCATCCTCCCGATGACGCCGGCCCCGACGATGCGACTGCGGTCGCTGGCGAACTGGCGCTGCGCGTCCTGTCTCCGGCAGAGGAGGCCCGGGCCCGGGCCCGCGAGGCCTCCGATCCGGCCTTTGCCGCAGAAGTCCAGATCTGGAACGACCGGCTGGCCGCGCTCGCCGAGGAGATCCCGGCGGTCCAGCCGTCAACCGATGTCTGGCCGGGCGTCGAAGCCCGAATAGGGGCTGCAGCCGGGCCTGCCGCGAATGACAATGGTCGTGCCGGCTTCTGGCGGGCCTGGGCCCTGGGCTCCACCGGCCTGCTGGCCGCCAGTCTCGTCGCCGTCGCGGTTCTGGCGACGCGACCGGCACCGGTTCCGGTGGTCCAGCCCGCGCCCGTCGGGGGCGTGACCCGGATCGCCACCCTGTCTCTCGAAAGCGGAACACCCGCGGTGACGCTGGTCTATGACACGGTGACCGGAAACCTGTTCCTCGCGCCCACGGCACCGATGGATCCCGATGCCGGTGTGCCGCACCTGTGGCTGGTGCGTCCCGATGGCGCGGGTGTGCAGCTGGTCGGGGCCATCGATGGTTCGGCCAGTTCACGCCACACGCTGGACTCTGTCCTCGCTGCCACCGCCGATCAGGCCCGGGCCGTGGCCATCTCCATGGAAGCCCCGGGCCATACTCCGGCCGCCGACCGGCCGGACGGCCCGGTCGTCGCCTCCGGCGAGCTGCAGGCCCTGTGATTGCATCCGCCGGCCGGGCGCGGTCGTAGCTCGTTTCGATCGGACCGGTGTGGTGCCGTCCCGGACGGCGCTGCGGGTCCTGACCGCCACGGTCCGGTCAGCGGGGAGGCCCTCCCAGCCCTTCCACGGGTCTCCCCGCCTTCACTTTTTTCGGCGATGTTATCAACGAACGCGCCGAAAAACGACGTGAAATCAAAGGCAGCGTTGAATCAAGACCGCTGCAACGTGCGTCGCTCCGGGTGCCCTCACACTGATCCTGCATCACAGCGGAGATCAGAATGTCTGCCCAGAACAGCGCCCGGCTGGACCTGCCCTATCTGGCGGCCGGCCAACTTCAGAAACATGTCACTGTCAACGAGGCCTTGACGCGGCTGGACGCCCTTGCCCAGCTGGCCGTGGTCAGCCGCACGATCGGGGTTCAGCCTTCAACCCCGGCGGACGGCGAGCTCTTTATCCTCCCCCCGGGCGCGACTGGCACGGCCTGGTCGACATGGTCGGCCGGGGACCTGGTACGGGCAGAGCTCGGGGGCTGGACCCGGGTTCCAGCGCCGGCCGGTAGTCTGGCCTTTGTGCTCGACACCCGCGACCTCGTTGTCCGTCTGGCTGAAGGATGGATGCGGGTCAGTCCGCCCGAGATCCAGAACCTGACCCGGCTGGGCCTGAACACAACGGCGGATGCGACCAATCCTTTTGCCGCCCGGATCAACAAGGCGCTCTGGACCGCCGTCCCCGAGGCCGAGGGCGGCGACGGCGATCTGCGGTTCACCTTCAACAAGGACGGGCCCGGCGACGTGCTTTCGCTGCTGTTCCAGAGCGGCTACGGCGGCCGGGCGGAACTGGGGCTGATCGGTGATGACGATCTGGCGCTGAAGGTCAGTGATGACGGTGCCGCCTGGCACGAGGCCCTCCGCATCGACGCGGCCCTCGGCCGGGTCTGGTTCTCGAGGGGCGCGACGCGGGCCGAGACCGCGCGAATCGTCAGCAGCGGCAACTTTGTGCCGCCCGACTGGGCGCGCCTGATCACCGTGGTGGCCGTGGGTGGTGGCGGAGGCGGGGGTACGGGGAACGCCGGTGCGAGCGGGACGCGGGCCGGCGGGGGTGGCGGCGGAGGCGGTGGCCTGTCCATGGCCACCTGGCGGCTTGAAGACCTGACCGGGCCTCTGGTCCTGACCATCGGGGCCGGCGGCGCACCCGGCGCGGCGGGCGGAGCCACAGTGGTGACGGCCGGCGGGATCACCCTGTTGACCGCCCGCGGTGGCGGGGCCGGGACGGGATCTGCGGCGGGTGCGGCGGGCGCGGGCCTGAACGGCGGCAATGCGGGCGGGGCCAGTTCGACGACCCAGACGGCGGCGTCCGGTGCCTCCCTGACCGGTCCGGCAGCCCCGGGTGGAGGCGGGGGAGGGGGCGGGCTCGATGCCGCCGGTACGGCCCGCACGGGCGGGACCGGCGGTACAGGCGGAATCCTGACCAGCCCCGCATCCGGCGGTACGGGCGGGGCCGGGGTGGCCGGATCTGCCGGCACGATGCCGCCCTCGGCCGTCTCGGCTTGCGGTGGCGGTGGCGGCGGTGGCGGTGCCTCGGCCGCAGGGGCGGGACACAATGGCGGAGCCGGGGGGATCCACGGCGGCGGCGGCGGCGGCGGCGGGGCCGGCCTGACCTCGGGTGGCTCCGGCGGGGCCGGGGCCGGCGGTGTGGTCCTCATCCTGGCGCGGGGCTGAGCGATGAGGAACGCCCCGCCCTGGTGGCCGCACGACGGTGAGCACCGGTTGCTTGACCGTGAAATGCTGGAGGTGCCGCGTCGCCTCTCGCGCGATGAATCTCGCCTCGTCACCGGCCCTGACGGCTGGCGCACCGGACATGAACGCGACGGGGAGGCCTGTGATGACTGACGCAGAAGCGCGGGCATCGATCCCTCTGGCCGAGGGGCGCTGGCTGTGGCGACGTCTCTATGTGTTTGTGGTCAGTCTCGCGCTGTGGCGCATGCTGGCCTCGGTGATCGACCGGGCTCCGGCCGAGGCCATGGCCCGGATCGCATCGGGCCTGATGGGGCTGCTGGCCCTGACCCTTGTACTCTACCTCGTCGCGCCAACGGCCCAGCAGTTGATCGCCCTGCTGGCCAGTCTGCGGTTTCGGGTCGCTGCAGGAGGGGGGCGGTGAGCTTTTCTCTCTCCGACCGATCGCGCGCGCGGCTGAAGGGGGTGCATCCTGCCCTTGTCGGCGTGATCGAGGTGGCCATCCGCGAGACGCCGGTGGATTTCATCGTGACCGAGGGGGTGCGGACCCCCGGGCGCCAGGCGGCGCTGGTGCGGGCCGGGGCCAGCCGCACCCTGAACTCCCGGCACCTGACCGGACATGCGGTCGATGTGGCGGCCCTGGTCGACGGCACGGTCCGCTGGGACTGGCCCCTGTATCCGCGCATCGCGGCCGCCATCAAGGGGGTGGCCGCCCGTCAGGGCGTGGCGATAGTCTGGGGTGGTGACTGGGCGAGGTTGCGTGACGGGCCGCATTTTGAGCTGAGCCGCAAGGTGTTCCCATGAGGCGGCTGACGGCCCTGTTGCCGATCCTGAGGAGACTCACGCCGGCGGGATGGATGGTCGGGGGCATCGTGCTGATCGGTGTGCTGGCGCTCGGGCTCGGCGCGGCCGGCTTCCGCTGGGATCCCTTCGACCTATCCCGACGGCGGCTGGAGGCCGCAGAGCGCGCAGCGGTCGCGGTCCGGACCGAGGCTTCTGCCCGGGCCGCCGAGGCCCGGGGCCAGGCCGGTCAGATCCTTCGGCTTGAGGCTGCCCACGACAGGCTGCGGTCGCTGGACCGCGTCACCTCCCGATCCCTCCAGAGTGCGAGAACCGCTGATGACGCCTCCCTTCCGATACCCGACGATCGCGCTGCTCGCCTGCGCGAGCATGATGGCGAGCTGTGCCGGCTCGCCCCCGCTCTCGGGGGTTGTACCCCCGCGCCTGAGCCTGCCGGCGATGGCGACCCGACCCTGTGACCTCCATCGCCTGCCGCCGGCCCCGACCGTCGGAGATCTGGAGACCGGCTACATGATCCGCGGTCGCCAGATCGCCGAATGCGAGACCGCACGCCGGCTGGCGGTCGATACGCTGATGGCGGAGCGTGCGGCCGTCGATGCCGCCCGAGGCGGGGCAGCTTCCCGGACCCGGCCGCCGCCCTGAAATGTCACCCTGAGTCACCCTGTTTTTGAGTCACCGTGACATTTCCCCCGGCAGAATGTGCCGGGCACCCGGCACATTCTGCCGGAAAACCGGAGATGCGGCAGAAACTGCCGGGTGCCGGGCGTGGTTAAGGAAAGGTACCGTAGTTCTTTCAGCGGCTTGGCTGGTTCGCAAAAAGGCGCCGCGTGGCCCGGCGATTGCTCTGGAGGTCTCCGAGCAAAATGCTCCCGACGGTCAAAATGACGGTCGGACACCTTGAAACAAGGACTTTCGTCATGGCGCTGAACAGCGTGAACACGAACTCGGGCGCCCTCATCGCCCTGCAAAACCTTCAGAAGACCAATCAGGAACTGGACACCACCCAGGGCCGGATCAATACGGGCAAGAAGGTCAACACCGCCAAGGACAACGGTGCCATCTGGGCGATCGCCCAAGGCCAGCGCGCTGAAATCGGCGCCCTGAACGCCGTCAAGGACAGCCTCGATCGCGGCTCGTCCGCCATCGACGTCGGCCTGGCCGCCGGTGAATCCGTTTCCGACCTGCTGATCCAGCTGAAGGAAAAGGCCCTCTCCGCGACCGATACGTCTCTGACCACGGCCGCCCGCAGCGCCCTGAACGAAGACTTCAAGGCGATTCGCAACCAGATCACCACGGTGGTCGACAACGCCTCGTTCAACGGCATCAACCTGCTGGACGATTCGCTGGGTTCCGCAGGCTTCCAGGCCCTGGCCAACAGCGCCGGCGACACCATCACGGTCCAGGGCGAAGACCTGAGCCTGGGTGGAGACAACGTCGACGTCACCACGACCTCGAGCATTGGCACCGCCAGTGCCGCGACCACGGCCCTGGGTCTGGTCAACAGCTCGATCGAGAACGTTTCGGCCTCCCTGGCTCGCCTGGGTACCGGAGCCAAGGCGCTCGACACCAACCGGACCTTCGTCGGCAAGCTGTCTGATGCCATCGAGTCCGGCATTGGCAACCTGGTTGACGCCGATCTGGCCAAGGAAAGCGCACGACTGCAGTCACTGCAAACCAAGCAACAGCTGGGTGTGCAGGCTCTGTCGATCGCCAACCAGTCCAGCTCGATCCTGCTCGGCCTGTTCCGATAAGCCTGGATGGAAGGGCGGGGCATCTTGCCCCGCCCGACCGTCTTCCCGGAGACGCCGGCTGTTCCGGCGTGAGGAGCCATGGACACAAATGCAAAGATCCTGAACGTCACCGCCGCCGCCATTCCCGCCCCGTCCTCCGTGACGCCCGGCGGAGATTTCAAGCGGGGGCGCGACGCCCGGAAGGGCGAGGAGGTCGCAAGACACCGCCTCGTCATCGAGGAAGGGCCCTCAGCGGGCACCTTCGTCTACAAGACCCTCGACAGTGTGACCGGTGAAGTCATCCGTCAGCTGCCGCAGGAAGAGATCCTGAAGATGCGGGAAGGCGCGGCCTATACCGCCGGGAAAGTGATCGACACCAGCGCCTGACGCATCAGGGGCCGGAACCGCTGAAGACGCCGCTCGGGGCTCCCCGCAGCGGTTAATCGCCATGGTGAACCGGCGTTAACCATACGCTCATGGTTAACCGTTTAGCCTCGCGGGCAACATCCCGGGGCTAGAAGACCTATGACGAACAGCGTTCATACCAACGCTTCCGCCGCGATCGCGCTGCAGAACCTGACGCGCACCAATGACCGGCTGACGGACGTCCAGAACCGCATCTCCACAGGACTGAAGATCCAGGGGGCCAAGGACAACGCCGCCATCTGGGCGATCGCCCAAGGCCAGCGCGCAGACATCGGCGCGCTTTCAGCCGTCAAGCAGAGTCTGGACCGCGCGACCTCCATCGTCGACGTAGCCCTGTCGTCCGGCGAATCCATCTCGGACATGCTGAACCAGCTCAAGGAAAAGGTGGTCGCGGCGAAGGACACTTCGCTCAAGAGCCAGGCGCGCGAGCTCCTCAATGCCGATTTTGCCGCGATCCTGCGCTCGATCCAGTCGGCGGTCGAGAACGCCGAGTTCGACGGTGGCAACATCCTGGACGGGACACTCAGTGGCGGACTTCAGTTCCTCGCCAATGCCGACGCCTCGTCCTTCATTACCCTGTCGGCCAAGGATCTGACCCTCAGCGGTGCCATTCTGTCGCTGAGCACCACGGACAGTCTGCTTACTGCCTCAGGGGCTGCCACCGCCCTGACGCGGCTCGACGACTCGATCATCGCCCTCAACTCCGCACTCGGGGACCTGGGGGCCCAGGCGCGGCAGATCTCGGCCCACAATACATTTGTTTCCAAGCTGACGGACACCCTGGAATCGGGGATCGGAAATCTGGTCGACGCGGATCTGGCCAAGGAAAGTGCCCGCCTTCAGGCGCTTCAGGTGCAGCAGCAGCTCGGGGCTCAGGCGCTGTCGATCGCCAACCAGGCCCCGCAGATCATCCTGTCCCTGTTCCAGTAGGCCTCAGAAGCGACCCGGCCGGTCATGGCCGATCACGACGGGCGCGGGCCGTCGTCGCGATGGCTGTGAACGGTCGCCGAACCCGTAGAGGGCCAGCAGCGACTGGATTAACGACTTCGGGAACATTTCCGGTCTCGCTCCTGTCTTGCCCAAGCAGAACACGGGTCGCGCGGTGTCGTTCCTGACCCGGACGTTAATGTCCCATTGAGCTCGATGTTGCAGGGTACCGGCTGGAGGCATGTGTGGCCGTCAACAACAGCTATCTGCTCGGATTGTTCGGAGGATCATACGATCCTGCGGCTTCGGCTGCGTTCACGCGGACGGCTACGAAGAAGGCGCAGCCGACCGCGCCGTGGAGCAGCACGCTTGCCGCCAGCGCTCCAAAGCCGGATGCTCTGGTCCGTCAGGCGCTCGCCGGCCGCAAGTTCGTGGACGAGGGTGCGGCCCGGCTGGACCTCGACGGGGCTTCGCCGGACTACCGCAAGCTGTTCGCACTCTACCGGGGTCTGGAGACGCTCAGCGCGCTGTCCAACCGGGCCTCGGTCGCTGGCCTGACGTCGACGGACCTGGCCCTGACACAGAAGCGTTTCGCCTCGGGGCTGGCCGAGATCAGCGCCTATGTCGGCAAGGCGGACTTCGACGCACTGCGTCTCGTCCAGGGCACTACCTCGGCCCTGTCGAAGACCACAGGGGCGGTCCCGCGTGACAGCTCCAACTCCGTCACAGGTCCGATCCATGAAGGGTCAATCGATACGCCGGTCGCGGCCTTCGCCGGGGACACGCGCTTTGCCATGACGATCCGGGTGCCTGTCGGACTGGGCAGTCAGACCACGAGCGTGCCCATAGATCTTGCGGACATGGGCTCGACGCCCCGGACCATGGATGCCGTGCTCAGCCACATCAACGGCAAGCTGGAGGCCGCCGGCTTTGCGACCCGCGTGGGTCGCGACCAGATCAAGGCCGAACCCAAGACTATCCAGGTCGGCACCAAAACGATCACCCTGCCGGCCGGCCCCGACAAATGGGCTCTCGCGATCCGCGGGTCCTCGACCGAGACAGTCGGATTCACGCCCGTCGACACCTCCGACGCCGTCTATGTCGTCCAGTCGGCTGGAGCTTCCGGGGCTCCCGTCGTGAACCAGCTGCTGAAGTTCCAGAGCGACGGTGGGGCGGCTGCCGCACCGACCGGGGGCAATGTCGGCGAAACCCAGTGGGTCGACGGGCGGCTGTCGCAGGAGAAGCTGGCCGACGGTGTTTCGGCGATCCGGGCCAGTGCGGTGGGGCCGGACGGCTCGCTGTGGCTGGTGGCCGACGTCACGACAGGCGGCGAGAACCAGCCGGTCAAGGGGACCCAGGACGTCGCCTTGATGAAGTATGATTCGGCCGGGCGTCTGATTGCCACCCGGACACTGGGCGCGGCCTCGACCGCCAGCGGTTATGCCATTGCCGTCAATAGCAACGGCGATGTGGCGGTCGCCGGGTCGGTGACCGGGGCGCTCAACATCTCAAGTGCCGATGCCGGCAAGTCGGGCGATGTGGCCAACGTCGCTGACAGTTTTGTGACCGTCTTCAACCAGGACGGCGAGGAGCAATGGACCCAGCGCCGCGGGGCCCGCGCGGCCGATGAGGCAACCAGCGTCGCCTTTGGGGCCGACGGCGTGGTCTATATCGGCGGCCGGGCGAAGTCCGCCATACCGGGCTCGGCATCGGTTGGGGGCTGGGACGGCTATGTTCAGGCCTTCAAGGCCGGCGAGCCCTATCCGACGGCTGGAATCGTCGCCAGGGCGGTGGGTCAGGCGCAGTTCGGAACCGCCGCCGACGACGGGGTCGACGCGATCGCGATCGACGGTTCGAACCTCTACACTGCCGGAATCGAGGATGGCCGGGCCGTGGTCCGGCAGTTCACGCTGAATGCCTCGGGGGTTCCGAGCCTCGCCGCCACCCGGAATCTGGGCCCGATTTCGGGTGACATCGCCGGGATCGCCGTCTCGAATGGCAAGGTGATCCTGACAGGGACCAGCCTCGACAGCGGCCTTGCCGCGGGAACGACCACAACGGCCCACTCGGGCGGCAAGGATGTCTTTGTCGCGGCCCTGTCCACCAACCTCGCCGCTGCCGGCACCGACCGCCTGAGCTGGTATGGTGGGGCAGGGGAGGATTCTGCCGCCGATGTGAAGGTTCATGACGGCAAGGTGTGGATCACCGGGGTGGCAGACCGGGCTGCGGGAGCCAAGGACACCGATCCCACGCGGGGCTATCTGACCCGTCTGGACCCCTTGACCGGTGCGGTCGAGTACACGCGCTCGTGGTCCGGGGATGGCGATCAGGCCAAACCCCTGACTCTGGCTGTCGCCTCCGGCGGGGCGAGCGTCCTTGATCGTCTGGGCCTGCCCCAGGGCGAGATCGATCAGAAGGATTCCAAGCTGCTGACCAGTGCGACCTCGTTGCGGGTTGGCGACCGGTTCTACATCACGGCCGGCGACGGGGGGCGGCCCCGGGCGGTCACCATCGAGGCGCGCGACACCCTGGCCTCCCTCGCCCGAAAGATCACGATCGCCTCCGGGAGCCAGCTGAAGGTGAGCCTCGCGTCGGAAGGCGGAGCTGTCACGGGCAAGGATGGCGAGACCACCACCACGACCGGCGGTGTCCAGCGCCTGTCCATCATGGCCCGGGACGGGACGTCCGGAGCCATTCTGACGTCCGGTGAGACGGGCCGCGATGCCCTGCTCGGACTGGGCCTTTCGCCCGGCTACATCGGCGCGACCTCCTCGGATGCCCCGGTCAAGACCTTCGGCATGAACCTGCCGAGCGGTCTGACCCTGAACAGCCCGGACTCGATCGCCACTGCGAACGAGAGGATCCAGGACGCACTGAAAGCCATCCGGGACGCCTATCGTGCCCTCGCACCCCAGACCAGCAGGTCGGTCTCCGGCCCCGTTCCAGCCTATCTGACCAATCAGCTGGCCAACTACCAGGCCGCCCTGTCCCGACTCAGCGGATAGACGTGGGCTGTTTCGCTTGGCGGTTGACGCCGGGGGCGCTCGCAGGGTTATTGAACAGCCAAAGGCCCGACGCCCCGCGAGCTCCGTTCCATGCAGTTTCCCAAAGACAACCGCGTCATCCTGGCGGTCGGTGCCGGTCTCGCCATCCTCGCGGCGGTCGTGCTGGCCCTTATGTTTGGTGGAAGTCGAGAGCCGGCCCCCGCGACAGGGGCGTCGGCGGAGCCGGGTGGCCTGCAGGTCGATCTGGCGGACGCGCCCGCGCTGGAGCCAACGCGGGAGCTGAGATGTTTCGTCGACGGCCAGTTCATCGGCATGGCGACCCTGTCGGATTGCGCGCGTCGCAACGGCCTGGCCACGGATGCGCTCGATGTCGGGCTGGACGAGACAGGCAACCTCGCCGCGGCACCCACGGCGTCGTTCGCCCCACCGCCCACCTTGCCCACGCAAGAGTTGGCAGCGAGCGGGGAGGCGGACCCTGTCCGTGATCCGACCGACGGCACCGCCGCGACCAAGCCCGAACCGCGGGTCGAACGGGCATCGGGCACGCCATGCCTTCGTTTCACCGGGTCTGAATGGCGTCAGATCTCGGCCGACATGAGCCTGAACCAGTGCGTCCGGTCGCTCTATGCCGGGACCTGTGTGCGTCCGGGCGACGCCCAGTACGGCCGCTACGGCAATCTGACGCTGCGTCTGGTGCCGCGCCGGGTCGAACAGTCGAATGACAATGCGCGCTTCCGGATTCTGGCTGACCAGGACCGCAACTGCCAGTTCCCGGGTCTGGGCGGTTGAACCGGTCTGTCCTGATCGCGGCGGTCATGGCCAGTGCGGCCGTGTCCGGTTGTGAGCAACCGGTGAAGGCGCCGTTTGATCCCGGCGTCTGCTTCGCAGTGGAGCGGCCCGAGGGGCAGGATGTGGTGTTCAATGTGGTCGCCCGGGATCAGGCCCAGATTGAGCTCTGTGCGGCCCGCCTGGAGGAGATGCGGGTCCGGTTCAACCGGATGGGCGGTTCCCGGCGCGAGGTGACCGGAGCCTTTCAGGGCCAGTTCATCTTTGTGGACAGCCGGGGAGTGTCGTTCAGCCGGACCCTGGACGGTGCCCGGTTCTTTGCGCTGGCGCGGACCGGCGACGGACGACTGGCTGTGCCAGGTGCCATCGAGCGCGGTATCACCGAACTGGGCGTCATCGTCGAGGAGGCCGCACCACCGGCCCCGCCTCCGTTCCCGGCGGACTAGAACAAAGTCAGAACAAATGTTAACGGTTCAGCGGGCGTGGCTCGCAGGGCCATGGATTACTAGCCCGGGCGGATATCGTCCGCAGGCCAACGGAAGAGAGATTTCATCATGGCGGGCAGCGTCAACAAGGTCATCCTGATCGGCAATCTGGGGCGCGACCCGGAAATCCGGTCCATGCCGAATGGCGATCGCATCGCCAACCTGTCGCTCGCGACCTCCGAGCAGTGGCGTGACAAGGCCTCGGGTGAGCGCAAGGAGAAGACCGAATGGCACCGGGTGGTCATCTTCAACGACAACATCGTGAAGGTCGTTGAAAACTATGTGAAAAAAGGCTCGACCGTCTATATCGAGGGTCAACTCCAGACCCGCAAATGGACCGACCAGCAGGGCGTCGAGAAATACTCGACCGAGATCGTCGTCGGCAAGTTCAAGGGCGAACTGACCATGCTGGGTGGCCGCGGCGACGGCGCTTCACAGGGCGGTGGTGCCTCGCAGGGGGGTGGGGGTCGCGGCAATGACGACGACTATTCCTCGGGCTTCTCGACCGGGGGGGCCAACAAGCCGTCCGGTCCGCGCGAAAGCTACGACCTGAACGACGACATCCCGTTCTAGGGTCTGTCTTGTTGCGAAACCTGGGCTCACGGAATGTGAGCCGACTTGGACGCCCGGCCATGCGATAGGCCGGGCGTGCCCGTGATCCCTGACAAGCCCCACAGCCCGCTGACCCTGCTGGAAATCGGTGCCATAGCGGCCGTTGTGGTGATCTGGGGGGCCAATAACGCCGCCGCCAAGGTGGCGACCGAGGTGGTACCGCCGCTGCTGACGGCGGCGATCCGCTTTGCCATTGCCGCCCTGTGTTTGATCCCGTTCGTGCGGCCGCCATTCCCGAACTGGAAGAGTCTGGCCCTGATCGTCGTCCTCGGCGGGCCGTTGCACTACGGCTTTTTGTATCTGGGGTTCGCTGCCGCCCAGGACGTCAGCCCGGTTTCGGTGGCCTCACAGTTGTGGATCCCGTTCACGGCGCTGTTTGCTTTTCTGCTGCTGGGGGAGCGGCTGTCGATCGCAGCTTTGGCCGGGATGGTGGTCTCGCTGGCCGGGATCGTGTGGATGTCGGCCGACCCCCACGCCCTGCAGGACTGGGTCGCCATCCTCCTGATCATCGTTGCGGCGGCCTTCTGGGGCGTGACCACCGTGATCGCTCGCCGGACGACTTCCATCCCGCCATTGAAGATGCAGGGGTTGCTGGCCCTCGTGGCCCTGCCGACCCTGGCCTTCGGCTCGGCGGCATTCGAGACCGGCCAGGTCGAGGCCGTGCGCGCGGCCACCCCCCTGATCTGGTTCTGCCTCTTCTGGGCCGGGGTCGTCTCCTCGGTCTTCGCCACCAGTATGGTGTTCTGGTTGGTGCAGAAGCGCGAGGCCGGGCGGGTAACACCCTATTTCCTCGCCACGCCGGTGGTATCGATCGCCATCGGTTGGGGCCTGCTCGGCGACGTGCTGACACCCCAGATCCTGACCGGCGCGGCCCTGACCCTCGGGGGGGTCGCGGTGGTCGCGCTCGCCGAGCGGGGCCTGAGGGCCGGGGCGGCGAAAGCCTAGCCGGCGGCCATCACTCCGCAGGCGATACGGCCGCCGGCCCCGCCGATCGGCTGGCTTGTGTGATCGTCGGCGTTGGCGTGGATGACGATGGTCGAACCATCCTTATCCCACAGCCACTGGCCGGGGCCCTCGCTGGCGATCCGCGCGCGGGTCGTGAACAGCTCGGCGTTGATGGCTCCATCCGCACCGGCGTGGATGTTGGGGAGGTCCCCGTCATCCGGGCCTTCGGCATTCAGCAGACCGTGCGGTGCCGCCGGATCTCCGTGGTTCACATGCGGCCCGGCCGAGGTGAAGGGCGCTGTGCATTCGCCCACGCTGTGAATATGCACGCCATGCCAGCCCGGCGTCAGTCCGGTCGCCTCGATGCGGATCAGCAGGCCGGTCGGCCCTTGCCTCAGGATCGCCCTCCCGATCCGCGTGCCCGAACCGTCGATCAGCGTCGCCTCGCCGAAATCACCGGGCGCGGCGCGGGTCGGGGCGGAGGGGCCATAGTCGTTGGCGGTCACGCTGATACAGGCTGCGAGGGGCAGGGCAGCGGCGGCGATAGCGAGGGCGGAGATACGCATGGATTTCGTCCTTTGGCGGAGGAGGTGGAAACGGGCAGGAGCCCTTGCGGAACTTTGCCTCCGGGGGTTCTGGATGCTAGAAAACGCCTTAGCGGATCACGTTCCGATTCCGGCCATCTAAAGCCATTATTCCTTGACCGACGACAGTTATGAAGACGCAGTCCCACCGGCGAACGGTGGGGGTGCTGGTCCGTCCGATCCGGGCGGCGACATCTCGATCATCTCGATCGAGGACGAGCTGAAACGCTCCTATCTCGACTACGCCATGAGCGTGATCGTCAGCCGCGCCCTGCCGGACGCGCGCGACGGTCTGAAGCCGGTTCACCGCCGCATCCTGTATTCGATGCACGACCTGAACATGACGCCGGACCGGTCGTATTCGAAATGCGCCCGCGTGGTCGGCGACGTGCTGGGCCGGTTCCACCCCCACGGCGACGCCTCGGTCTATATGGCCCTGGTGCGCATGGCCCAGCCCTTCTCGATGGGGCTGATGCTGATCGACGGCCAGGGCAATTTCGGCTCGGTTGACGGCGATATGCCCGCCTCGATGCGATACACCGAGGCGCGGATGGCCCCGGCGGCGGTCGCCCTACTGGCCGACATCGACAAGGACACGGTCGATTTCCAGCCAAACTATGACGAAAAGGAGCTGGAGCCCGTTGTCCTGCCGGCGCGGATCCCCAACCTTCTGGTCAATGGCGCGGGCGGCATCGCCGTCGGCATGGCCACCAACATCCCGCCGCATAACCTCGGCGAGATCGTCGATGCGGCTGTGGCGCTGCTGGACGACTCCAACATTTCTGACGACGCCCTTCTCGACATCGTGCCCGGCCCCGACTTCCCCACGGGTGGCGAGATCCTGGGCCGGACGGCGCCGCGCAATGCGCTGCGCGAGGGCCGGGGCTCGGTCGTTGTGCGCGGTGTCGCCTCGGTCGAGACGATCCGCAAGGACCGCGAGGCCATCGTCGTCACCGAGCTGCCGTTCCAGGTCAACAAACAGACCCTGATCGAGCGCATCGCCGAAATGGTGCGCGAGAAGCGGCTGGAAGGCATTTCCGACGTCCGCGACGAGAGCGACCGCCAGGGCATGCGTATCGTCATCGAGCTGAAGCGCGATGCGTCCGGCGACGTCATCCTGAACCAGCTGTGGCGCTACACCGCCATGCAGTCCTCGTTCGGGGTCAACATGCTGGCCCTGAACCACGGCCGCCCCGAACAGATGGGCCTGCGCAAGATGCTGGAGGTCTTCCTCGACTTCCGCGAGGAGGTGGTGGTCCGGCGGGTCAAGTTCGAACTGGCCAAGGCCCGCGACCGCGGCCACGTGCTGGTCGGTCTGGCCGTGGCCGTGGCCAATATCGACGAGGTCATCCACATCATCCGCTCGTCGGCCGATCCGGCCGAGGCCCGGGAGCGTCTGCAGGCCAAGTCCTGGCCGGTGGGCGACATGATCGCCCTGGTCGAACTGATCGCCGATCCGCGCAGCGTGCTGATCGACGGCGACAAGCTGAACCTGACCGACGAGCAGGCCCGTGCTATCCTGGGCCTGACCCTCAGCCGGCTGACGGGTCTGGGGCGCGACGACATCTTCGGAGAGGCGAGGGGGCTGGCCGATACCATCCAGGGCCACCTCACCATCCTGTCGGACCGCAAGAACATCCTCGCCATCATCCGGCAGGACCTGCTGGACGTGCGCGACCAGTTCGCCGTGCCGCGCCGCACGGTCATTGGCGAGGGCGATTTCGAGCTGGAGGACGAGGACCTGATCCCGCGCGAGGACATGGTCGTGACCGTGACCCACGGCGGCTACGTCAAGCGCGTCGCCCTGAACGCCTACCGGACCCAGCATCGCGGCGGCAAGGGCAAGTCCGGGATGACGATGAAGGACGAGGACGCCGTGGTCGGTGTCTTCTCGGCCTCGACCCACACGCCGGTCCTGTTCTTCGCCACCAACGGCAAGGCCTACAAGCTGAAGGTGTGGCGCCTGCCGCTGGGCGCGCCGACCTCGCGCGGCAAGGCCTTCGTCAACCTGCTGCCGATCGAGCCGGGCGACAGCATCATGAACGTCCTGCCCCTGCCCGAGGACGAGGCCACCTGGGGTGACTACGACATCCTGTTCGCCACCCGCTCGGGCGATGTTCGCCGCAACAAGCTGTCGGACTTCGCCACGGTCAACCGCGCCGGCAAGATCGCCATGAAGCTGGAGGAGGGCGACCATATGGTCGGTGTTGCCCTGTGCACGGCCGAGGACGATGTCCTGCTGACGACGGCCATGGGGCGTGCGATCCGCTTCAAGGCCGACGATGTGCGGGTGTTCAAGGGACGGGATTCGACCGGGGTGCGTGGCGTCCGGCTCCAGGGCGACGACGCCGTCATCTCCATGGCCATTCTGGGCCGGGTCGACGCCACGCCGGATGAGCGCGCGGCCTATGTGAAGCATGCCAACGCCATGCGGCGCGCCACGGAAGGCGAGGACGATACGACCGTGGTCGAGGCCGATGACGAGGTCGAGGGCACGGGCGATGCCGCCCTGACCGTCGAACGGATCGCTGCGCTGGGGGCCGCCGAACAGTTCATCCTGACGGTCACGGAGACCGGCTTCGGCAAGCGGTCCTCGGCCTATGAGTATCGCCGTACCGGACGGGGTGGTCAGGGGCTGACGGCCCATGGTCTGGGCGGACGCGCCGGCACCCGCCTGGCGGCGGCCTTCCCGGTGGAAGAGACCGACGACCTGCTGATGGTCACCTCCAGCGGCCAGATGATCCGGACGCCGGTCAGTCAGGTGCGCATCGTCGGGCGGTCCAGCCAGGGCGTAACCATCTTCCGCACCGCCGAGGGCGAGAAGGTCGTTTCGGTCGAACGTCTGGCGGATTCGGGCGGCGGGACCGAGAACGAGGGCGAGGCGCAGGACGAGACCTGATCTCTGTCGCCCGTCTGTCCGTTGGAGGTGTGGCGGCTCAGCCGCGACCTGACCGGGTACCACCCGGCAGGTCGCGGGGGGTTACGATGACACCACTGCCCCGGCCTGTGGCCTGAAGCAGGCTTCGTGTCGTGCCTTCCAGCCGGACGGCTGACAGGATGTTGGTCGCATAGGCCCCGGTGTCCACGCCGATCCGCCGGTTGTCGGAGATGACCTGTTCGGTCGGCGTATGGCCGTGAACGACCACCTGTTCGAAGGGGGCGGCATGGTCGAGAAACGCCTGCCGGATCCACATCAGATCTTCGGGCGACTGGTGGCTGAGCGCCACGCCTGGTCTCGCACCGGCGTGGGTGAAAAAGTAGTCGCCGATCGACACGGAGTACTCCTGCCGTGACAGCAGGATCCGGTGCGACTCCGGCAGCGCCTCGGCGAGGGCGCGCGAGGTCTCGGCCCACGCCTCCGCATCACCGCGCATGGTCGGCGGATTGACGCCATAGGACATCAGCGTGTCCCGCCCCCCGTAGTCGCACCAGCTCGGACCGACCCGGGGATCCTCGAGAAAGGCCTCCATCCGGTCCTCGTGGTTGCCGCGGATAAAGCGGGCTTCCAGACCCGGCTGCCCGGCCAGGCGGACCAGCCGATCCAGAACGGCCCGCGACCCTGAACCCCGATCGACATGGTCGCCGAGGAAGATGAGAACCTTGCGCGAGGCCGATGTTGCAGAAAGGTCGGCCTCGATGGCATCGATGAGCGGGTCTGACAGGTCTTCCCGGCCGTGGATGTCGCCCACAGCCCAGATCACGCAGTCGGGCAGGGTGCTCGACGTCGATCGTGCGGATCGATCGGCAAAGAGGCGGGAGAACATCGCTGATCCATGCCCCGTCGCAAGAAACGGTTCAAGCTCCGGCAGCGTCGAACGGACCATCGAGGGGGCGAAGGGGGGCACTCCGTCGGCGTTCGCTCCGGGACGCAGGGGTGGTGGGAACCGTCAGAAGGGCAGGATGCTGACGGTCTGGCCCGCCTCCAGCGCCGGCGCTCCGGGGCTTCGACGGATCAGGACATCTGCCGCCGCCAGCGCCTTCTGATCGCCGGACTCGCGGGCTGCCAGGATGGCGACGCCCCCCTCAATCCGACGGCCGCGTTCGAACGTCTCCCGGTCACCGCAGGGCGGCATGGGACCGGTCAGGGGCAGGTCCCGCCAGTCCAGAAGCGCGGCCGGATCGCGGCCGGCCAGTCCGGCCACCAGCGGCGCGAGGAACAGCCGACCGGTCACCATCGCCGAGCCCGGATTGCCGGGGAGGCCGAGGATCAGCCGGCCACGCGCACGGCCGAGCCAGACCGGCTTGCCCGGCTTGATCGCGACCTTCGAGAAGATCAGGTCCAGATCGAAGGGTTCGAACATGGCCCGGGCGAAATCCCTTTCGCCGACGGACGCCCCGCCGGTGACCACGACCAGATCGGCCGCATCGAGGGCGTCGCGGGCTGCGGCCTCTAGGACCGCTGGCGTGTCCCCCAGTCGGCGGCGACCCACGATCTCGGCACCCCACTCGCGGGCGAGCGCAGCTATGGCCCGGGTAACGCTGTCGGGAATGGCCCCCGGCGTTTCCAGGGCCTGCCCGGGTTCGACCAACTCGTCGCCGGTCCCGAGGATCGCGACGCGGGGGCGACGATGGACCTGCAGGGTGGCGACATCGGCAGCGGCGGCGGCCACCATGGCGCGATAGCCAAGAACGGTTCCGGCCGTCAGCAGGGTCTCGCCGGCCCGGAAATCGGAGCCCGCCGCCCGGATGAAGCGGGCCGGGCCCGGATCTGGCCCGAACAGGGCGTGGTCGCCGTCCCGATCGACGCACTCCTGCGCCACCACCCGGTCGGCCCCGTCCGGAACCGGGGCCCCGGTAAAGATCCCGGCACAGGTGCCGGGGGGCAGGGCGGGAAAATCCCCGCGTCCCGGGAAGATGACGGTGGCGAGCGGCAGTCGCGCCGGCAGGGTCGCCAGATCGGCCTCGCGCACCGCATAGCCGTCCATGGTCGACACTGCCGTGTGGGGGGCATCCCCGCGCGCCGTCAAATCCTCGGCCAGAACCCGCCCCGCCACCGTGTCAATTGGCACCGTCTCCGGCTCCAGCGGGCGGGCCTCGGCCAGAACCAGGGCGAGGGCGGATTCGAAATCGATCACGTGGCCGTTCCCCTGGCAGCGTCCCAGTCGCCCGAACGCCCGCCGGACTTCGACAGCAGCCGGATGCCGGTGATGGTCATGCCCCGATCCGCCGCCTTGAGCATGTCGTAGAGGGTCAAACAGGCCACCGAGACGGCGGTCAGGGCCTCCATCTCGACGCCGGTCGGTCCCTTGATGCGCGCCTCGGCGGTGACGACGAAGCCGGGCAGGGCCTCGTCCACGACAACCGTAACCGAGACCTTGTCGAGGCTGAGCGGGTGGCAGAGGGGGATCAGATCCGCCGTCCGTTTGGCCCCCATGATCCCGGCCAGTTCGGCGGTGGAGATCACCGACCCCTTCGGGGCGCGGCCGTCGCGCACAAGGGCGAGCGTGGCGGTACCACAGTGCACGCGACCCTCAGCGACGGCCCGGCGCGCGGTCGGCACCTTGTCGCCGACATCCACCATCTGCACGCGCCCGGTGCTGTCCAGATGGGTCAGGCTGTCGGCGGCAGAGTCCTCCGGGCGATCATCCATGCTGTTCATCAGGGCGTCTGGTCCTTCCAGCGTGCGAGGGCACGGAGGTCTTCATCTGCGGGCTCGATCCAGCGCGCGCCGGCCGGCCCGGTCTCGCGTTTCCAGAAGGCCGCCGCGGTCTTGAGATGATCCATCACATGGTCCGCCGCCTCAAAGGCCGCCCGGCGGTGCAGCGCGGCGGTCGCAACGAAGACGATCGGCTCACCCGGAGCCATGTCACCGCAGCGGTGGACGAGTACCATATCCGTAATCGGGAAGCGGGCGGCCGCAGCCTCTGCGATCTCATGCAGGGAGCGTTCCGTCATGCCGGGATACCAGTCCAGGGTCAG
>JAIEQA010000020.1 GCA_019748095.1 Caulobacteraceae bacterium | reverse complement strand
CTGAGCGGGGAGGATTGTCAGCGCATTCTGGCGAAGATCGACCGGGCCATGCGGCACGGCCAGCTCTGGCGCGACCCGTTCCTGACCCTCTCGACCCTGTCCCAGGCCTGTTCGGTCAAGTCGCATCAGGTCAGCCAGGCGCTCAACACCGGTCTGGGGCGAAACTTCTTTGACTACGTCAACGCCTTGCGCGTCGAGGAGGCCTGCAACCGGCTGACGACCGAAACGGACAATGTCCTCGGCATCAGCGAGGCGGTCGGTTTCAACTCGAAATCGACGTTCAACGCCGCCTTTCTGAAACATACCGGCATGACCCCGAGCCAGTACCGCACCGGCAGACGCCAGTTGCTGCCCCAGACCATCGACCGCGCGAGGTCCGGCAGATCAGGACGCGCCATCTGAACCTCCCTCGCGCAACAGCGAGCGAGTGTGAGCGGGCGTTCGGCCCGATCGGGGAACCCGTCCAGGGGCCCGCCTAGGGGCCTGTGTTCTCGGCCAGTCGGATGGTTCCCGGGTAGCGTTCGCCGCCCGGTTCGGGAGCGACATGAACACGCGTGTTTGACGCTGTCGCGATACGCACGACATCCGCCGGCGGGACCCGGTCCGTGACGAGATCCTGGACGTCGGTAAAGGTCGCGACCTGGATGAAGCCGGACCGGGTGAATTTCGTATGGTCCGCGAGGACGACGATATTGCGGGCCTGTTCCAGCAGGGTCTGCTTGAAAGCCGCCTCGCCCGCGTCGAAGTCGAGAAACCCGCGCACCGCGTCGACCGCGCCCATCGACAGGATCGTCAGGTCCGGCGCGAAACGGCGACAGAAGGCCTTCGCCTCTGCCCCGAAGGCGGCATGATAGTCCGCGTCGATCGGGCCGCCCGCCAGCAGCAGGCGCTGTCCCGGATTGCCCAGCACCTCCCAGGCGATCTCGACGCTGTTGGTCACGATCGTGAGGTTCCGCACATGGGAGAGGCTGCGGGCCAGCCAGTGGCAGGTCGTGCCGGAGTCCAGCAACAGCGTCATGCCCTCGCTGACGAGGCTGGCCGCAGTCTGGGCGATGCGCTGCTTGGCCTCTGCGTTCTCGCGCAGCCGCAGCCGGTAGGGGGCCTCGATCTTGTTGCTGGTGGCCGAGAGCCCCCCGTGCACCTTCTGGACGACGCCGCTCTGTTCCAGCTGTCGCGCGTCGCGGCGGATCGTCTCTTCGGACACCTCGAACCGGTCGGCCAGCTCCGAGACGGGCCAGAAGGTCCGTTCTTCAAGGAGTTGGACAATCGCGGCGAGGCGCGCGCCTTGGGTCAGCTGCTTCATTGAATATGCGTGGCCCACCCGGATTGAACGCTGTCAACGGCCCAATCTCACACGTCGCCACATATTTCAACGCGATGCGGGGCGGCCGCGAGGGAAAAATGCCCGGCCGCGACGAAAACTCACGCGTACCCACACGTTTCAACATAAATCCCTCAAAATGTCACAGGACTGCAATCCGCCCCACCTATCGGTTGCCCGTCTCGAGGGCGTGGTGCCGGCCTGTGGCCGCCATCACCCTGATCGAGCCTTTTGGTCCAGACCAGCTGTGGGGGCACACGCATGTTCAAGCGCTATTCCAATCGGGCCGCGCGCCCGACACTCAAGGCCGCGCTATTGGCCACGGCATCGGCGGTCGTCTTCGGCGCGACCGCAGTTCCTGCCTTTGCGCAGGATGCCGCTACCAGCGATCTCGATGAAGTCGTCGTCACCGGTTTCCGCCGCTCGCTCAGCGACGCGCGCGACATCAAGCGCGATGCCGTCATCTCGGTCGACGCCATCGTCGCCGAGGACATGGCCAAGTTCCCGGATCTGAACCTGGCCGAGTCGCTGCAGCGGCTCCCGGGCGTGCAGATCACGCGTGAAGCCGGCGAGGGCCGCCGCATCTCGCTGCGCGGTCTGGGGGCCGATTTCAGCCGCATCCAGCTGAACGGCATGGAAGTGCTGGGCAACGTCGACTCGGCCCAGGACAGCCGGGGTCAACGGTCGCGCGACCGGGCCTTCGATTTCAACATCTTCGCCTCGGAGCTGTTCTCGCGCGTCGAGGTCGAAAAGACCTTCCAGGCGTCTCAGAAAGAGGGCGGGATGGCCGGCACGGTCGGCCTGTTCACCGGCCGTCCCTTCGACTACGCCACCGGCACCACCGGGGCCGTGACCTTCAAGGTGGGCACGAACGAATACACCGAGGATGCCCAGCCGCGCGTCGCCGCCCTGTTCAGCCAGAACTGGGACAACCGCTTCGGCGTGTCATTCTCGGTGGCCTACAGCCAGCGTGAGACCACCGAACAGGGCCACAACACCTACAACTACAGCCGTCCGAGCGCCTCGACGATGCAGGGGCTGGTCACCCGCGGGCTCGACATTTCCAGGCTCTCGGTCGACGAGCGGGCCAAGTTTGTTTCCGGCGATCTGTATTTCGCGGACGGCAACCGCATCTCGTCGTGGAATGCGGAGCAGGAGCGTCTGGGCCTGACGGCCGCGATGCAGTGGCGTCCGACGGACAATATGGAGTTGACGCTCGACGTGCTGCACGGCGAGTTCTCGACGCGCCGCAGCGAGGTCCATCTGGCTACCCGGCCCCTGGCCTCCACGGGGTCGGTCGCCTTCGATACCGCCGCCGCCGCGATCTGGCCGGCCCAGTTCCGGACGCCGTCGGTGATCAACGACATCGCCTGGGACGCCAGCAACTACGTCACCCTGACGGACGTCACCGGCACGACCTTCGGCAGCGAACACCGCCGCTCGCTGAACGAGAACGAGTTCAACCAGATCGTCCTGACCGGCAAATGGGACCTGTCCGATCGTCTCTCGTTCGACGGTCATATCGGCTACGAGAAATCGACCTACGACACCCCCTATGACGACAAGCTGTATATGCGCGCCCGGGGCAATCTGGTCGCCAACTACGGGGCTGACGGTCGTTCGGCCACGTTCGACTACCCCAACTGGGACCCGACCAACCCCGCCAACTACGCGATGGACTCGTTCTACTATCGCGGCTTCAACAATGAATCGGAGCTGCATGAGGGCGAGCTGAACGGGCGCTATCTGGTGAGCGACGTCTGGACCCTGAGCGCAGGCGTGGCCTACCACCGCTTCCGTCAGGAAGGCATCGACATCTTCTACGACGACAACGTCAACGGCACCCGCGCCAAGATGCGGGGCACCTCGGTCGCGGATGTCACCTCGGTCTATACCAACGCCTTCGGCTCATGGCTGATCGGTGATTACGACAAGGCCTTCGCCAAATACCGCGAATACCATCGCTTCGAGCCCAACACGGACGGCACCGGCGGGGCCCTCCAGGACATCGAGAACGTGTTCGAGACCACCGAGGAAACGGTCTCCGGCTTCGTCCAGGCCGACTGGGACAGCGAACTGTTCGGCAGACGCTTCCGCGGCAATGTCGGCCTGCGGGGCTACACCACCGATACCCGCAGCGTCGGCTGGATCCAGGGCGACAGCTACGCCTATCTGGGTACGGCGGACGTCAAGGGTGGCTACGAAGGCGTTCTCCCGGCGCTGAACACGGTGCTGGACCTCGCTCCCGACGTCCTGCTGCGCTTTTCGGCCACGCAGAACCTGAACCGTCCGGGTCTCGGCTCGATGGCGGCCGAGGGCAGCGCCTTCAGGAATGACGACTCCGGCGAGATCACCGCCTCGCGCGGCAACCCGAACCTGGAGCCCTACAAGGTCAACGCCTACGATCTGGGTCTCGAATACTATTTCGGCGACGTGGGCCTGTTCGCCGTCACCCTGTTCCAGAAGGACATCACCAACTATATCGGGTCGGTCCTGCTGGAGAACATCCCGTTCAGCCAGACGGGCGTTCCGTCGGGCACCATCCCGGGAGCCACGGACTCCACGATCGTCAGCGAGTTCTCGATGCCGATCAACATCGAGGGCACGAACACCCTGACCGGCGTGGAACTGACCATGCAGGCGCAGCTGACCTTCCTGCCGGCGCCCTTCGACGGCTTCGGCGTCGTGGCCAACTTCACCAGCGTGGAGGCGGATGCGGATCTGACCGGCTTCTCGCCGCAGAGCTACAACGCCACCCTCTACTACGAGACGAGCCGGTGGGGCGTTCGCGCCTCCATGAGCCACCGCGACACGTGGTACAGCGGCTACAACGCCAACCCGATGAGCGCCGGAACGCGGGGCTTCGAGGGGTCCACCTATGTCGACGCCTCGGCCTTCTTCAACGTCACCGATAGCCTCCAGATCAATCTGGACGCCGTCAACCTGACGAACGAGACGGACACCCAGTTCTGGGGCAAGAACCGCTACCTCTATAACCAGAACCAGAGCGGCACGACCTATATGGCCGGGCTCAGCTACAAGTTCTGACGCTGGAGAACGTCCACCTTCAGCCCCCCGCGCCTTCGGGCCGCGGGGGGCTCTTTTTGTGATTCAGGGCAGATGATCGTTTCCCATCGCCACCGCTTCATCTTCGCCGCCGTGCCCAAGACGGGCACCCATTCGGTGCGTCAGGCGCTGCGCGAACAGATGGGCGACGAGGACGCCGAACAGGTGGGCCTGTTCGTCGACAAGCGCTTTCCGTGGGCCGATCTGGCGGCGATCCGCCATGGACATCTGTCCCTGCGCCAGGTGCGGCCCTATCTCGGCGAGGAGGCCTTCGCCGACTATTTCAAATTCGCCTTTGTGCGCAATCCGTTCGACCGGTTCGTCTCCTATTGCGCCTTCATGTTGCGGGGCGGGGATGATTTCGCGCAGCGGCCGCAGGACGTGATGCGCCATTTCCTGTTCGCCGAGCCACCCGAACAGCATGTGCTGTTCCAGCCCCAGGCGTCCCTGCTGGTGGACGCGGACGGCAAGACCCTGCTGACCGACGACGTCGGCCGGGTCGAGGATATGCAGGGATCGTATGACGCCCTGTGCGCGCAGATCGGGATCCCCTCGCGCCCCTTGGACCGGGTCAATGGCAGCCGCCATGGCGACTACCGTCAGTACTACGACCGGACCCTGATCGACGCTGTGGCCGCCCGCTACGCGCTGGATCTCGAGCTGTTCGGCTATGAGTTCGAGGGTGCGCGATGAGCGACACCGCGGCCCGGCCCGCCGCCAATCCGCGCAAGACCACGGGCGTCCGCTACCTTGGCCCGGTCGATATCGTCGCCCTGCGCGAGGCTGTGCTGGCGATCCCTGAAGCGGTCTGGGCGGCGGAGAACGCGGACAAACCGAACAAGTTCGAGGCGTTGGGCGGGACGGGCCATATCGTCTTCCGCTTCATCGACAGCCCGCGCGACTGGCGCGGGTCCCATGACCGGCCCGCCTGGTCCGGATGGCGCGCCCTGCTGGAGCCGGTGCTGGCCGAGGCCGTCGAGGGCTATGGCTATCCGCGCGGGGTCTTTCCGCGCGTCATGCTGGCCCGGATGCCGGCGGGCGGGGTGATCCACCCCCATATCGATGCCAACCCGGCCGCCAAATGGCCGCACAAGATCCATCTGCCCCTGACCACCAACCCGAAAGTCGTCTCCTTCTTCGGCGGGCAGGAACACCGGTTCGCGCAGGGCGAGGCGGTCGAGGTCAACAACCTCGGGCCCCATTGGGTCCGCAACGAAGGCGACAGCGACCGCATCCACCTGATCTTTGAGTATTACGACGCCGATCAGCCCGACCCGGTCTGGCTGGAGCCCTTCCTGCGCGGCGGCGCGGCGCGATGACGGCCGCAGCGGTCGCGACGGTGCCGGATCGCGAGGCTCTCTTGCAGACGGCCCGGGGCCTGCGCGAACGGCGGCGAATTCCTGAAGCGCTGACGACGCTCGCCCGGCTTGAGGCGCTCCATCCCGGGTTCAGCCGCCTGTATCAGGAACGCGGCCACTGCCTCGTCCTGACCGGAAACGCCCCGGCGGCGCTTGAGGCCCTGCAGACGGCGGTGCGGCTGAACCCGACCCTGCCGGCCTGCTGGGACATGCTGGAACAGATTCACCGGATGCGCGGGGAGGCCGCCCGGGCGGACGAGGCGGGCCGCCAGCTCGCCGTGCTGAAACAGCTGCCGGCCGAAATCGTCATGGCCGACAGCCTGTTCGCCGACGGCGATCTGGCTCCCGCCGAGGCCGTCCTGCGCGACTATCTTGATCGCGATGGCGACAATGTCGGTGCCCGGCGGCTGCTGGCGCGGATCCTCATGGAGGCCGACGATCTCGAGGGGGCGGAAGGCCTGCTGGAACAGGTGCTGGCACGCGCGCCGGACTATCACGCGGCGCGTCTGGACCATGCCATGGTCCTGCTTCAGCGGCAGAAGCCTCTGGCGGCGCGGCAGCAGGCCGCGCAGTTGCTGGCCCAGGACCCCGACAACCGCGACTACCTCAAACAGTATGCTGCGGCCTGCGTCGCTCTGGGCGACCATGAGCCGGTGATCGACCTGTACGCCCGGCTGCTGGAGGGTCTGCCTTCCGGCCCCGAGGCCGCCGAGCTGCGGATGTGGCGCGCCAACGCCCTGAAGATCATGGGGCGGCAGGCGGAGGCCATAGCCGACTATCGCGCCGCCCTGGCTGCCCGGCCCGACCATGGCGTGGCCTGGTTCAGTCTGGCCAATCTGAAGACCTGGCGCTTCTCCGACGACGATATCGCCCGCCTGCGGGCGGCGGACGACCGCCCCGACCTTCAGGACATGGACCGCGTCTATCTGGCGTTCGCGCTGGGCAAGGCGCTGGAGGACGAGGGCGACCATGCCGGCTCATGGGCCTGTTACGAGCGCGGCAATGCCCTGCGCCGCGCCGCCGGCCGCCATCGTCCCGACGTGGCCGAGGCCTGTGCGGCGCGGCTGAAGCGGGTGTTCACCCGGGAGTTCTTTGCCGCTCGCGCCGGCTGGGGCGTGGCCGATCCCGCACCGATCTTCATCCTCGGCCTGCCGCGTTCGGGCTCGACCCTGATCGAACAGATCCTGGCCTCACATTCCAGCGTGGAGGGCACGCAGGAGCTGACCGAGATCGGTCGATACGCAATCGAACTCTGCGGCCGCGATCCCGATTGCGGCCTGCCGCTGGAGCCCGAGGCGATGGGGCGTCTGACGGTCGCACAGGTCGAGACGCTGGGTGCGCGGTTCCTGGACGAGACCCGCACCTATCGCCACCTCGGCCGGCCGTTCTTCATCGACAAGATGCCCAACAATTTCTGGCACATCGGCCTGATCCACCTGATGCTACCCAACGCCGTCATCCTCGATGTGCGCCGCGAGCCGATGGCCTGCTGTTTCAGCAACCTCAAACAGCTGTTCGGCACGACCAACCACGCCTTCACCTACGGGATCGAGGACATCGCCCGCCACTACCGCACCTACCTCGATCTCATGCGGCACTGGGATGCGGTCCTGCCCGGCCGGGTGCTGAGGGTGCCCTATGAGGATGTGGTCGAGGATCTGGAAGGCGGCGTCCGGCGCATGCTCGACCATTGCGGCCTGTCGTTCGAGCCGGCCTGTCTGACCTTCCACGAGACCCCGCGCGGTGTGCGCACCCCCAGTTCGGAACAGGTGCGCCAACCGATCGGGCGCGAGGGGCTGACGCAATGGAAACACTATGAACCATGGCTGGGGCCGCTGCGCGATGCGCTCGGCGACGCCCTGACCGGATACAGGACCTGAGCCATGAAACTGGCCAAACCCTTCTATCAGCTGCCGGTCCTGTTCGACGTCGCCCGGCTTCAGGCCGAGGTCGGGGCCCTGCCGACCGAGGCCTGGGTGCCCCATCCCGACCGCGTGCCCGGCAACAGCGCTGCCCGGCTGATCACCGCAGGCGGGGAGGAAACAGACTCGGTCCACGGCCAGATGCTGCCCACCCCGTGGCTGGAGGCCATGCCCTATCTGCGTCAGGCCCTGGCTGGGTTCGGCGTGGTCTGGAGCCGGTCGCGCCTGATGCGGCTGGCCCCCGGGACGGGCGTGCCCGAACACGCCGACATCAACTACCACTGGCACACCCGGGTGCGGCTCCACATTCCGGTCTTCACCCGGCCGGAGGTGCGATTCCACTGCGACGGCCAGTCGGTGCACATGGCCGAGGGCGAAGCCTGGATCTTCGACAACTGGCGCCGCCACCATGTTGAGAACAGGTCAGAGGTCGAGCGCATCCATCTGGTCGCCGATACCACGGGCACGGCGGGCTTCTGGCGCTTCGCCTGCGGGGATGCCCCGCCGCGCGATCAATGGCCGACCGTGGCCTGGAACCCGGATCTGCGTTCGCAACTGCTGACCGAGTGCGACCAGCGCGCCCCCGTCATGCCCGCCGCCGAGGTCCAGCTGCTGATCGACGACCTGTGCGCGGAACTGGTGGCGACGCCGGAGACGGTCGGGACCGACGGGCGGATCCGGCGCTTCGGGCTGCTGATGAACAGCTTCGTCCAGGACTGGCGCCAGCTCTGCGCCCTCCACGGCGTCGGCGGGGCAGGGCGGCCGGACTTCCTGCGTCTGGCCCACGCTGTCCACGATGCCGCCCGGCCGCTGGCCGAGGGACTGGTCATGCGGACCAACGGGGCCGGTGCCCTGCTGGTACTGGAAAAGCGCGTGCTCCAGCATCTGCTCGACGGGACCGGGACAGCCTCTGTCGCCGCCCCCGGACGACCCGGGCAATGAGGATCAGGTCGATACACTGTTCGGTCCATCTCCGCTGAAAGCGTGTCCCTCGTGTTCCAGCCCTCAAAAGCTGGCGTGGGTGTCGATTGAAACGAGGGAGGATCAAACGTCTCTGCCAATGCAGGGGCTGCTTTCCCGTTCGGGAAACTCCCCTTGCAAAATGACACCTCGCGCCGAGAATTTCCCGAACGGGAAAATATTGAGGCCTCGAAGCGGAATGGTTCACAAATTTACCGATCGGGAAATATTGTTTGACTTCTGCGGCAAGTGAGCTATATTTTCCCGAACGGGAACATTGTCATGGCTCATGCGAACATCGGCGCGATCGTCCGCAACGCTCGCAAGGCGGCCGGTCTCCGGCAGGACGAGCTCGCGGCCAGCGCCGGGGTCGGCCTGCGCTTCCTTGTGGAACTGGAACGCGGCAAACCGACCGCCCAACTCGACAAGATCCTTCAAGTCTTCACGGCCTTGGGGCTGCGCATGGCGGTGCTGCCGACGCATGACGAACCCGGCGGGCCGTCGACATGAGCCGCGCCCTGACGGTTTGGTGGGACGAGGCTGAGGTCGGCGACCTCGCATTGAACGATCATGGTTCCATGATCTTCCGCTATGCGAAGTCGTGGCTAGATAACCCGAGTGCCCCTGCGATCTCGATCTTCCTGCCCAAACAGGCGGACGCGTTCAGTCGTGCCCGGACCCGGCCCTTTTTCGCCGGCCTGCTGCCCGAGGAAAAGCCGCGAACGGAAGCCGCCCGGGCGCTGGGCGTGTCGCAGCAGAACGACTTCGGCCTTCTGGAGGGACTGGGCGGGGACGTGGCCGGGGCCCTGACCCTGTGGCCGCGCGGCGAGACGGTTCCGCGCCCGGATCCGGACGGCAACGCCGTGGTGCAGGACGAGCCGACCCTGGCCGCCATTCTGGAAAAGCTGCCGCGGCGTCCGCTGCTCGCCGGGCAAGACGGCATTCGATTGTCGCTCGCGGGCGCACAGTCCAAGTTGCCTGTCGTCCTCGTCGACGGCACCGTGGCCCTGCCGGCTCCCGGCCAGCCGACGACGCACATCATCAAGCCCGCACCGCAGGACTGGCCCACGTTTCCAGAGAACGAAGCCTTCTGCATGCGGCTGGCCGCCGCATTGGGGCTGGACGTCGCGCCGGTCGAGATCCGCCAGGCCGGGGGCCACCTCTATCTTCTGGTAGAGCGGTACGACCGCGTCCTCCGCGACGGCGTCCTGGCCCGGCTGCACCAGGAGGACTTCTGCCAGGCCCTCGGCGTCATGCCCGAATACAAGTACGCGGCCGAGCAGGGGCCGAACTTCCCGGACAGCTTCAACCTGCTTCGTCGCGTCACGCGGGTGCCGGCCCGCGCGATCCTGGCCCTGATAGATGCGGCCTTGTTCAACCTGATCATCGGCAACGCGGATGCGCACGGGAAGAACTTCAGTCTTCTGTATACGCCCGAAGGCCTGAGGCTGGCGCCGCTCTACGACCTGCTGTGCACATCCATCTATCCTGACGTCCATGCCCGGATGGCGATGCGCATGGGCGGCGCGGCGCGGCTGGAAGAGATCACCCTTCAGGCCCTGAACGAGTTCGCCGCAGAGGCGGGGGTGGCGGCACCGTATGTCCGAAGAAGAAGTCTGGATCTGGCCCGCCGCGCGGGTCCCATGGCGGTACAGGTGGTCGGACGCCTGACCGCAGAAGGACATGAGAGCCAGGCGATCGCCGAAGTCGCGGCGCATGTCCGAAGAAGAGCCGAGGCCCTGGTCCCCGTGGTGGAGGCTCACGGGGCGCCGGTCGTCGCGACGAAGAACCCGTGATGTTTGATCAAGGGGGCTTCGGACGGTGCGGACCTGCGGAACAGCGCGCCTTCGGCAAGACGACGATATCTTCCGTCGTCCGGCATCCCTGATCCGCGGGGGCTTCCCTGTTCCCTTCACAAATATTCCCTGTTCGCCCGGAAGAAATTCCCTGTTCCTGTCACGGGAAAAGGCCGAGGCGCTCGCCTGAAACCCCTGTCGTCGCGGGGCTTGCCGGGTTGCGGCGATGGGTGCCCGGATCGAAAACTCGAGCGATTTCCCTGTACTTCCCTGTTAACAGGCATCGACCGTCCGACAGAGACCGGGCCCACGGGCCCCGGAGACTGTGCAGGATATTGTCGGAGATTGGCCTCCCGAAGGGATCCCGGAGACGGCGAAAACCGTCTCCGACGCGAGCCATGTCGCGGGAATGTCGGCGTTATTTCTCGGGGAACAGGGACCCGTCATGTCCTGGTCGGGACTGCGTGGCGGACAGAGAGACCGCCTTACCCCGGTTTGACGCCGTTTCAGGCGGACCCGAAAACCCTATGAAAACCGGATGCTTAGCCTTCCACATCGTCCGACGTTGTGTCATCCTAACCCATCCTTTCGCCGTTCAAAGTAGGGGACGGGGTAGGGGACGGGAAAAGCCCGGGGAGGGTCAAGAGCATGGCGAAGCCGATCAACAGACTGCCGCCGAAAGCGGTCGAGACCCTGGGCGAAGGCTCTCACGCCGACGGCGGCGGCCTCTACTTCCTGAACCGGGGCGGTCGCCGGTCATGGATCTTCCGGTTCAAGTGGAACGGCCGGGGCCGAGAGATGGGGCTGGGCAGCGCCGCAACCGTCACGCTGGCCAAGGCCCGCAAGGCGGCGGCGGATGCCCGGGCGAACATTGCGGACGGCATGAACCCGCTGGATGCCCGGCGCGAGGCCAAGGCCATCCCGACCTTCGGGGAAATGGCTGATGCGGTGGTGGCCGACCTGTCGCCCGGCTGGCGCAATGAGAAGCACAAGGCGCAATGGGCGTTCACCCTGAAAGCGCACGGCAAGAAACTGCGGACCATCCCGGTTGATCGTGTCGAGACGGCCGACGTGCTGGCGGCGCTCAAGCCGATCTGGGCGAAACTGCCGGAGACCGCCTCACGCCTTCGGGGCCGGATCGAACGTGTGCTGGACGCCGCGAAGGCCAAGGGCTTCCGCAAGGGCGAGAACCCGGCCCGGTGGCGGGGCCATCTGGATCAACTGCTACCCAAGCGTCAGAAGCTGACCCGGGGCCATCATGCGGCGATGCACTTCGCCGACGTTCCCGCCTTTATCGCCGACCTCCGGGACCGGGACGCGGTGTCGGCCCTCGCTCTTGAGTTCACCATTTTCACGGCCGCCCGGTCCGGGGAGGTGCGAGGCGCGACATGGGCGGAGGTTGATTTGGCGAACGCGGTCTGGACCGTCCCCGCCAGCCGGATGAAGGCCGGGCGCGAGCATCGTGTCCCCTTGTCGGCCCCGGCCGTGGCGGTGCTGGAAAAGGTTCAGCCGTTGTCCGGTGGTGAGCCCGACGCCCTGATCTTCCCCGGCCTCAAGCCCGGCAAAGCCCTGTCTGACGCGGCCTTTAATGCCCTCTTGATCCGTATGGACCGCAAAGGTGAGTTCACGCCCCACGGCTTCCGGTCATCGTTCCGGGACTGGGCTGGCGAGGTGAGCCCGTTTCCCCGGGAGCTGGCGGAGGCGGCGCTGGCGCACGTCGTCGGGGACGCGACTGAGCGGGCCTATCGTCGGGGCGACGCCCTCGATAAGCGCCGGAAACTCATGGACGCATGGGCGACGTTCTGCGAGCCGCGCTCGGCCGGTTCGGTGGTGGTGCCGATGGGGAGGCGTGCGAAGTGATCTCGGATCTGGATCGCGCGCTTGCTGACGTCCGCGACGCAGTGAATGCCTTGAAGCCGCACCTCAATCAGAAGGCGGGGCGCATTCCCTTTCTTGCCCAGTCACATCATTTGCTTTCGCTATTTCGGCAGATGACGGACGATGAACGTCGGGAACAGCTTGTGCTCTTGATTGGGATTGCGGGTGCCAGGCAGCGCCTAGCTGAACATGGCAGTATCGAATTGGTGAGCGCCACAAGGGTCATGGAAATGAGCAGTGTCGCCCTTCGGTCATCGGTTCCGCTGGACGTTTGGCAGCTCGCTCACATCGCAATTGACTGGGGGCATATCGACCTCTCGGCCGACCTTAAAGAACAGTTCAACCGTGACCTGACCGCACCCGCGCGGGCGGGCCGACGAAAGGTCGGAGACCCCTTAAGAGAGGCCGCAAGGCAGGACATCAAAGAGAACCCGAAGACGACCCAAGGCGCTTGTGCGCGACGTGTTGCGGCGGCCCTCGGCCGTGACGACGTTCCAAACATCGAACGGCGGATCAGAGACCTTTTCGAATGGTCACAAGTAGGCGACGGTCGTCGTCAGAAGCGACCCCGGCCGACTGCCGAATAGCCGGGCTTTTTGTCAGTCGGCCGCTAATCTGAGGCGGTGCATAGGTGTCCCATGCCTTTCGACACCGGGCGGAATCAGCCGTCGCGGGTGTCGGAGAGACAATCATGGGTGCTGTCACCCCGATCCATCCGACCGCTTTCACCATCCCCGGCGCGGCGCAATACACCAGCCTCTCCCGGTCGCGCCTCTATGGCCTCATGCAGACCGGCGAGCTTCCGTCCGTCAAGATCGGTGGTCGCCGGATGATCCGCCGCGATGCGCTGGATGCCCTGTTCGACCGTCTGGGAAAGGCGGCCTGAACCATGACCACCGAAACGATGAACCCCGCCGCCGGTGACACGGCGAGCGGGGCTCGGAAGGCTTTGCTCTCTGGCGAGCCGTTCGATCCTATCACCACCGAAGCCATTGAACACCCCGCTGTCGGCCGCCAGCGGCTGAGGGCCAAACTGGAAACCGTCATTGATCGCCTCATCGTGGCGCTGGACGGCATAGACGGCGACCCGGACCTAGAACCGGGCGGCGACGATGAACCAGACTCGGACCGTGAACCCGCCAGCGACGATGAACCCTCTCTGAGCGGCGTCACCTTCGCCACCACCGGCGGGTCGGATGACCGCGAAGACGGTTGCGACGATGAAGGTTTCGACTGTGACCGTGAACCGGAGGAGGGCGGCCTATGAAGGGACCAGCACTGACCTTCCGACTTCCGCCCGACCACCGGCCGATGACCGTCGCCGGGCGGCAAGCTCAAACCCTCGCCCTGCTGATCCAGACCGGCCCGCAAGGGTTCACGTCTGGGGAGGCGTCACCCTTGGGCTGGGCAAGGCGGACAAGCGACTACATCGCCAAACTGAGGGCGATGGGCGTTCCGATCCAGACCACGCCGGAGCGGGTCGCGGACGCAACCGTCGGCCGATACACCCTCGCCGGTCCGGTGGTGGTGGTGAACCCGGGGGTGTCGTCATGACCGCCGCCCGTGATGTTACGGCAGGACGTAACTCCGCCCGCCCTGTTGTTACGGCAGGTCGTAACTCGGGACGGCCGCGCGGCTATATCCCGGAGTTCCGGCCCCGGCCTGACACGCTGATCCTGCTAGATGCAGCGAGGTCTGTTCTGGACGAATACCGGGACCATTGGCCCCTAACAGTCCGGCAGATTTATTACCGGCTGATCGGCGCGCACGGGTTCGACAAAACCGAAGCCTTCTACAGTCGCCTTTGCCACCACCTAGCCAACGCCCGCCGGGGCAGGGTGATCCCGTTTCACGCCATCCGCGACGACGGCGTGACCACCGTGCGGATGGATCGGTATGCCGATGCTGACGACTTCCTGATCCAGCAACGGCAACGGGCCTCGCGCTACCGTCGCGACCTCATGGCGACACAGCCTGTTCATATCGAGGTCTGGTGCGAGGCGGCCGGGATGATTGTTCAGCTCGCCAGTGTCGCGCACCGCTATTCGGTCAACGTCTTTTCGTCGTCGGGCTTCGACTCCCTCACGGCGAAAAAGAACGTCGCGGACCGGATCTGCGAGGTAGGGAAGCCGGCCGTCATCCTTCACCTCGGGGACTATGATCCGAGTGGCGAAAGCATCTTTCGATCGGTCGCCGAAGACGTGACGGCCTTTGTCGCTGCGGACCGGCCGAACGCCTTGGTCACAGTCGAGTTCAGGCGGGTGGCGCTGACCCGTGAACAGGTCGCCCGGTATGGACTGCCGACCGCACCGGCCAAGGCCACGGATAGCCGCTCAAAGGCATGGAAGGGCGAGACGTGCCAGCTTGAGGCCCTGTCGCCCTCACAGATTGCCGCGATACTGGACGATGCCATCCGGGGCCTGATCGACGCCGACCGTCTGGACGATGACGAGCGGGCCGAAGCGGTTGAGCGGGCGGACCTGACCCGGCTGCTGATCGGGGTATCGTCATGAGCGAGCCCGGACCCGCCGGACAGAAGGGCAGGAAAGCCGCATAGGACGCCGCTGAGGGCGGTTCCGGTGGTTTTCGGTGTAATGCCAATGAGCCCGCCGGGGCCGCCCCACGGCCGTCCTGAGCGCCTTTCCGCGCCACGCCATGCCCAAGCGCCACCACCGTCCCCCGACGCCGACCCTTTCCCCCGTCTTTGGGGAGAAGTCCCCGGCCGACGATGCCCGGCTAACTGATCGGCGTTTACAATCCCAGACCGTCCGGGATGAACCTGTATTGAAACTGGACCAAAATCGGCATGAGGAGACCACCGGACACCGGCCGCAAGTCATTGAAGCGGCTAATGATACGGCCCTGTCGCCGGTATGCCTGCCGGAGCCCTCTATTCTCTATAAGAGTGCACGCCACAAACCGCACTGCCCTCCGATCAGTCCCCCCGCCGGTTCCGCCTCGCCCGGTGGTTCCGCCGCTCCGGTGCCGACGCCGCGCCATGCCTTTGAACCCCTCACCCGGGGCGGTGCGAGGAACCGGGCCGACCGTCGCAGCGACGCCTTGCGGACCGATCAGGTGCAAGCCCTCATGGCGGCAGTGGCGTTCGCTGAGACCCTTGGCCTGCCCCTGTCGCGGTTCACCACGATCCATTGGGAACGGGCTGGGCTCCGGGACGGCGCGAGGGCGACCACCGCGTTCAAGAAAGAGCTGACCAGACTGGCGGCCCGGCGGGGTTACACCCTGGCCTTTGTATGGGTGCGCGAGAACGGCCCGGGCAAGGGCGACCACGTTCATATCCTGTGGCATGGCCCGGCCCCGGAAGACTGGCCCGACCTTGAATCGTGTCTGAGGCGGGCGATGAAGGCGGCGGGTGCTGCGAACATCAACGGCGTTCGGCGGACCCTTTCGGTCGGGCGGTCGCTCCGGGCGGCGCTGGCGGGTGGTGCTGACTACCTCGCCAACCTCGGGGCGGTGTCCGGTTACATGGTCAAGGGCGCATCACCGGAGGCCATGAGAACGCTGGGACTGGACCGGTCTGAGCCCGGTGGTGTCGTCATCGGCAAGCGGTGCGGGGTGAGCGAGAACATCGGCGAGACGGCCCGGACGCGAGCCGGTTGGATCCCTGCCCCGGAATGACAGGGCGGCCCGGACCACCGGTCGCCAAGCCGTTTCCTTTAGCGGCCTAAAAGGGCCTCAGCCTTTGGAAAACAATCAAAGGAAATCAAAGCATTTGAATGCATCCCGGAGCCTCAAAAGCTATCGACCGGCCGCATCGAGTCCCTGTCTACCGACGCCCGAATGGCGCAATAGCCTTCATCCTCCGGCCCTTCGCCGATCCTGATATTGATGGGTTTCCCGGGATCTATGGGGAGGTCCGTGGCCTCGAACGAACGCCAGCCGACGTATGCCCCGAGTCGGTTTTTGGAATTGACCTGACCGCAGACAACGTTGCCCCCGCTTGTGATGCGGACGTTCTGAAACCGCGCCGACGGATAGTCGAACAGCACGGTGTCCATCTCCGCCTTCACGGCCTCAATGAATAGGCGCTCGCGGTGTTCAGCCGTCCCGGGTAGCCGGTCGCACCCGGTCATTGCCACCATCATGAAAGCGCCCGTAACCAATGCCTTTGGCAAGTCCATCCGCGCCCCCTTGATGCCGAACAGTGTCATCCGGTTCAGGGGCGAGCAAGGGCAGGCGGCTACCAAGGTTTGATGGGTTCGCAGAGGTTCGCACCCTCAACGCGGGAGCGCCCTGTTAGGCGGCTCCGGGCTTTCCGTTAGCTTTCCGGCGGTTGGGTCACGGCCCGCTTCATATAGGCGTAGTGGGCAGTCCCGGCCATGCAGCCGTTGACCAGTATCCAGCCCTCAGACGCGAGCCGGTTCGTCTCTTTGTTGAAGGCGTCGATGCCAAAGCAGGCAATGGCCAGGCACTCCTCCGTCTGGGGTTGTGCAGGCCGGGCCATGAGTTCGCCGGTCGCCGACTGTTTCTTGCCGCCAAACATGATCGCTCCTGAACCCCGCCGTTCACACCGGGGTCTATCGGTAACCGTCCCCGAGCGGAGATCAACCCGTCAACGCATCCCCCGAGTTTTCGGAGCCCCTAAAAGGGACGGCGCTCACAACCCCGGGAGCGGGTTTCAGTCGCGGTTTCAGCCGCCAACGTGCGGGCGCGATGATAATTTTGATAAGGCTGGCGACCCGGCCGCCCGGTGATTCCGGGACCATTACGCGCGCCCGTGCGATGGCGGCGGATACAAACCCGGCCCGCTGAAAGGAAATGATAGGATCGGGCCGATCAAGTGGCAGAGTCTGCCACTTGCTCCTTTGCCGTCCTTAATGTGCCCCACGGGCATATTCAGGCCCCCGACCCAAGCGCCCCATGGCGGGGCGAATTGACCTCTCCGAATGTCAACATTTGTCAACATTCCGGCCCCGGCCGTGGCCCCTTCTCCCGACCCTTCGGCGAGCCAAGTAGGGGACGGGGTAGGGGACGGGAAACCGGCCACACCCAAAACATCAAATAGATCATATACTTAGAGACGATGCGTGGCGGACAGAGAGGGATTCGAACCCTCGGTAGGCTTTCACCTACACACGCTTTCCAAGCGTGCGCGATCGACCACTCCGCCACCTGTCCGTTTCACACGCACGCGAAACGCCCGGGAGGTCGCCCCCGGGGAGGGCAGGCTGATAGAACAGCCCGGGGCTGCGGGCAAGCGCCAACGGTGCAAAACAGTGGGGGAGGGTGCCTCTGGGCAAAGCCGTCGCCGGCTCCCATATCTGCCTCCATGTTCCTCCTCTCACGGATCGCATCGATGCTGAGCGCCAAGACGACCCTGCCGACCGCCGCCACCGCCCTGCCGGGCCGGTCCACGCCCCTGCCGACGGACGAGGTGCATTTCGTCACCGGCCGGCCGCTGAAGGGGCCGCATCCGGAAGGGTTCCGGACCGCGATCTTCGGCATGGGCTGCTTCTGGGGCGTGGAGCGCAAATTCTGGACCCTGCCCGGCGTCTGGGTCACCTCGGTCGGCTATTCCGGCGGCATCACGCCGAACCCCACCTATGAGGAGACCTGCACCGGTCGCACCGGCCAGACCGAGGTGGTCCAGGTCGTCTTCAACCCGGCAGAAATCTCCTATGACGAACTGCTGAAGACCTTCTGGGAAGGCCACGACCCGACCCAGGGCATGCGTCAGGGCAATGACATCGGCACCACCTACCGGTCGGCCATCTACACTCTGGACGAGGATCAGCGGACCCGGGCCGAGGCCTCCCGCAAGGCCTATCAGACGGCCCTGAGCGCGGCCGGCAAGGGGACAATCACGACCGAGATCACGCCGGCCGGCCCCTACTATTTCGCCGAGGGCTATCATCAGGGCTATCTGGCCAAGAACCCCGACGGCTATTGCGGCATCGGCGGCACCGGCGTGGTCTGCCCGATCGGGGTCGGCGTCAGCGCCTGACCGATCCGGCCATGCACCGTCAGGAGATTGAACAGCTCTGTCTTGCCCTGCCCGCGGCGACGCTGGACTATCCGTTCGGTCCCGGCGTGGACGCCTATCGGGTCGGGGGCAAGATGTTCGCCCTCGTCAGTCCGGACGGCGGTGTGTCGTTCAAGGTCTCCGACATCGCCTTCGAGGTCCTTACGGAAACCGGCCGGGCCCGCGCGGCCCCCTATCTGGCCCGGGCGAAATGGGTGAACCTGCCTGACCCGTCAGCCTGGGAGGCAGGCGATCTGGCTGAACACCTGGCGACCGCCCACGAGATCGTCGCCGCCGGGCTGACGCGAAAGGCCCGGGCGGCCCTGGGGCTGGGTTAGCCGCAGCGGGCGAAGAACCGCTCCACCCCGGCTTCCGAACCGGGGTGGGCCGCATAGGTTTCGCGCTGGCCGCCGGTCCACTGGGCCAGCCAGCCCAGACGGCGGAAGCGCTGGAACACCGGCTGCTGCGCTGCGATCCCGGCCGTCAGGAAATCTCCGCCATGCAGTTCGGAGGGCTCACCGGCGGCGTCGAACCGCTCCATCTCCCCGCCGGACTCAAGCTGGATCACCCGGCTGCCCTTGGGGGCCGGTGCCGCCAGCTCGATCCGTCCCGAGCCGGGGCTGCAGTGCAGTCCGATCTTCAGCTCGTCGCTGTTTTCCACCCCATAGGCCAGGTAGACCGAATCTTCGGACGGCGTGAAATGCCAGTCGTAGCCGGGGATGGGCGCGGGAGCCGCCGCAGGGAGGGCGGCCACGACCGCAGGACCGGGCGGCCCGCCGGCGGCGCAGGCCGACACCAGGCCCGTCAGCAACAGGGCCGCTATCCGGATCACGTGCATCACAGTCTTTTCCCTCAGCCGCTGCAAAGTTCGGCGAACCGGCGAAGCTTGGCAAGATGGCCCGGTTCGACCGACACCGTCTGGTGCCGCCCGGCCACGGCCACATCCAGCGCCCCGGTCAGGACAAACTGGCCAAAGACCGGATGGTCGGTACGCAGGGCGATCGACCGCTGGGGTCCGCGGGCGTCGCTCTCGCCGGTCGCCGAGGCCGTGCCCGAGACGATGGTGGCCATGCCGGGCCCGGCATTGGGGCCGAACAGGTCCACCCGGGTGACGCCCGATCCGGGCGTGCATTCCAGCACAGCTCTCAGCCTTGGGCTGTCCGGAATTTCATTGGCCAGAACGACCGGACCGGCCCCGTCATAGAGGGTCCAGGTCCAGCCCGCCTGCAGGGCGACAACCACGGCCGCCAGGGTCAAGAAGGTCATCCGCAGTCCCCCGCCGGGGTGCCGCTCAGACGCGCCCCGGGGCGCAATAGGCCAGAAAATCCCCCACAAGGCGACGTTCTTCCGCCGAGGCCGTCAGTTGAAATCGTCCGGCGTCTCCGACGACGGCGGTGCGGCCGCGTTCGGCAAGACCGGTCAGCCATGGATCCCTGATCGGAATCCGGGCTTCCACGGCCTCGCCGCCCGTCAGGGAATCGATCTGGTGACGGGCCTCGATCAGGCGGGCCCCCTCCGGCTGTAGCTCGCCATAGACCACCGCCCGGCTGTCGCCTGGCCTGCAGGTCACCATCACGGCCAGCTGGTCAGAGTTGGCCACGCCATAGGTCAGCTTGGCCAGGGCTCCCTCGTGGTGGACGCTCCAGCGCATTGTCGGGGCCTCGGCACCGTTCAGGGCGTCGGCATCGGCCGGCACGGGTCGGGCCGCGAGGGCTACCAGTCCTAGCGCGGCCACGGCGGGGAGGAGGATCCGGATCATCATTGGGAAACCTTGCGTCTGATCACCAAACGCGGGTCCCCGTTAACGGTTCACGGCAACGCTTGCGGCTCGCCCGCAACGGGCACTCCGTCAGAACGGGCTGAAGCGTTCCACCAGGCTCTGGGCCACCGGCGCACTCTGGACCCGGCTGATGTCGCCGCGGCCGCCATAGCTGATGCGCGCCTCGGCGATCTGGGTATGGGCGATCGTGTTGGCGCTCGAGATGTCCTCGGGCCGCACGATCCCGGCCACCGTCAGTTCGCGCAGTTCGCGGTTGGTCCGCACTTCCTGCCGACCCTGGATCACCAGATTGCCGTTGGACAGGATGTCGGTCACGACGGCCGCGATGGTCAGATTGACCCGCTCCGACCGGCTGACGGAACCGGTACCATTGGCATTGGAGGTTCCCTCCAGTCCGACCAGGTTCTGGGCGTCGAACCCGCCGGGGAAGGCCCGACCCAGGCTGTTCTCCAGACCGAAGAAGTTCGACACTCCGCCGGAGATGTCATTGCTGCGGCTGCGGCTCGTGGTGTTCGAGGTCTGGGCCTGATCGTCGATATCGATGCTGACGGTCAGGATGTCGCCGATGTTGCGCGCGCGCTGGTCCCCGAAGAAGGCCCGGGCCCCGGTCCGCCACAGGGAATTGGCACTGGCCGAGCGCGGCCGGGGCGGAGCCTGATAGGCCTGGGTCACCGGGATCAGCTGGGCCGGATAGCCAATGGGGGCCAGCGTCGGCCCCTTGACGGTCTCGACCACGGTCGAACAGGCCCCCAGCGAGACGGTCACGAGGGCAAGGGCGAGAACGGACGTACGCATGTGATCGGTTCCTAACGGACGGCGAACTGGGCGGTGGAAGCAGACGTGCGGGCACCCGGACCGGCCAGGGCGCGGCCGGGAGCTGCGGCCACGGCGTCGATGGTGCGGCCGGAGCTCAGGTTCAGAACCGGCACGGGCTCTCCTGCTGCGGCATCCCGCGTGGCGCGACCGGTGACGGTCAGGGTGACGCCGCCAGTCATATAGGCGACCTCGACCATGTCGTTGCGGGCGATGACGCGGGGCGAGACCAGATCGCGGGCCCCCACGACCGCTCCCGCCCGCAGCGCCCGGCGGGCCGACAGGCCGATGACCTGATCGGTGTCGGACGGCGTGCCGCCCGGAACCAGATGCGACTGCACCGTCGACCAGATCACATCCTCGGGCTGGACCACGTCGCCGGTCGCCAGATTGCGGGCCCAGGTCAGGACCTCGGCCGTCGCGCCCCGCACAGGGGTTGCGGCGGCAGGGGGTGTCGGGTTGACAGCGCCCCCGGGGGACAGGGCGGCATTGCGGACCACGACTCGCCGCAGCCCCTGCGGATTCGCCCATTGCAGCCCCGAGCGCGCGGCAACGGCTTGCAGCTGTCCGGCTTCCAGCACCACCGACGGCCCGGCGCGGCTGGCCACCACGACGCCCGAGGCCGCCCCCGCCCCGTCGAACAGGTCGCCCAGGGTCACCCGGCCGTCGTCGTCCACGGGATTGCTCCGCAGGGTGACCGGGTCGGCCAGGGCCGGGCCGGCGGCCAGCGCCAGCGCCGCGACCAGGGTCAGAAACCGGGTCATCAGCCTTTCACCTGCGACGAGACGCTCATCATCTCATCGGCCGTGCTGATGACCTTGGAGTTCATCTCATAGGCCCGCTGGGCGATGATCAGGGCGCTGATCTCGGTCACCGCATCCACGTTCGACGCCTCGGTGAAGCCCTGCAGCAGCTGGCCGAACCCGGGCTCGCCAGGCGTGCCGGTGGTCGCCGGGCCCGAGGCCGCCGTCTCCAGCAGCAGGTTGTCGCCGATGGCCTCAAGCCCGGCCTCGTTGAAGAAGGTCGCCAGCTCCAGCTGCCCGACGATCGCCGGTTCGGGTGCGCCATCGGTGAACACCTGCACCTGACCGGTCTTGGAAACGGACACGTCGACGGCGTCCTGGGGGATGGTGATGGCCGGTTCGACCGCATAGCCGTCCTCGGTCACCAGCTGGCCTTCACCGCTCAGCGAGAAGTTGCCGGCGCGCGTGTAGCCGATCTCGCCCGAGGGCAGGGTGACCTGGAAATAGCCGGGCCCGTCGATCGCGATGTCATATTCGCCGCCCGTCTGGGTCGGCGTGCCCTGGTCGGTGATGCGATAGACGCTGCCCGCCTTGACGCCCAGGCCGACCTGGATTCCGGTCGGGACGACGGTGCCCTGGGCCGACGACTGGGCCCCCATGCGCTCGACGTTGTGGTACATCAGGTCTTGGAACTCGGCGCGCTGACGCTTGTATCCAACCGTGTTCATGTTCGCGATGTTGTTGGAGATGACCTCCACATTCAGCTGCTGGGCGGCCATGCCGGAGGCGGCGGTTCTGAGAGCGCGCATGGTGGATTTCCCTTAGTTCGACCGGCCCAGCCGCTCGACCGAGCGGCGGGACAGTTCGGAGACGTTTTCGATCATCTTGCTCGCACGTTCGTAGGAGCGGCTGATCTCGATCAGATTGGTGATTTCGATCAGGGGGTTGACGTTCGACCCCTCCAGCATGCCCTGGCGGACCTGGGCTCCGGCCGCGTCGATGGGCACGTCGTTGGAGGCGTTTCGGTAAAGTCCGTCGCCGTCCTTGGACAGCACGGCGAGGTTTTCGAACCGCGCCAGGGCCATCTGGCCGACGGGTGCCCCGTTCTGGCTGATACTCCCGTCGTCCGCCACGGTGATCGGGCCCAAGGCCGGATCGACCACGATCGGGCCCGCCTCACCCAGGACCGGCAGGCCGCCCTTGGTCACCAGCATGCCCTCCGGATCGAGGGTAAAGGCTCCGTCGCGGGTATAGGCCTCGCCGGCCCCGTCCTCGAGGCGGAAGAACACACCCTCGCCCTCGATGGCGAAATCCAGGCGACGACCCGTCTGCTGCAGGGACCCTTGCGAGAAATCGCGCCCCACACCGTTGTCCAGCACGAAGCTGACGCCCGGCCGCACAGCGTCGTTGCGCGCCCGGTCCCCGACCTCGGTGCCCAGCATCAACTGCTCGACCTTGAAACCGGTGGTCTGGGCATTGGCGATGTTGTTGGCCGCGATGTCGAGTTCGCGGCGCAACGTCATCTGGCGGGACAGTCCGATATAGGCGGCGTTTTCCACTTGGGCTCCGGGCTCCTTCTGCCTTCCGCCACGCAATGGTCGTGCCAACAGGGTTAATGCCCGTCCCACCGGGGTTTGGCCGGCTGGGGGGCCGCCGGCACCCGGCAATTTCTGCCGGATCTACACCTCGCGTTAACCAAGAGAGGCGTATTCGGAACACTGGAAAATTCCGGGACGTCCAAACCATGGCGATGGGCAAGAAAAAGGAAAAGCCGCCCAAGGACGGCGCGACCGACCTTGCTGCGACCTACGGGGCGGATGTGGGGGACGGCGGCGAGGCTCCGCCCAAGAAAAAACTGCCGCTACTGTTCATCATCGCGCCCGTGGCCCTGCTGGTGCTGGGTGGAGGCGGAGCAGGGGCCTTCTTCATGCTTCAGCCCAAGCCTGCGGCCGCCGAGGGTGAGGCCGCCGAGGGCGACCACGCCGCGGAAAAGAAGGGTGGCGACGAAAAGAAGAAGAAGGACGACGGTCACGGCAAGGGCGGTGACGCCGAGGCGGATCCCGCATTGGGCAAGATTGCCGAGGGCCCCGACGGGGTCACCTTCTATACCCTTCCGGACATGGTGGTGAACATCCAGTCGTCTGATGGTCGTCCGGCCTTCCTGAAGCTGAGCCTGACGCTCGAGATGCATGACGCCGATCTGGCTCATACACTGCAGGGCCAGATGCCGCGCATGCAGGACATGTTCCAGGGCTTCCTGCGCGAGCTTCGCCCCGAAGACCTCGCCGGCTCGGCGGGCAACTACCAGCTCCGCGCCGAGATTCTCCGCCGCGTGAACCTGATCGCTGCCCCGGCCACGGTCGATGCCGTCCTGATCGAAGAAATGCTGGTTCAGTAGCCCATGTCCGATGTGACGGTGGCCGACAGCGCTGACCCCTTCGCCGCCGCGGCCGCCGAAGCCTTCGGCGCGGGCGGCGCCGAACGCGTCCTGAACCAGGACGAGATCGACAGTCTGCTGGGGTTCGACCTCGGGGACGGTGACGATTCCGAGCGCAGCGGCATTCGCGCCATCATCAACTCGGCCCTCGTCAGCTACGAGCGGCTGCCGATGCTCGAGATCGTCTTCGACCGCCTCGTGCGACTGATGACGACCTCCCTGCGCAACTTCACCTCGGACAATGTCGAGGTCAGCCTCGACAACATCTCCTCGATCCGTTTCGGCGACTATCTGAACTCCATCCCCCTGCCGGCCATTCTCGCCGTGTTCCGGGCCGAGGAGCTGGACAACTACGGCCTGCTGACGGTCGATTCCAACCTGATCTATTCCATCGTCGACGTGTTGCTGGGCGGGCGGCGCGGCACGGCGGCCCTGCGCATCGAGGGCCGGCCCTACACCACCATCGAGCGGGTGCTGGTCCAGCGCATGGTCGAGGTCATCCTCGCCGACGCCAACGCCGCCTTCGAGCCGCTGACGCCCGTCCACTTCAACCTGGACCGGCTGGAGACCAATCCCCGCTTCGCCGCCATCGCCCGGCCGGCCAATGCTGCCATCCTCGTCAAGCTGCGGATCGACATGGAAGACCGCGGCGGCCGGGTCGAACTGCTGCTGCCCTATGCGACGCTGGAGCCGATCCGCAAGATGCTGCTGCAGCAGTTCATGGGCGAGAAATTCGGTCGCGACAACATCTGGGAAGGCCACCTCGCCACCGAGCTCTGGACCACAGACACCGAGGTCCGCGTGGTTCTTGACGAACAGCAGGTGCCCCTGTCCACGGTCCTCGCCCTCAAGGTCGGCGACACCTTCATGCTGAATGCCACGCCCGATTCAGACGTCTCGATCCGCTGCGGGCCGATCCCGGTCACCAACGGTCGCATGGGCCGCAAGGGCCAGCATATCGCCGTCCGCGTCGAATCTCCGATCAGCGTCGAGGCGGCCACCAATCTCACCCGCGGGAGGCGCTGACATGACCGGTATGATCCTGGACGCCGTCCTGATGCTGCTGCTGGTCGCCGCCCTCGGCTACGGCGTTCGGCTGGAGAAGAAGCTCAGCCAGCTCCGCGCCGGCCAGCTGGCCTTTGCCGGGGCCGTGACCGAGCTCAACTCGGCCTGCGTCCGGGCCGAGAACGCCCTGGGCTCCCTGCGCGCCTCGGGCGAGGAGGCCGACCTGTTGCACGACCGCATCCTCAAGGCCCGGGCGCTCAAGACCGATCTGGAACAGCTGATCGCCAGGGGAGCACGCGGTTCTCTCCCTCCCCTTCATGGGGAGGGACCGCGAGCGGAAGCGAGCGCGGGTGGGGCTGTGTCGAACAGCAGTCTCGCTGCTTCACTCGCCCCCACCCGGGCTGCTTCGCAGCCGTCCCCCCCCATGAAGGGGAGGGAGAGCGCGCCTGTCCTTGCCCCCACACCGACCCCCGATCCCGACGATCGCGCCTTCCGCATGGCCGCCCTGGCCGAGCGGATCCACGGTATGGCGGCCCCGGTCCGCGCCGCCCCTGCCCGGGCCGCAGCGGCCGGAGCCGGCAACGTTCAGGCCATCCTGCACGCCCTGACCGCTAACCAAGCTGCGAAGCAAAGCCTCAACCGCGCCCGGGCTAGCCTCGACGACGACATGTTCGCCGCCTGATTTTCCGCTGCCCCACCCTCAGGTCACCATCTCCGGCGATGTGAGGGCGAAACTGGACTGAACCGCCTATGGCCAAGCTGCCCCGCCTGCTTCCCCTGATCGCCGTCGCCATCGGCGGGGTGGTGGCCGTGCGCGCCGTCGGGGCCGGGCCGGACATGTTCCAGGGCGCCGTTGCCTGGGCCGAGGAGGCCACGGCCGCCGGCGATACCGCCACGCCCGCCGCCGCCGCCCGACCCACCCCCGCCGTCTGCGCCCTGACCCCCGAGCAACTGGCGCGACAGGCCGGGATCTCGCCTGCCGAACTCCGCATCATCCAGTCCCTGTCTGCCCGCCGCACCGAGCTGGACGCCCGCGACACCGACCTGGCCACCATGCTGCCGTTGATGACGGCGGCGGAACAGAAGCTGGACGCCAAGATCACCGCCCTCAATGCCATCAAGGCCGAGGTCCAGACCCTGCTGGGTCAGGTTGACGAGCGCGAACAGGCCGAAACCGCTCGCCTCGTGGCCGTCTATTCCGCCATGCGCCCGCGTGAGGCCGCCGCCGTCTTCGCCACCCTCGACGACAGTGTCCGCCTCCCCATCGCCGCCGCCATGCGCCCGCGCGGGCTCAGCGCCATCCTGGCCCAGATGCCGGCCCCCGCCGCCCGCGAGCTGACCGAGAAACTGGCCCGCCGCTTCCAGGCCCAGCAACTGGCTGCCCGC
>JAIEQA010000074.1 GCA_019748095.1 Caulobacteraceae bacterium | reverse complement strand
CCGAACCGGGTCAGTTCCGACAGCACCACACAGGCGACCAGCAGATTGGCCAGCACCACCATGGCCGCCGGGCCGGTGAACAGGGGCTGTTGCGTCAGTCCGCTGAGCCAGGCGGCCGAGGCCAGGCTGATGACCAGCACGATCAGCAGCGACATCGACACATGGCTGGCCCTGAACGCCGCCAGCAGCTCGCGCTCGTCGCGGGTCTCGCGATCCACCTTCGCCGTGGTGGCCGTGGCCAGCAGCGTCAGGACGACCTCGATCGCCGCCACCACGAACACCGCCCCGGCGAACGCCACGCCGGTGACCACGGCGAAGCGCGGATCGTCCATCCCGCCCCTCAGGATCCGCTCGACCAGTTGATGGAAATACACCGACCACACCCCCACCGTGGTGAAGACGCTGATCCACAGATGCTTCTCACGAAACGACATCAGACCCTCCGGCCGCGACAGGCGGCAGAGACCGTGTCCAACATCACAGACATGATGTCCAGTATTTTTTACATTGCGTCCGTAATTTCAGACACCGACCATCGCCGACAGCTTCATAACCGTGTTCCAGTTCCGCCCGGTTCCCACCCCGATCAGCCGCGGCAGGGCCTTTTCCGCCATCCGCGACGTGCCGATCCCGTGCGGGTGCCACAGGAACAGGGCCTCACCGCCCGGGACCGCCACCGGCTCCACTCGTTCCTCTCCCACGGCAAGGCCGCGCAGGGCCTCCACCGCGCCGGGGGCGATCCCGGCCTTCATCACCATGACCAGCAGTCTCGAGCCGCCGCCCTCCGACACCGCCTCTGCGGCGAAGGGATTGGCGGCCATCAGGGCGCGCCACTGGTCGGGCGTGCGGACCATGACCTCGATCCTCCGGCTAAAGCCGTGTTCGATCGCCGCCTCCAGCCGCGCCTCGACCTCTGCCGGGGCCGCACCGCTTTCGACCACCAGATTGCCGCTGGCCAGCAGGGTGCGCGGGTGGGCCAGGCCCGCGTCGGCGGCCACAGCTTTCAACCGGTCCATGAGTACCTTGACCCCGCCGACATTGACCCCGCGCAGCAGGCAGATCCGCTGATCCATGATCACCGTCTCTGGCAGGACGGGCACCAGAAGGTGGACCGCCCGCCCTGGACCACACGCCGGACCACACCCGAACACCCCTCCGCCAGACAGGGCTGGCCCTCGCGGCCATAGACGTCGAACCGGTGCTGGAAATAGCCCGCGTGGCCGTCGGCCCCGGCGAAGTCCCGCAGGGTTGATCCCCCCGCCGCGATGGCATCGCCCAGGACCTCGCGCACCACGGCCGCCAGCCGCTCCAGCCGGGGCCGGCTGACCTGGCCCGCGGCCGTCAGGGGCGAGATCCGCGCCCGGTACAGGGCCTCGCAGACATAGATATTGCCCAGACCGGCCACGTTTCTCTGGTCCAGCAAACTGACCTTCACGCTCTGCTTTTTCCCGGCAAAGGCCTCGGCCAGATGGGCCCCGGAAAAGCCGTTGCCCAGCGGCTCGGGCCCGAGGCCTGCGAACCACGGATGGGCTTCGACCTGATCGGTGGCGATCAGACCCATGAAGCCGAACCGCCGCGCATCGGCGAACCCGATCCGGGTCGCGGCCCCGTCCCGCAGGGCACACAGGCTCATATGTTCGTGCTTGCCGGCGATCGGCGCCGCCTCCTCGAACTCGCCCAGCTGTTCGCCGTCGACGGTGAACCGCCCGGTCATGCCCAGATGCGTCACCCAGGTCTCGCCGGTCGACAGGGCCGCCAGCAGATATTTGGCGCGGCGGTCGATCCGCTCGACCTGCGCGCCCTCCAGCCGCTCGACGAACCGCTCGGGAAAGGGAAAGCGCAGGTCAGGGCGGTTCTGTCGCACCCGGCCCAGACGCGCCCCGACCAGCACCGGTTCAAGGCCCCGACGGACCGTCTCGACCTCGGGAAGCTCGGGCATGACCCGCTGTAGCGCGGGGTGGCGTTGAGGTGAAGCCGGGGGCTGCCGGGCCGTGTTGGGGCGGGTCCGGAGGGTTCGACACGCGACTGACGCCGGACCGACGCCGAACACCCTCATTTCCGTGACGCCCCTGCCGCAGAACCCCGTCATCCGTCTCCCACACGGCTCGGTTTGGGGGAATCGATGACGGACCTTTCGACCATTGGTGCTGTTCCGGCGCGCGAACCCCGCCGGCTGCGAGGCCTGCGCGGGCTGCAGCGCGGGGCCACCCGGGTACGGCTGTCGCTGGCGGCCGGCCTGCGGGTGGATGAGCCCCTGACAGTCGCCCTCGCCACCACTGTGGCCCTGTCGCTGTATTTCCTTCTGGTCCCGGGCGTGGACCTGGCGATCAGCGCACTGTTTTTCAGCACCGACGGCTTTGTCCTGGCCCAGAACCCGGTGCTGCGGGCCCTGCGCAAGTCCTCCAGCTGGGTCATGGGCCTGATGCTGCTGGGCCTGATCGGCGCGGTCCTGGCGGGCCTGTGGCGCGGCCGGGGGCGGCTGGGTGGCCCTGCCCGCCGCGGCGCCGTCCTTCTGGCCGGGCTGGCCCTGGGGTCGGGACTGCTGGTCAACGGCCTGTTCAAATCCCTGTGGGGTCGCGCCCGCCCGATCCAGATCGACACCTTCGGCGGCCCGGCCGATTTCACCCCCGCCTGGTGGATCAGCGACAACTGCGCCAGCAACTGTTCGTTCGTCTCGGGCGAGGCCTCCTCGGCCGCCTGGATGGTGGCCGTGGTGGTGCTGATGGTCCCGGCGGCGCATCGCCGCTGGGCCCTGCCGGCCGTCCTCGTCTATGCCGGAGCGCTGTCGCTGAACCGGCTGGCTTTCGGCGGCCATTTCCTGTCGGACATCCTGCTGTCCTGGGCCATGACAGCGCTGGTTCTGGCCGTGCTGCATCGCCTGACCCTGACCTGCCCCCGCGCCGCGCGTCGCCTGCGCCGGGCGCGGCGCCAGCCGGTGGGCGTCACCGGCTGATCTTGCCGCAGGCGACGATCGGCGCGCTGTGGTAAAAGACGTCCCATGCCCGCCTCACCACTCCGCCTCTGGCTCCTGACCCTGCTGGCCCTCGGCGTGTCAGCGGCGGCGACCTGGGGGCTGGGCCTGTTCTGGACCGCCATCGGGGGTGGTGCCCTGCCCCTGCACGGCTGGATCGCCATGGGGCTGGGCATCACCGGTACGGTCGGTCTGGCCTGGGGTTTGATGGCGCTCGCGTTCAAATCCCATCACGAAGGCTGGGACGACCGGGTCGACAACCGTCTGGATCCCGGCCGCGACGAGCCCGATCCCTACTAGGCGGCCGCGCGTCGCCCGGTGAGCGCCGGCCACAGCAGGCCGTCGGACAGGGCCCGCACCACCGGCACAGCCACCGCATCGCCCATCAGTTTGAGCGCCGCCGTCTCGCCGGGCGGCAGGTGCCAGGTCTCCGGCACCCCCATCAGCCGGGCCGCCTCGCGCCCCGTCAGCCGCCGCGCCCGCACGGCCCCGGCGTCACAGACGATCACATACTGGCGCGACGACCCGCCGGACGGCGTCCGCAGACAGCCGGCCAGTCCGTCCAGCCTCAGCTCCAGCCGCTGCAGCTTGACCCCGCCCTCGACCCGCACCCGACGAAAGGCCGCGGCCACCCGGTGCTCGCCCGAGGCCCGCGCCGCCTCCAGCCGGGCCCGGTGCGGGGGGGCGGTCAGGGCCAGCAGGGCACCGGTCTGGTCCACCGACAACCAGTCGACCGCCGCGTCCGGTTCCAGCACCCCGGCCAGATCCAGATTTCGGCGCGGCGGGGCCGCCACACGCCACCAGGCCCAGCCCGCCCGGACCGGTTCCGGCAGCCGCCCGTGCGCCGCGACCAGACGGGGGGTGTGAAACGGTCCTTCCGGTCCGGCCCCTTCCACCCCCTCGACCCCGCGCAGGGCCACGATGAACAGGCGCGGCCGCGACTGCGGCAGCCACAGGGCCGCGTCCATCTCCAGCGCCCCGACGCGGTAGCCCGCCGCCACCAGGGCCGCACAGACGGCGGCGAAATCCGCGCCCGCGCCCGAGGTCAGCAGGCCGGTCACATTCTCGATCACGATCGCCGGCGGCCCCCGCCCCTCGGCGTCCAGCCCCTGCATCAGCCGCCAGAAGCCCCAGAAGGCCCCGGACCGCCGGGCCTCCAGCCCCGCCCGCGCCCCGGCCAGACTGACGTCCTGACAGGGGGACGAGGCCCAGGCCAGGTCCGGCCGGCCGGGCAGGTCGGCGGTCGTCAGGTCCCAGACATCGCCCGGATGGATCTCGCCCGGATGGTTGGCGCGCCAGCTCGCGGCCTTGGCGGCGTCGATGTCATTGGCGAACAGGGTCCGGAACCCCGCCAGCCCCAGCCCGGCCAGCCCGCCGCCGGCGAAGAACTCATAGACGCCGGGGGCCTCGGGAGTAGTCACGACACGGGCGGGGCGAATCGGCATGGCTCCCAGCATAGGTGCCCTCGCCGAGCCGGGCGACCGGCCAGACCTGCCCCCCCTTGACCCACCCGCCATGCGCTGTCCTTGTCGCGCCAGACCGTTTCCGGAGCCTGTCCATGCGTGCCGCCCTCGCCGTCCTGATCCTGTCGCTCGCCGCCTGTTCGGAGGCGACACCCCCGGCCGAGGCTCCCGCCCCGCCGCCCGAGCCCGTCATGCTGGGCGGCGTCGACCTGGGCCAGCCCGTGCGGGTCCTGGGCACCGAACCCTTCTGGAGCGTGGAGATGACGCCCGACGCCCTGGTCTATTCGACCCCCGAGGGGGAGGGCCTGCGGTCCGCCAACCCCGGCCCGACGGTTCAGGGCACGACCGCTGTCTTTGCCGCCGCCACCGCCGATGGCACGGCCCTGGTGGTCACCCTGATCGCCACCGAATGCTCCGACGGCATGAGCGACCGCACCTATCCCCTGACTGCCCGGGTCGAGGCCGGGAACGAGACCTTCAACGGCTGCGCCGCTTCCGTTGCCTTCCTCAACAGCCAGCCCGCGCCCTGATCGGGGCCATGATCACGGGCCGCAGGAAGACCACCCATTTCCCCAATGCGCAGGACGCCGCCCCTCCGGTCCGCCTCGCTGTGCCCATGGCCGTGCTCGCCGTCGCCGGCTCCGCCTGGGCCGCGACCCGGATCGATCCCGGGGCCTTCACCCCAGGCGCTCACGCAGAGGCCGGGGAAGGCCATGAGGCCGAAGGGGACCATGAGCGCGAAGAGCAGGACGAGGACTGATCCCCGGCCCGGCGGGTCCTGGCGGCCTCAGACCACGGTCCCGAAGACCCGCCCGATCCCGGCCGTCAGCCCCATGGCCAGCGCCCCCCAGAAGGTCACCCTCAGCACCGCCTTCATCACCCCGGCCCCGCCCGCCTTCGCACCCAGCCCGCCCAGCAGGGCCAGACCGATCAGGGCCGAACCGGACACCAGTCCGACCAGCAGGGATCCCGGTGCCACAGCCACCACCGCCAGCGGGACCACGGCCCCGATGGCGAACGTGGCCGCGGAGGTCAGGGCCGCCTGCACCGGCCGCGCCGTCGTGTGATCCGAGATCCCGAGTTCATCGCGCGCATGGGCCCCCAGGGCGTCGTGAACCATCAGCTGACGGGCCACCTCCAGCGCCGTCTCGGGGTTCACGCCGCGGCTGCGATAGATGCCCGCCAGTTCGCGGGTCTCGGCCTCCGGATCGTCGTCCAGCTCTGCCCGCTCGCGCGCCAGATCCGCAGTCTCGGTGTCTGACTGCGAGCTGACCGAGACATATTCACCTGCGGCCATCGACATGGCCCCGGCCACCAGGCCGGCCACCCCGGCCACAAGGATCCCGGTCTTGCCGGTCCCGGCCGCCGCCACGCCCACGATCAGGCTGGCGGTCGAGACCAGTCCGTCATTGGCCCCCAGAACGGCCGCGCGCAGCCAGCCGATCCGCGCCACCAGATGGCGTTCGGGATGACGCTCAAGTCGGCTCATGGTCGGTCCTTTCGACGGGGGTGAAATTCAGGACCAGTCCGGACCGGTCCGGCCGGGTCTCGATCCGTCCGCCATGCGCCTCCATGATGCGCGAGACAATGGCCAGCCCCGGCCCGGCCCCGCTGCGGCCGGGGTGATCGCCCCGGCGAAGCCCGATTTGCCGTGGACGGCTGAAGCCCTACCCATCCCCCAGCAGCGGCCCCACGCCCGGGACGCTTCGCACGGCATCGCCCAGCAGGTCGCGGCCGGTGGCGGCACGGACCTGTTCGCGGGCGGCGGGCAGCAGGCGTTTCAGCTCGGCCTTGCCGACGTCATGGTCCTTGAGCCGTTCCAGCAGGCCCATGGCCTCGGCCACCGCCGCCCCCGACACCCCGCCCGCGTTGGCCATCAGCCCCCCGAACAGACCCCGCCGGGGCCGCTCGGCCGCCTTCGAGCGGGCGGCCGCCTCGGTCCCCGCGACAGCGGCGTAGAGGGCGGCGCGCGGTCCGGGCGCAGCGTGGCGCTCCAGCAGGCCCAGCGCCCCGGCCAGGGCGGCGCGGGACTGATCGGGATTGAGGCCAGCAGCCGTCGCCGCACCGGTCACCACATCGTCGAAGCTGGCCATCGTGACTCCTCAATCCGTTGAATCCGGCCCGCTTAACGGTTCCGGAACGCCGATGGCTGCATAGGGGACGGATGAGCCAGCTGGAAGCACCCGCCGATCTACGCCCCCTGACCGCCCTGCGGTTCCTCGCGGCGATGTGGGTGGCCCTGTTCGCCTTCTGGCCCGATCTGGATGCGGACTTCATGCCCAATCTGGTGGCGCGGGGTTACCTGGGGGTCGAGCTGTTCTTCGTCCTCTCGGGCTTCATCCTCAGCCACGTCTATCTGGCCGCCCACGGCGAGAAACGGTTCCACTACGGGTCGTTCCTGTGGGCGCGGCTGGCGCGGGTCTATCCCCTGCATCTGGCCACCCTGATTGGCGTGGGAGTGCTGGCCCTCGGGGCTGTCGCCGCCGGCATGGCCATCAACGGCAACATCCTCAGCTGGGCCTCCCTGCCCGCCAATCTGCTGATGGTTCACGCCTGGGGGTTTGCGCCCGAGGCCGGGTGGAACCATCCGTCGTGGTCGATCTCGGCCGAATGGTTCGCCTATCTGTCCTTCCCCCTGTTCGCCGCGCTCGCCTGGCGGCTGCGCGACCGGCCCGTCGCCGCAGTCATCGGGGCCGTCGTGTTTCTGGTCGGCCTGTATGCCGCCTTCGAGGCCCTGGCCGGCTTTCCCCTGACCCAGGCGACCATCGCCTGGGGAGCCCTGCGGATCGTGCCCTGCTTTGCCCTCGGCTGTGCCCTGTATCTGGTTCACCGCCGTCACAGCCTGCCCGGGCCCGGCTGGATCTCGGCCGGGTTCGCCCTCGCCCTCGTCGTCGCCGCCTCGCTGCAGGCCCCCGACGCCCTGCTGGTGCCCCTGTGCGGCGGCCTGATCCTGGCGCTGGCGTCACTGCCCAATGCCCGCGCCGGTTGGCTGGCCTCGGCGCCCGCCGTCTATCTGGGGGAGATCAGCTATTCGGTCTATATGGTCGTGGTGCCGTGGAAACTGCTGGCGGTGAACGCCGCCTCAAAGCTGACCGGCGGCGGCGACCAGCTTCAAGTTTTCGTGTGGCTGGCGGTGGTCCTGACCCTGCCGGTGGTCGCGGCGGTCTCCTACCATCTGGTCGAATACCCCGCCCGGCGGGCCCTGAGAGGGGTCGCGGAGCGTCGCGCTGCCCGGGCCCGGGCGCGTCAAAACGATCCACAACTCGCCTGAGACGAGTCTTCACCCGCCGCTAACCTTCCTCTAGGAAGAGTGCGGGGCGTAACAATCGGACACAATCCAGCATGACAAAACGGATCACCGCCGCCCTGGTTGCCGCCTGCCTCGGGTTTTTTGCCCTGACGCCCGCGACCGTCAAAGCCGACGATCCGTACTGGCAGTGCGTGACCTTCGCCCGCATGTTCTCGGGCATCAACATCTTCGGCGACGCCTGGACCTGGTGGAACCAGGCCCTCGACCGGTTCCAGACCGGCCGCGCCCCCGCCACCGGCTCGGTGCTGGTGTTCCGCCCCGAGGGCCGGATGAACCGGGGCCATGTCGCCGTCGTCTCCGACATCCTGACCGACCGCGTCATCCGCGTGACCCACGCCAACTGGGGCGGCAGCCGCGGCAAGGTCGAGGAAAACGTCACCGTCGTCGACGTCTCGGGCCAGAACGACTGGAGCCAGGTCAAGGTCTGGTACAATCCGATCCGCGACCTCGGTTCGACCGTCTATCCGACCTACGGCTTCATCTATAACGGCGCGCGCGCAGCCCAGGACGCCGGCCGCCAGATGGCCTCGACCGGATCCGCCTCGGGCCAGCCCTGAGCCGCCGGCCGGTCCGGACCCGATGATCCGCCTCTACCGGGCCGGCACAACCCACGCCGAGCCCACCGACGTCGGGCCCGGCTGGACCCTGACGCCGGACGTCCTGTGGATCGATCTTGTCCGCCCCAGCCGCGAGGAAGAGACCGCCGTCGAGCGCGCCCTCGGTCTCGCCCTGCCCACGCCCGAGGAAATGGCCGAGATCGAGGCCTCCAGCCGGCTGTATCGCCAGAACGGTGCGGTCTTCCTGATCGCCGACCTGATGCACCACGGTGATGACGACCTGCCGGCCCTGGCCCCCGTCACCTTCGTCATCACCGACGGGCCGCTGGTGACCATTCGCTACGTCGACCCCAAGCCTTTCACGATGCTGGACGAGCGGCTTGAGCGCGAGCCCGGCCTGTGTCGCTGCGGACGTGAGGTCTTCCTGACGCTGATGGAGGCGGTGATCGACCGGCTGTCCGACGTTTTGTCGGGCAACGCCATGAACGTCGAGACCATTTCAGGACATGTCTTCACCCAGACCAAGACGGTCGGCTTCGACCGGTTGATCACGAAGCTGGGCCGGGCGCAGATGGCCAATGCCCGGATCGAGCAGAGTCTGTCGGGTCTGGCGCGCCTCTTCGCCTTCCTCGGGCCCGACGACCGGTTCGAGAAGGACGCCGAAATTCGTGAGCACCTGCGCTCGCTGGGACGCGACGCCGCCTCCCTGATCACCCACGCCCAGGCCGTGGCCGCCAGCATCAATTTCCAGCTCTCGGCGGCTCTGGGCCTGATCAATATCGAGCAATCCCTGATCATCAAGATCTTCTCGGTGGCCTCGGTCTGTTTCCTGCCTCCGACCCTGATCGCCTCGATCTACGGCATGAATTTCAAGGACATGCCCGAACTGGCCGAACCCTGGGGCTATCCAGCCGCCGTCGTCGCCATGGTCGCCGCCGCCGTCCTGCCCCTGCTGTGGTTCCGCAAGAAGGGCTGGCTGTAGGGCCGGGTGGTTGGTGGCTAGTGATTAGTGGCTGGTGGCTGGTGGCTGGTGGCCAGGACGATCCGCCCACGCCCCCAACAATCACTAACCACCAATCACCCCATCACCACTCAGGCTTGATCGACAGCTGGAAGGCCACCAGTCCCTCGGTCACGTCATTGTCGATGCCGCGCCCGCTGCGCAGGCCCTCGGCCTCGATCTCACGATAGACGATCCCGAACGAGCCCTGCATGTCGCCGCGGCGCAGGGCCACACCGATCGAGGCATCCCCCAGAAAGACACCGGAATCGCGACTGACACCGGAGCGGGCGAAATCCCCGTCGCGGTTGCGGGCGAAATTATAGCCGACGGCCGTGCCTGATCCGGCGGCGTACAGGTACCAGCGGGCCCGTTCCCCGAAGGCCGCAGAGCCTTCCGGCACCATGTCGCCGAGGTCGGAACCGATCCGCAGGGTTGCGCCGGCCTCGGCCCGTCCGCCCCGGTCACCCACCCCGATCCCGGCGTGCGGCGTCAGCGAGACTTCCAGACCGGACGCCGTATAGCCCCGGGCCACGGGCCAGCCGCGCGTATAGGTCACATCATAGCCGTCGGCCTCGAAGGCGGCAGCATCCAGCGGCGTCAGGGGCAGGGGCGATCCGTCCGCCCGGCGGATCAATCCCCGGGTGCGCAGGCGGAGCCGGTCGGAATAGCCCTCCCCCTCATGCCAGACGTCACGGGTGGTGGTGGCGGCAAAGGCATTGCGGGGAACAGAGGCGTCAAAACCGGTTTCGGGCAGAACCTCCGTGGCTTCAAGGGTCGGTCCGAAATCGCGGTCGACGGCCACGTCGAAAGCGGCCTGCCGGTTCAGCCGCGCGGTGATGCTGGATGAGGTCGCCGGCGCGCCCTCGGACCAGCTCTGGTCGACCCACGTCTGGCCGACCGCCGGTGCGGCAAGGGCCGCCAGCGCGAAGATACCCGGAACAATGGCCTTAGGACACATCAACGGTCCCCTCACAGTCCGCTAACAGGACCCACCCTGCACCGGAATCCTGTCAGGTCCAATCGCGTTTTTGCGACACCTTCCTGACATGATCGTCCAACGCGAGTTTGGTCGCGGAGGTTCCCCCGCAGGATGATCGCAAAGGGTTAGCGCTCTATTGGCAGGCCAGACATTCGTCGTAATCGGTCGGCGCGGCCGAGAACAGGTCGGGCTGGTCGGGGTCGATCTCGGCCTCGACCTTGTCCTCCGCCCCGGCGAAAGCGGCCCGCTGCACCGACTTGGAGCGCAGATAGTAGAGGGACTTCACCCCTCGCTCCCACGCCGACCAGTGCAGCATGTGCAGGTCCCATTTGTTCACGTCGCCAGGGATGAACAGATTGATGGACTGGGCCTGGCAGATCTCGGGCGAGCGGTCGGCCGACAGTTCGACGACCCAGCGCTGGTCCAGTTCGAAGGCGGTCTTGAAGATCCCCTTCTCGTCGTCGTTCAGCATGGTCAGGTGCTGGACCGAGCCTTCATGCTCGAGGATCGAGGACCACACCGCGTCGGTATTGGCCCCGTAGCCGTCCAGCAGTTTCTCGAGGTAGGGGTTCTTGACCGCGAACGAGCCCGACAGGGTCTTGTGGGTATAGATGTTGGCCGGGATCGGCTCGATGCCGGCCGAGGTCCCGCCGCAGATGATGCTGATCGAGGCGGTCGGGGCGATGGCCAGCTTGTGGCTGAACCGCTCCATGACGCCGCGCTCCGCCGCGTCCTCGCAGGCCCCCTTTTCCTCGGCCAGTTTGACGCTGGCCTTGTCGGCCTCGCGGCGCAGATGTTTGAACAGCCGCATGTTCCACGACTTGGCCATGGCGCTCTCGAACGCCACGCCCTGGGCCTGCAGGAAGGAGTGGAAGCCCATCAGCCCCAGACCGACCGACCGCTCACGCTTGGCCGAATAGACGGCGGCGGCCATCTCCGGCGGAGCGCGGGTGATGAAGTCTTCCAGCACATTGTCGAGGAACCGCATCACGTCCTCGATGAAGCGCGGTTCCTCGCGCCACTCCAGGAACATCTCGGCGTTGACCGACGACAGGCAGCAGACGGCGGTGCGGTCGATGCCGAGGTGGTCCGGGCCGGTGTGCAGCATGATCTCGCTGCACAGGTTCGACTGCTTCACCTTCAGCCCCAGGTCGCGCTGGTGCTTCGGCATCTGGCGGTTCACCGTGTCCGAGAAAATCAGATAGGGCTCGCCCGTCTGGAGGCGGATCTCGAGGATCTTCTGCCACAGCGAGCGGGCGTCGACCCGGCGGATCACGGCCTGGTCCTTGGGCGACAGCAGGGCGAAGTCCGAGCCGGCCTTCACCGCCTCCATGAATTCGTCGGTGATGTTGATGCCGTGGTGCAGGTTCAGGGACTTGCGGTTGAAGTCGCCCGAGGGTTTGCGGATCTCGAGGAACTCCTCGATCTCGGGGTGGTGCACGTCCAGATAGACGGCGGCCGAACCCCGGCGCAACGAGCCCTGGCTGATCGCCAGGGTCAGGGAATCCATCACCCGGATGAAGGGGATGATGCCGCTGGTCTGGCCCGCGCCCTTGACCTTCTCGCCGATCGACCGGACCCCGCCCCAGTAGGTGCCGATACCGCCGCCGTTCGAGGCCAGGCTGACGTTCTCGTTCCAGACCCGCTGGATCCCGTCCAGGCTGTCCTGCACCGAGTTCAGGAAGCAGGAGATCGGCAGGCCGCGTGCCGCCCCGCCGTTGGACAGAACCGGCGTCGAGGGCATGAACCACAGCTTCGACATATAGTCATAGACACGCTGGGCATGGTCGTGGTCGTCGGCATAGGCCGTGGCGACCCGCGCGAACATGTCCTGATAGCTCTCGCCGGCCAGCAGATAGCGGTCTTCCAGCGTTTTCTTGCCGAAGTCGGTCAGCAGGTCGTCACGGCTCCGGTCGAGCTCGAGACTGCGCACCACCGTCAGGTGGGGACGCTCGGCCGCCACCGCTCCCGGGATCGCCCCGGAATTCGCCGACAAATCAACCGTCTTCAAAGCTTCGCCGCCAGCCATAACCGTAATGTCCTGAATCCAAAACGTCGGAAAACTCATGTCGCCCAAACCACTGCATCTAGTGGCCGAAGCGCGCCCCGAACCAACATATGGGGCGCAGATGCCTAACGACCCGTCAACGGGCTTGACGGACGATTTCCCTGCGAATCATCGCGGGACCGGGGATGACCCTGTGCAAAAGCCGACGACGGCCGCGCGACGGCCTCCGGCGACGGCGATCACGAAGCCGTGATCCGGAACGCCGGGACAGCTTGGCCGTTTGGCGCCGATGCAATCCGCAAAAATCCTCCCTTTTCTTCGCCGCACCGTTCAGCTGGCCCGCGGCGAATTCGCCGCCCTGGGCGCCCTGGGGGGCATCGCGCTCGGGGTGCTGGCCTTTGCCGGCATCGCCGATGACCTGACCCAGGCCGACAGCCATGGCTTTGACGGCAGGGTTCTGGCCTGGATGCAGCCCGTCGCCGGCCGGCCCCGGGGGCCCTGGTGGCTGCAAGAAGCCGCCGCCGACCTGACCTCGCTGGGCGGGATCTCGGTGCTGGCCCTGTTCGCCGTCGCGGCCATCGGCATCCTGCTGATCCTGCGCAAACGCCTGTCCGCCGTCCTGCTGGTCACCGGCCTCGCGGGGGGCGTGGCCCTGAGCGAAGGCCTCAAGGCCCTGTTTGAACGCCAGCGCCCCCCCGCAGCCTATCAGGCGGTGGACACGCTGAACGCCAGCTTCCCGTCCGGCCACGCCCTGCTGGCCACCGTCTTCTACCTGACCGTCGCGGTCCTGATGACCCGCGCCTTTCCGCGCCGGCGGCTGAAGGCCTATGTACTGAGCGTCGGCGTCCTGTTCGCCCTGCTGGTCGGCCTGACCCGGGTCTATCTGGGGGCCCACTGGGCCACGGACGTCCTGGCCGGCTGGTGCGTCGGGGCCGCCTGGGCTGTGGCCCTGTGGCTGGTCAGCCATGCCGTCGAGCGTCACCAGCGCGTACGCCATGCGGCGCTTGTGGACGAACCGGCCGTCGGGCTGGACGAGCAAAGCGCCCGGTCCGGACCTGCGGCCTTGCCCCGCCGTGCCGACGGGCGTAGGGGAGCCCCCGTCATCGGGGAGTAGCCGCCTGCCTTCCCCGGCAGGGCCCGCGTCAACACACTTCCACCCTCCCGGGGGCGGATGGCGCGGGCGGAACATCCTGCGGAGGCCCCGTCTGGCCGCCGCAACCGTCCCTCAAGCAGCGAGGCCCCGCGGGCCGAGCGCCAGGGACAAGAATGGGATGCTTCTGGCAAGACCGCTGGCTTTCGCAGGGACACTCCACGCGGGGCCCCGGTTGCGAACGCCAACGGTCTCATCGCCGCGGCCCCGCGCATCGACGTGTCTTGGACGCCTTTCTCATCTCCACCGGCCTCGTCTCCATCGCGGAGATCGGGGACAAGACCATGCTGCTGGCCCTCGCCCTGGCTGCGGCGTGGCGACGACCGGTCCCCATCATTCTGGGCATCCTCGTCGCCACCCTGCTGAACCACGCCTTCGCTGCCCTCGCCGGGACGCTGGCGGCCCAGTATCTGGACGGGCCGTGGATGCGCTGGATCGTCGGCCTGTCCTTCCTCGGCTTCGCCGTCTGGGCCCTCATCCCCGACACCCTCGACGTGCGCGACGACGAGGCGGTCGAGAAGACCTTCGCCGGCGTCTTCTGGACCACCACGGCCGCCTTTTTCCTGGTCGAGATGGGCGACAAGACCCAGATCGCCACGGCGGGTCTGGCCATCCGCTTCGAGAACCTGCCCCTCGTCGTGGCCGGCTCGACCCTGGGCATGATGCTGGTCAACGGTCCGGCGGTCCTGCTGGGTGAGGCGGCAGCCCGGCGGCTGCCGTTGAACGCCATCCGCATGGCGGCGGCGGCGGCCTTCGCCATCACAGGCCTGTGGGTCCTGCTGACGGGATAACGCGGTTTGTCCTACCCAATACGTTAACTCCCCCTGTGTCATAACTGCCGCATCGGAACGCCTGGAGCGGGATTGATGCGAGGACGCTGGCGGATTTTCCGCCATGAAGCAGGACAGGCAGCCGGCCCCCCGGCCTGGGCCTATGTGGTGCTCTTCTGCGCCAGCCTGCTGCTGGGCGTCTGGAGCGCGGGCAAATACAGCGCCGTGGTCATGTGGCCCGCCAATGGCGTGCTGCTCGCTGCCTTCCTTCAGTTGCACCGCCGCCAGGCCATCACGGTCCTGTCCATCTGCCTGGCGCTGAACATCGCGGCCGGGTTCGTGCGCGGGGATCCCCCGCTCTTCCTCTGGCTCAATGTCGCGCTCAACTTTGCCCAGGTGTTCATCGCCGGGATCATCGCCCGCCGGGTCTGCGGCGCGGCCCTGGACCTGCGTCGTCCCCGCCGCCTGCTGGCCTTTGCCGCCCTTGCGGTGACACCGGCCGTCCTGTTCTGCACCCTGGTCGTGGTCAGCACCGCCGCTGTGGTGCGCGACTACTCGCCCGCCCTCTATATCTTCACCCTGGAACGCTTCTTCGCCATGGAGGCGCTGGGCCTGTTGACCATCACGCCCATCCTGCTGCTGCTGGCGCGCCGCCACAGGTTCCGCGACGACGTCTCCAGCAGCGGTCCGGTAGAGGCCGCTGCCCTGATGGCCCTGGTGGCTGTCGTCGCCGTCGCCATCTTCGCCCAGTCCAGCGCCCCCCTGTTGTTCCTGATCTTCCCCGCCGGCCTGCTGCTGGTGTTCCGCGCCTCCCCCACAACTGCGGCGGTCTCGATCCTCATGGTCACCGTGATCGGGGGCTTTGCCACCCTGAACGGTCATGGTCCGTTGACGCTGCAGCGCATACCGGAAACGCCCGACCTCGCCCAGGTCCCCGCCGTCCTGCATCACCTGCAGATCTTCTACGCCTTCGTCCTGACCATGATCGTCACCGCCCTGCCGACCAGCACCATTGTCTCGGAGCGGCGGCGCATGATGGCCCGGCTGGAGGCCCGCGCCCGGGCCGCCAGGACGGCGATGCGCCAGGCCGAGGCGGCCAATGAGGCAAAATCCCGCTTCCTGGCGCTGATGAGCCACGAGATGCGCACCCCCCTGCACGCCGTGGTCGGCTATTCTGAAATCCTCTCCCGCCGTCCTGGCCTCGCCCGCGCCGCCCGCTCCCAGGTCTGGGAGATCCAGCGCTCCGGCACCGCCCTTCTGACCCTGGTCGAGGACGTGCTGGAGATCTCGCGCGGGGACACCATCGCCTGCCTTGAAACCGTGGACCCGTCCACCCTGCTGGACCAGGCCTGTGCCGCCGCACGCGAGGCCGCCGCCGCCAAGGGCCTGACGATCCGGGCGGAGGTCCGCCCCGGGGCCGCAGCCCCGCTGGTGGCTGACCCCCGTCGACTGCGCCAGATCCTGCAGCGGCTGATCGCCAACTCGGTCAAATTCACCGCGCAGGGCGAGATCCTCATCTCCGCTGCGCGCGAGGGCGATCTGACGGTTCTGCGCGTCGCCGACACCGGCACCGGGGTCGACCCGGCCCTCGCCGTCAGCCTGTTCCAGCCCTTCGTCCAGGCCGATGACACCATCGGCCGGGCCCATGTCGGCGCCGGACTGGGTCTGGCGGTCGCGCGGCGGCTGGCACGGGCCATGGACGGCGACGTCACGCTTGAGACCAGTTCCCCGATGGGTTCGACCTTTGCCGTCCGCCTGCCCCTGCCCCGGGCCTGTCCGGACACGGCCCCGGCCGCAGACCAGCCCCTTGCTGGTGAACCCGCCTCACCGGCGCGCATCCTCATCGTCGATGACCACCCTGCCAATCGCGAAGTCGCGCGCCTGATGCTGACCCCGCTGGGCTGCGAAATGTTCGAGGCCGCCGATGGTGAGGAGGCCGTGGTCCTGGCGACCACTGTGCCCTTTGATCTGATCCTGATGGATGTGCGCATGCCGGGCATGGACGGTCTGGCCGCCACCCGGGCCATCCGCGCCCTGCCGGGTCTGGCTGGCCGCACCCCCATTCTGGCGGTCACAGCCGACGCCATGCCCGAGGACGCGGCCCGCTGCCGCGAAGCCGGGATGGACGGTCATCTGGCCAAGCCCATCACCCACGCCACCCTGTTTGCGGCCATCGAAGCCGTCACCGCCAACGCCCCGGCCGCCCTGCCCGACACCGCCGCCGCCTGAGCGGGCCCCGCTTCCAATTGCCCCGCCCGCGCGGCAGTCTGGAAAAGATCGGGAGACCCGCGCAATGATCCGAACCCTCCGTCTGGCCGCGCTCGGCCTCGCCCTGCTGCTGGGGGCGACCCCGGCCGCCGCACAGACATCTCCCGCACAGGCATCCCCTGCACAGACGCCCCCCGCTCCCTTCGCCATCCCGGCCGATATGCAGGTGCTGTTCTGGCCGGCCGAGCGGCGCGAGCGCGACCTGCGCCGGATGCCCGAACTCATCCCCCATGCCCGGATCGCGCCGTCCCCGACCCCGCGCCCCCTGCCGGCCGGGCCCGCGCTGGACCTCGACCTCGACGCCTTCATGCAGGCCGAGCGCGTGGCCGGCCTGCTGGTGATCCACAGGGGTCAGGTGCGGCTGGAACGCTACGGCCTCGGCCTGACGCCCGCCGACCATTGGGGCAGTTTCTCGATGACCAAGTCCCTGACCTCGACCCTGGTCGGGGCCGCCCTGTCAGACGGCACGATCCGCGCGACCGACGACCTGGTCACCGACTACCTGCCCGACCTGGCCGGCGGGGCCTATGACAGTGTCACGGTGGCCCAGGTCCTGACCATGACCTCGGGTGTGCAGTGGAACGAGGACTATACCGATCCGGCCTCGGACGCGGCACAGTTCTATCTCACCCCGCCGCCGGCCGACGCCGACGCCACTGTGGCCTATCTGAAGGCCCTGCCCCGGGCCCATCCGCCGGGCCAGCGCTGGAACTACAACACCGGCGAGACCAATCTGATCGGGGTGCTGGTCGCCCGCGCCACCGGCCGTCCCCTGGCCGACTACCTGAAGGACAAGGTCTGGGATCCAGCGGGCATGGAAAGCCCGGCCTTCTGGATGCTGGACGCCCAGGGCAAGGAATCCGGCGGCTGCTGCGTCTCGGCCACCCTGCGCGACTGGGGCCGGGTCGGGCTGATGGCGCTGGAGCGCGGCACGGTCCCCGGCGGCCAGATCGCCACCCCCGGCTGGTTCGAGGGGGCCACGGCCCAGAGCGTCGACTTCCCCGACAGTGACCGCGGCTACGGGGCCCAGTGGTGGACCCGCGCCGAGGGGGCCCAGTTCGAGGCCTCGGGCATCTTCGGCCAGATGATCCACGTCGATCCGGCCCGCGATGTTGTGGTCGTCTTCCTCGCCTCATGGCCGGTCGCCACCGGCCGCGCCCGCTCCGACGCCCGCCTCGCCGTGATCGACCGGATCAAGGCCGTGCTGTAAAGAACTCTTGACTGCCTCGCTCCTGCCTGTAAAGAGCTCTTTACAGGCAGGAGCGAGGCCGGGTGCGGAATACTGTTCGTGAGCTGCGGGAGCACAAGGGGTGGAGCCAGGGCGAACTGGCCCGCCGCCTCGGGGTCTCGCGCCAGACCATCAATGCGGTCGAGACGGACAAATACGACCCCAGCCTGCCGCTGGCCCTGCGTATGGCGCGGCTCTTCGATGTGCCCGTGCCCGAGCTTTTCATCGACGACTGGCAACCGGAGGACCTGACATGACCGCGACCAAGACTTCGAAGATCCGCAAGGCGCTGCTGGCGGGTGGCCTCGGGGCCATCAGCGGGGCCGCCGGCATGACGGCCTTTCTCGCCCTCGGGATCGATCCGGTCTGGGAGGCCGAGGGGGGCGTGGGCCGGGTCGCGGCCGGGGGCGTGGGTCTGGTCTATCTGATCTCCGGCCTGTTCATCCTGATTGGGACGACCCTGCCCGGGTTCGGCGCGCGAGTCCTGAATGTCTCGGACGTCGAGGAACTGCTGGAACAGCGCGCCATCCTGAACGGCAGCGCCCTGACCGTCATCGCCGTGGGGATCATGCTGTTGTGTCTGGCCGGTGCCGGCCCCGGCGGCTTCGTGCCGGATGCGTTCGTCCTCGCCGCAATCGCCGGAGCCATGATCGTCACCACCGTCATCTCCGTGCGCCAGTGGCCGCTCTATGACGAGCTGTGGCGTCAGCTGTCGTGGGAGTGTTCGGCCTTTGCCATGGGCCTGCTGATGCCGGCGCTGATCCTCTGGGGCGCGGCGGTCCAGCTCGGCTATCTCGCGGCCATGGAACCCCTCGGGGTGATCGCCCTCGCCGCCGGTGCGCTGCTGGCCGGGGCCATGATCGCCTCCGGCCGGCGAGGCCTTCTGGCTCCCCGCTAGATATTGGACTGATCGTTTGAGGCGGACCCAACGTCGTGGGTCCGCCGAAGCCGTGAAACAGGCCCCCGGGCGGCCCGCCGTCGCCCCTCAGACCGGCAGGGCCCCCCGTTTGACCACCGTGCGCATCGCCACGCTGGACGACACCCGGGTCACGCCGGGAATGGTCGTCAACGCCTTGGCGTGGACCCGTTCCAGATCGTCGACGTCGCGCACAACCAGCCGCAGCAGATAGTCCGACCCGCCGGTCATCAGATAGCATTCCACCACCTCGGGCACGGTGGTGATGGCGGTCTCGAAGGCGGTCAGGGCGCTCTCGGCCTGGGACGACAGGGTCACGGTCACGAAGACGCTGATCGGCAGGCCCACGGCCCGTTCGTTGATGATGGCGGCGTAGCGGCTGATCACCCCCGCCCCCTCCAGCGCCCGCAGGCGGCGCAGGCAGGCGCTCTCGGACAGGGCCACCGTCCGGGCAAGGTCCGTGTTGGTCATGCGTCCGTCCGCCTGCAGGGCGCGGAGCATCTTTCGGTCGGTCGCATCCAAGGCGACGGCAGAAACTGTCTTCATGGGACACCTGAAAGCAATTTCCTGCGACTTTACGGCGATCAGTGATCAAAAAGAACAGGAACCTGCACGTCCGGGCCCGATAGAAGATGCAGTTATCGCCTCCGGCGCTCGACCGGTTCCGGGGGCCCATGAACCGGAGAGATCTGATGCGCGTCGGCGTCCCCAGAGAGATCAAGAAGAACGAGCACCGCGTCGGCCTGACGCCCACGGCGGTGCGTGAATACGTCGCCCACGGCCACTCGGTCGGGGTCCAGACCGGGGCCGGTCTGGGGGCCGGCTTCACCGACGACGACTACATCCGCGCCGGGGCCGCGATCATCGCCGACGCCCCGACGGTGTTTGCCGACTCCGACATGATCGTGAAGGTCAAGGAGCCGCAGAAGGCCGAGTGGGAGATGCTGCGCGAGGACCAGATCCTCTACACCTATCTGCATCTTGCCCCCGATCCCGAACAGACGAAGGGCCTGCTGGCGTCGAAATGCGCCGCCATCGCCTATGAGACTGTCACCGACGCGCGCGGCGGCCTGCCCCTGCTGGCCCCGATGTCCGAGGTCGCCGGCCGGATCGCGGTCTTCTCGGCCGCAGAGACCCTGCTGAAGCACAATGGCGGCATGGGCCTGCTGTTCTGCGGCGTCCCGGGCGTCGCCCCGGCGCGGGTGCTGGTGCTGGGCGGCGGGGTCGTCGGCCTGAATGCCGCCCGCATGGCCATGGGCCTGGGGGCCGAGGTCGTGGTGCTGGAGCGGTCGATTCCGCGCATGGCTTACATTGACGAGGTCACCAATGGCCGCGTCATCACCCGCTATTCCTCGATCGGCGCGATCGACGAGGAGGTGGTCAAGGCTGACGTCGTGATCGGCGCGGTGCTGGTGCCCGGAGCCGAGGCTCCCAAGCTGATCAAACAGGCCCACCTGAAAAAGATGAAGCCCGGCTCGGTGCTGGTCGACGTCGCCATTGATCAGGGCGGCTGTTTCGAGACCAGCCACGCCACGACCCACGAGGATCCGACCTATATCGTCGACGGCGTCGTCCACTACTGCGTCGCCAACATGCCCGGCGCGGCCCCCCGGACGTCTTCCGAAGCCCTGAACAACGCCACACTGCCGTTCGGCCTGGCCCTGGCGAACCATGGTCTGGAGGCCCTGAGGAAGGACCCCCATCTGGCGCGCGGCCTGAATGTGCTCAAGGGCGAGATCACCTATCCGGCGGTGGCGGAGGCCATGGGTCTGGGCTGGAGCGATCCGTTCGGGGTGTGGGCCAAGGGCTGAGTCTGCGACAGGTGGTCGCGGGAGACGGGAGTGGCAGAGTGGGTAATCTCGGCGGGTCAGACCTTCCGGAGAATGCTCATGTCTTCCCGTTCTTTCTGGGCCGTTGGCAGCGCGGTGGTTGCAATGGCTGCGGCCGGCGCGGCGGCCGCCCACCACGGCTGGAGCTCCTACGATGCAGATCGCGTGATGCGACCCACGGTGGCGGTGCTGGAGTCGCACTGGGGTAGCCCTCACGGCAGCCTGGTTGTCATGCTCGACCAGCAGCGTTGGGATGTCGTCCTGGCCCCCGTCTCGCGGATGCAGGCCCGGGGTCTGGTCGAGGGCGATATCGCCGTGGGCCAGACCGTAACGGTCGAGGGCTATCCGCGACGCGACGGTACGCGCGAGATGCGGGTCGAGCGGATCACCGCGGGCGGCAAGACGGTCGAACTCCGCTGATCGCGGAGTTTGCGTCGGCCGTCGAGGCCACCGCCTTCGCCCGGTGGTCGGCCGGCTCCGCACTGGCCTACCCGCTCGCCAATGTCGCCCATGTTGTGGGTGTCATCCTTCTGGTGGGGTCCGTCGGCCTCCTCGACCTCAGGCTTCTGGGCTATGCGCGCGCGGTTGCGCTCGACGACCTCGCGCGGGCCCTGACGCCCCTCGCCCTCGCCGGGTTCGCGATCGTCGTGGCCAGCGGAACGATCCTGTTCGCGGCGGACGCTGCGGCATTGGCGGAGTCTGCGGTTTTTCGGCTGAAACTTTTGCTGCTTGTCGCGGCCGGCGCCAACGCCCTGGCGTTCCGATGGTTGTCGACCCTTCCCCTCGCCCGGGCCCTGGCCCTTTCGTCCCTGGTTCTGTGGCTGGTGATCGTCATCGCGGGCCGGATGATCGCCTATCTCTAGGCTCGCTCGCGATCTCCCTCCCCCGCAATGGGAAAGGGTTAGGCCTTCACCGACGCCCCGCTCGAGGCCGGAGTCGGCATCCCCGTCGGGGCCATGTCGATCGCCTTCTCAAGCTCGGCCATTTCCTTGTCGGCGGCCTTCCAGTCGTCCTTGTTGGGCGATTTCGGATGGGCCCAGTCGGCCTTGATCTTCTCGCGCGCCTCCTTGAGCTCGGCGAGCGCCATCTTCACCTGCTGGAAAAAGCCCCGGTCGGTCGTGGCCGCGCCCAGCACGGCTTCGGCCCGGTCGGCCGTCTCATCGTGCGCGTCAGCGATGCCGAAAGCGGTGGCATAGGCGGCCTGCGCCCGCTTCATCTCCGCATCGACTTTCGCGGTTTCAGCCCCGGCCTCCGCCTCGATGGCCGGGCCATCAGCGGCCTTCGGGTCCGCTGGCAGGCCTCTCAGCGCCGCATCGGCGGCCTCGCGGGCCTCCTTCGCGTCCCGCCGCATCATCGCCATCTCGCCGTCGGTGACGTTCTTGCCGCCGGCCTCGACATAGTCCTTCACCGCCGACTTGAGCTCTTTTGCCAGTTCGGCGGTCATCTTCAGCCCCGACTTCGGGTCGATCTTCACCATCAGCTTCAGCGCATCCATGCGTTCGCGCACAGCCTGGACCTTTTTGGCGGCCATCTCCTTCTTCATCGACTTCTGCGCGTCGCGCATCTCCGTCAGTGACGGCAGGCCGAAGCCCGGCGACGCCTCCCCGGGCGATGCGGACCGACCCTGCAAGGGGGTTCGCCAGATCGGCAGCGGCCGGGCCGCCGCGGTCATCAACGAGATCATTCTGATCTCTCCATCAGTGTTCGCCGACACGGTGCAACGGTGACGCTTTCGATCCACTTAAACCCGACCGTCCGCCTTCGCCTGTAATTCGCCGCTCTCTTCAGGTAAGGGCGCGCGATGAAGTTCCTCGACCAGGCCAAGATCTACATCCGCTCCGGCAACGGCGGGGCGGGCTCCGTCTCGTTCCGGCGCGAGAAATTCATCCCCAACGGCGGCCCGGACGGCGGTGACGGCGGCAACGGTGGCCACGTGTGGGTCGAGGCGGTCGAGGGGCTGAACACCCTGATCGACTATCGCTACCAGCAGCATTTCAAGGCCGCGACCGGCGGCCACGGCCAGGGCCGGCAGATGCACGGGGCCAAGGGCGAGGACGTGGTCCTGCGTGTGCCCGTCGGCACCCAGGTGCTGGGTGAGGACAAGGAGACGGTCGTGCTGGATATGACCGAGGCCGGCCAGAAGGAACTGCTGCTGTCCGGCGGCAACGGCGGCTGGGGCAATACGCGGTTCAAGGGCCCGATCAACCAGGCCCCGCGCCATGCCAACCCCGGCCAGGAAGGCCAGGAGATGTGGATCTGGCTGCGCCTGAAATTGATCGCCGACATCGGACTGGCCGGTCTGCCCAATGCCGGAAAGTCCACCTTCCTCGCGGCCGCCAGCGCCGCCCGGCCCAAGATCGCGGACTACCCGTTCACGACGCTCGCCCCCAACCTCGGGATGGTGGACCTGAGCCCCGGCGAGCGGTTCGTCATCGCCGACATCCCCGGGCTGATCGAGGGGGCGTCGGAGGGCGCGGGTCTGGGCACGCGTTTCCTCGGTCACGTCGAACGCTCGGCCTCGCTGATCCATCTGGTCGACGGGACCCAGGACGATGTGGCCGAGGCCTACCGCATCATCCGGCACGAACTGGATGCCTATGGCGAGGGCCTGGCCGACAAGCAGGAGATCCTGGCCCTCAACAAGATCGACGCCCTGACCCCCGAGGCGCGCGAGGAGAAGGCGGCAGAGCTGGCCGCTGTGGCGGGGCGCCGGCCCATGCTGGTCTCCGGCGTGTCCGGCGAGGGCGTGCCCGAACTGCTGCGCGCGGCCTGGGCCGAGGTTCGCAAGACCCGCGGCGAGATCGACGAGGAGGGCGACGAGCTTCCCTCCCGCGACGCCGCCTGGGCACCCTGACACGGAACCACCGGGCCTTCCCGGTCGCTGAGCTTCAACCGGAGCGACAGATGACCGATCGAGACCAGACTCACGGACGTGAAAGGAACGGGGCCATTCCCGGCGGCAAGCCGGACGCCCAGACCTCGAACGAGGCCGTGAGGCGCAACGGCCGCAAGGCGCGGCTGTCGGCGGGGCCCGACGGGCCTGACGCCACGGTCATCGGTGACACCTTCAAGAAGATCGGCGGATAATCGAGGGCGACAGCGTCAGGACCGCATGTTAGCTCATTCCTGAGCATAAGCCCTCGCGAGCGCCCGCCGCCTTGTCCTTCTTCCATGCCGGTCCCGCGCCCCAGTCGGGCGGCCCCCGCTTCGGGGGGCTGAGAGACGGACTCTCCGTGTCGGCCGGAATGAAGGTCGGCCTGTTCGGTGGCTCATTCAATCCAGCGCATGACGGCCACGCCCATGTCGCCGAGACGGCACTGAGGCGACTGGATCTGGATCGGGTCGTCTGGCTGGTGTCGCCCCAGAATCCGCTGAAGGACCGGGGCCAGACCGCGCCTCTGGCCGAGCGGATGGTGTCCGCCCGGACCGTCGCCCGGGCACCGCACATGGTGGTGTCGGACTTCGAGACGCGGGTCGGCACCAGCTGGACCGTCGACACCCTGCGCGTGCTGAAGCACCGTCACCCCGGCGTCCGGTTCGTCTGGCTTATGGGATCTGACAATCTGGAGAATTTCCATCGTTGGCGGGGCTGGACGGACATCATGAGAATGATGCCCGTAGCCGTGGTTGCACGGCCGGGCAGTCTGCTGGAAAGCCGCTCTGCGCCGGCGGCACGGCGTTTTGCCGGCCAGAGGGTCTCGTCCAGCGTGGCACGGATGCTGCCCCTGATGACTGCCCCCGCGTGGACGTATCTGACCGCGCCGCTGAACCCCAGTTCGTCCACCGCCTTGCGGGCCGCGAAAGGCCATGAGCGGTGCGGGTGACGTTTTCGGCCATTCGTGCTAGGGAGCGTCTTTAGTGAACCCTCCCGGAGCCTTCCGCTGACCCCCTCGCCCGCGCACGACGCGCAAGAAGACGTTGTTTCGAACACGGCCCAGGAGATGGAGCCGATCGAGCCCATCCTGTCCGAAGACGGTCAGGACGAAGACCTTTCTGACGACTCTGCCGCCGACCTGCCGCTGTTCGGGGCGGACGCCGACGATGCTGACGACGCCCCCAATTTCGACCGTCAGGGCCCGGTTCCGACTGGTGGAACAGCGCTGGAAACGGCCCTGCTGTCCAAGCTGGATGAGGACAAGGCCCAGGACATCGTCCTGATCGACCTGAAGGGCAAGTCGCCGATGGCCGATACGATGATCGTCGCTTCGGGGCGTTCGCACCGTCACGTGGGCGCGCTCGCGGACCATCTGCTGCGCACCCTCAAGGAACAGGGTCTGGGCCGCGCCAAGGTTGAGGGCCTGCCGCATTGCGACTGGGTGCTGATCGACGCCGGTGATGTGATCATCCACCTGTTCCGGCCTGAAGTGCGCCTGTTCTACAACATCGAGAAGATCTGGGCCGTCGACAGCGCCCATCGCACCGCCAACGCCTGACCCTCGGCTCAAGGTGTGAAGCTCGCCATCGCTGCGATCGGCAAGCCGGGGCGTGGTCCCGAGGCTCTGCTGGCGTCTGAGTATGCCTCGCGCGCGACGGCCGCGGGGCGGGCGCTGGGTCTAGGCCCGCTGGAACTGATCGATCTGGAACCGCGCAAGCCGGGCAAAGTCCCTGAGGCCGGTCTGTTGCTGGCAGCGGCGGAAGGGGCGCATCTGATCGCCTGCGACGAGCGGGGGCGGACCTTTTCCAGCCGGGCCTTCGCTGACCACATCGCCGGCCTGCGTGACCGGGGCGAGCGGCGGCTGGTGTTCGCCATCGGCGGGGCCGACGGTCTGGACCCGACAGTACTGGAGGCGGCGGGATCGACGCTGGCGTTCGGACCGCAGACCTGGCCGCATGCCCTGGCCCGGGCAATGCTGGCCGAGCAGCTTTATCGGGCGGTGACGATCCTGGCCGGATCACCCTATCATCGCGACTGATGCTCCGCACCGCCGTCCTGATCCTGCTCCTGGCGCTCGCCGCCCCGGCCGCAACGGCCCGGGTGCAGGACGATCTGCGCCAGCTTCAGGCCGAGTATCGGGACGAACAGATCCGGGGACGGCGGCTGCGGGCCGATGCGCGTGACGCCCGGACCGAGCTGGTGGCACTGGAACAGGAGCTGGCGAGCCTGCGTCGGGACCAGACCGCCGACGACGCCCAGCTGAGCGCCCAGCGGCGGCGGCTGGCCGAACTGGGTCAGCGCGAGGCGGTCATCGTGGCGGAGCTGGCGCGGGCCCGGGACAGTCAGGGCCGGCTGCTGTCGTCCCTGCAGATGATGAGCCGCCGTCCGCCGCCGCCGTTGTTGATCCCGGCGGACCGGGCCGTGGATACGGTGCGGGCGGCGATCCTGATGAAGGCCATGGCCCCCGAGATGCAGCGCCGGGCCTCTGCCCTGGCGGCACGTCAGGCCGAGGTCGTGCGTATCCGCCGGCTGGCGGTTCTGGCCAGCGAGCGGCTGCTGACGACCGAGAGCGCCGTCGGCGATCGCCGGGCCGAGATCGAGGACCTGTCCGCACGACGCGCCGCCCTGCTGGTGGTTCTGGGGGCCGAGGCCCAGCGGGCCGACCGCGCGGCCGCGGCGCTGGAGGCCCGTATCCGGGCGCTGGGCGGGACGCCGGAGCCGGCCGGCACCACGTCCGAGGCCCTGGCCT
>JAIEQA010000107.1 GCA_019748095.1 Caulobacteraceae bacterium | reverse complement strand
CGCCTGTATCCATGCGGTGAAGGACCGGATCGTCTTCATCAACACCGGCTTCCTGGACCGCACCGGCGACGAGATCCACACCGCCATGCAGGCCGGGCCGGTGGTGCGCAAAGCCGAGATCAAGAGCTCCAAATGGATCGCCGCCTATGAGGCGCGCAACGTCGCCATCGGCCTCGCCTGCGGCCTGTCGGGCCGGGCCCAGATCGGCAAGGGCATGTGGGCGGCCCCCGACCGCATGGCCGACATGCTGGAACAGAAGATCGGCCACCCCCGCACCGGGGCCAACACCGCCTGGACCCCCTCGCCGACGGCGGCGACCCTGCATGCCCTGCACTATCACGCCGTCGATGTGTTCGCGGTGCAGAAGGATGTCGCGGCCCGGCCGATGCCGGGGCTGGAGGATCTGCTGACGCCACCCCTCGCTCACGGTGCAAACTGGTCGGAGCAGGCTGTGCGCGACGAGCTGGACAACAACGCCCAGGGCATCCTCGGCTATGTCGTGCGCTGGATCGATCAGGGGGTGGGCTGTTCCAAGGTGCCCGACATCCACGACATCGGCCTGATGGAGGACCGCGCGACCCTGCGGATCTCATCCCAGCATATCGCCAACTGGCTGCTGCACGGGGTCTGTACGGCGGCGCAGGTCGACGCGGCCTTCCTGCGGATGGCCCGCAAGGTCGACGGGCAGAATGCGGGCGATCCGCTGTATCGTCCGATGTCGGATGATCCGGAAGGCTCGCTGGCGTATCAGGCCGCCCGCGCCCTGGTGTTCGAGGGGATGGACCAGCCGAACGGTTATACCGAACCCCTGCTGCATGCGTTCCGGTTGCAGGTGAAGGCGGGCTGACGGCAGGAGAGGGGCCTTGCCGTCGCCGCTGTCCGGGCAGAAGCTGAGCCCATGAGGTGCGCATGAGCCGTGATCGATCCCGTGTCCGGGCCGCCCTCGCCGGAGCGATCCTGATGGCCGGTTGCGTCCCGCCACTCGCGACTTCGGAACCCCAGGCGGGCGTCCTTGCCGTGGATCAGGTGGCGGGGCTCTGGTCCCTGCGGGCGGTCGACGGGCCGGCACGGTGCGATCTGGCGCTGGCCAGTCTGGTGATCGACGGTGTCCGACCCGTGCTGGCGGAGCGGTGCGGCGTCCCTGCGGCCATGGGTGCCCGCAGCTGGCGGGCCACGGCAGACGGGTTTGAACTGCTGGCGACCGACGGGGTCGTGCTGCTGGCCTTCCGGCGCACCGGCGAGGACGCCTTTCGCACGATGGACGGGCGCTACGCCCTGAGCCGGTTGCCCCTATCCTGACACAATCGTAACTTGCCCGGCCCGCGTCCAGCGGACAAGGTTGCTTGACTGTCAGGGGGATGCGTCATGCTGTCGATCAAGAATCTCGTCCACGTCTACGGCAACGGCACCCGGGCCCTGGACGATGTCTCCCTGAGCGTGCCGACCGGCATGTTCGGCCTGCTGGGGCCGAACGGCGCGGGCAAGTCGACGCTGATGCGCTCGATCGCGACGCTGCAGACGCCGACGTCCGGGTCGATCGATTTCGACGGCATCGACGTGATCAGCGAGCCGGAGAAGCTGCGGCGCACCCTCGGCTATCTGCCCCAGGATTTCGGCGTCTATCCGCGCGTCTCGGCCTACGACATGCTGGACCATATGGCTGTGCTGAAAGGCATCGCCTCGGGCAAGGACCGCAAGGAGACGGTCGAGACCCTGCTGAACCAGACCAATCTGTGGTCGGTGCGCAAGAAGGCGCTGGCGGGCTTCTCGGGCGGGATGCGCCAGAGGTTCGGCATTGCCCAGGCCCTGATCGGCAACCCGAAACTGATCATCGTCGATGAGCCGACGGCGGGGCTGGATCCGGAAGAGCGCAACCGCTTCCTCAACCTGCTGGCCGAGATCGCCGACAATGTCGTCATCATCCTGTCGACCCATATCGTCGAGGACGTGGCCGACCTGTGCCCGCGCATGGCGGTGCTGGCGGGCGGAAAGATCCAGCTGGAGGGTGCGCCGGTCCAGCTGATGGAAAGGCTCAGCGGCCGGGTCTGGAAAAAGACCATCGACCGCGAGGCGCTCGAGGATCACCGCGCGAAACACGAGGTCATCTCGACCCGGCTGTTCGCCGGCAGGACCGTGATCCATGTGCTGGCCGACCAGCAGCCGGGCGAGGGGTTCGAGCCGGTTTCCGGGGGGCTTGAGGATGTCTATTTCTCGACCCTCAGTGCCTCGCGCAAGGTCGCGGCGTAAGACGATGTTCGGGAAAATCGCCGCCTTCGAATTCCGCTACCAGCTGCGCCAGCCGGCCTTCTGGGTCATCGCCATCCTGTTCGGCCTGCTGGGCTTCGGCCTGATCGCCGCCGGCGACAACATCTCCATCGCCGGCGGGGGCAACACGAATCTGAACTCGCCCTACGCGCTGGTCGTGACCCATCTGTTCATGGGCGTCTTCTTCATGCTGGCGACCACGGCCATTGTCGCCAATGTGGTGGCGCGCGACGCCACGACGGGCTTCGGCCCCATGATCCAGGCCAGTCAGGTCACGAAATTTGACTATCTGTACGGGCGGTTCACGGGGGCGTTTGCGGCGGTGGCCCTGTGCTTTGCCAGCGTCTCCATCGGCACCCTCGTGGGCACGGTCATGCCGTGGGTCGACCGCGAGACCCTCGGGGCGTTCCGGCCCGGCGACTATGCCTTTGCCTATCTGGTGTTCGGCCTGCCGGCGGTGTTCCTGACCTCGGCGATCTTCTTTGCCCTGGCCACCGTGACCCGGTCGATGATGGCCACCTATGTCGGGGTCGTCGCCTTCTTCATCGTCTATCTGACCCTGACCTCGTCACTGGACCGGCCCGAGTTCCGCGAGGCGATGGCCTGGCTGGAGCCGTTCGGTCTGGCCGCCTTCGGTGAGGTCACCCGCTACTGGACCCCGGTCGAGCGCAACACCCGGCTGCCGGATCTGGGCGGCGTGCTGCTGTACAACCGGCTGATCTGGGTCGGCGTGGGGGTGTTGTTCCTCGCGGCCGCCTCGCTGCTGTACCGGCCGGCCGCGCGGGGGGGCAAACCCGGAAAGGCTGACAGGCTGCGGGCCCTCGCCGAAAAATCGCCGGCCGCGACGGCACCGTCCGGTCCCCTGCCGTCCCCCTCCTACGGTCTGGCCAGCGGCTGGGCCCGGCTGCGCAGGCGCACCGGGTTCGAGATGGCTTTCATCTTCCGCAGCCCGGCCTTTGCGGTGCTGATCGTTCTGGGGGCGTTCAACGCCGTTGCCGCCCTGCTGTTCGCGGGCGAGGCCTTCGGCGCCCCGACCCTGCTGGTCACCCGCACCGTGATCGGGGTTCTGACCGGGGCGTTCGGCATCATCTCGATCATTGTCGCCATCTACTATGCCGGTGAACTGGTCTGGCGCGACAAGGAGCGGCGCACCCACGAGATCGTCGACGCCACCCCGACGCCCGACTGGACCTTCCTGCTGCCCAAGGTGCTGGGGCTGACCCTGGTGCTGGTGTCCGTCCTGCTGGCGGCGGTCGCCTCGGGCATCGCGGTCCAGCTGTACAAAGGTGAGGTCGCGCTGGAACTGGACAAATACCTGTTCTGGTACGTCCTGCCCGAGACCATCGGCTTTGCCCTGCTGGCCGTGCTGGCGATCTTCGTCCAGGCCATGTCGCCGAACAAGTTCGTCGGCTGGGCCCTGATGGTGGTCTATCTGATCAGCACCCTCGTGCTGGCCAATCTGGGCTTTGACCACGTCCTCTACCGCTACGGAGCCACCCCGGGTGTGCCGCTGTCGGACATGAACGGACGGGGCGATTTCGGCACGGCCGCCAACTGGCTGACCGCCTACTGGACCGCCTTCGCCACCCTGCTGATGGTGGTGACCTATGGTCTGTGGCGGCGGGGGACGGAGACCCGCTTCATGCCCCGGCTGCAACGTCTGCCCCACCGGCTGAAAGGCCCGGCCGGTGGCGTTGCGGCGGTGGCGCTGCTGGCCTTTGTCGGTCTGGGTGGCTTCATCTTCGTTAACACCAATGTCTGGAACGACTATCGCAGCCGCGACTGGTTCGAGACGCGTCAGGCGGACTACGAGAAAACCCTGCTGGCCTTCGAGACGACGCCCCAGCCGTCGATCGTCAGTGTCACCCTGGATCTGGATCTGGATCCGCACACGCCGCGTCTGGTCACCACCGGCCGCTATGTGATCGAGAACCGGACCGGGGCCCCGCTCAGCGAGATGCATCTGCGCTGGCTCGACTCCGATCTGCAGATGGTCCGGCTGGACGTCCAGGGCGCGACGATGGCCCGCGAGTGGGAGCGGTTCGACTACCGCATCTACCGGTTCGCCACTCCGATGGCCCCGGGCGAACGCCGCACGGTGTCGTTCGAGACCCTCCTGACCCAGAAGGGCTTCCCCAACAGCGGCGCGATCAGGAGCCTCGTGGACAACGGGACCTTTATCAACAACTCGGGCTTCGCGCCCCAGATCGGCATGGATCGCGGCGGCCTGCTGACCGACCGGGCCAAGCGGCGCAAATTCGGTCTGCCGGCCGAGCTGCGCATGGCGAAGCTGGAAGACACCTCCGCCCAGGGCCGGAACTACATCGGGGCGGACTGGGTCACCGCCGACATCACCGTGACCACGGTCGCCGACCAGACCCCGATCGCGCCGGGCTACAAGGTGTCGGATGTCACCGCGGACGGCCGTCGCACGGCCCGGTTCGTCACCGAGGCCCCGATCCTGCATTTCTTTTCGGTGCAGTCGGCCGCCTATGAGGTGCTGCGCGAGACCCACAACGGCGTCGAGCTGGCTGTCTATCACCAGCCGGGCCATGAGCGGAACGCACCGCGCATGATCGAGGCGATGAAGGCGGGGCTGGACTATTTCCAGCCGGCGTTCGGGCCCTATCAGTTCCGTCAGGCCCGGATCATCGAATTCCCCTACGGCCAGTTCGCCCAGGCCTTCGCCAACACCATGCCCTATTCCGAGAACCTCGGCTTCATCGCCGACTTCCGGAACCCGGAGAAGATCGACTACGTCACCTACATCACCGCCCATGAACTGGGGCACCAGTGGTGGGCGCATCAGGTGATCGGGGCCGACATGCAGGGCTCGACCAGCCTGTCGGAAACCCTGGCCCAGTACTCGGCGCTGATGGTGATGAAGAAGACCTATGGCGCTGACAACATCCGCCGCTTCCTGAAGTATGAGCTGGACAACTATCTGGGTTCGCGCGGGACCGAACGGCTGGAGGAGATGCCGCTCTACCGTGTCGAGAACCAGGGCTATATCCACTACCAGAAGGGTGGTCTGGTCATGTATCTGCTGGCCGACCAGATCGGGGAGGACCGGGTCAACGCGGCGCTGCGCACGCTGATCCAGCGCTTCGCCTTCCAGGGCGCGCCCTATCCCCGCTCGCTGGATCTGATCGCGGCCCTGCGGGCGGTGGCCCCGGCCGACAAACAGGCCCTGATCACCGATCTGTTCGAACGGATCACCCTGTATGACGTCAAGACCACGGCCTCGACCGCCACCCGGCGCGCCGACGGGCGCTGGGACGTGACGGTGACAGTGGAGGCGCGCAAACTGTATGCCGACGGCGAGGGTGTGGAGACCGAGTCGCCGCTGAACGAGACCTTCGACATCGGCCTGTTCAGCGCCGAGCCGGGCAAACGCGCCTTTGATGAGAAGGCCGTGATTCTGTTCGAGCGCCGGCCCCTGCGCAGCGGCGTCCAGACCTTCCGCTTCACCACGGCCACGAAGCCTGCGTTTGCGGGTGTCGACCCCTACAACAAATGGATCGACCGCGATTCCGACGACAATGTGAGGCCCGTGGAGTAGGGCCCGTCCTTCACCCGCAGGCCCGGACGGGTTATGCGGGCACCGGGAGATCCATATGACGCGGAACAGCGCACACTATCTGACCGGCTTCGGCAATCATTTCGCCACCGAGGCCGTCCCCGGGGCCCTGCCGGTGGGCCGCAACTCTCCGCAGAAGACGCCCATGGGCCTTTATGCGGAACAGCTGTCGGGCACGGCCTTCACCGCGCCCCGGGCCGAGAATCGCCGCAGCTGGCTCTACCGGCTACGGCCCTCGGCCCAGCATCCGGCCTATCAGCCCTTCGCCCAGGGGCTGGTGCGGTCGGGTCCGTTCCACGACGCCCCGCCCAGCCCAAATCGGATGCGCTGGGATCCGCTGCCCCTGCCGACCGCTCCGACCGACTGGGTCGAAGGCCTGGTGACCTATGGCGGCAATGGCGATGCGGAGGCTCAAGGGGGCGTCGGCATCCACCTGTACGCCGCCAACCGGTCGATGACCGACCGGGTCTTCTATGATGCCGACGGTGAACTGCTGATCGTGCCGCAGCAGGGGACGCAGGTGTTCGTCACCGAGTTCGGCCGGATCGAGGCCGAGCCCGGCCATATCGTGGTCATCCCGCGCGGGGTGCGCTTCCGCGTGGAATGCTCCGGCCCCATCCGGGGCTATGTCTGCGAGAACTACGGCGCGCCCTTCCGCCTGCCCGATCTGGGCCCGATCGGGGCCAATGGTCTGGCCAATCCGCGCGATTTCGAAACGCCCGCGGCGGCGTTCGAGGACGTCGCCCGCCCGACCGAATGCGTCCAGAAATACGGCGGCCGCCTGTGGACCACGACCTTCGCCCACAGCCCGCTGGATGTGGTGGCCTGGCACGGCAATCATGCCCCGTATCGCTATGACACCGCCCGGTTCAACACCATCGGCACGGTCAGCTATGACCATCCGGACCCGTCGATCTTCACCGTCCTGACCAGCCCGTCGGACACGCCCGGCACGGCCAACTGCGACTTCGTCATCTTCCCGCCGCGCTGGATGGTGGCCGAGGACACCTTCCGTCCGCCGTGGTTCCACAGGAACGTCATGAGCGAGTTCATGGGGCTGGTGACCGGGGCCTATGACGCCAAGGAGGGCGGGTTCGCTCCCGGCGGGGCCAGTCTGCACAACTGCATGAGCGGCCACGGCCCGGATCAGGCCAGTTATGAGAAGGCCGTCGCCGCCGAGCTGAAGCCGGTCAAGATCGACCACACCCTGGCCTTCATGTTCGAGACGCGGCTCCCGATCCGCACCACCGACTGGGCCCAGACCAGTCCGACGATGCAGCTGGACTATGACGACGTCTGGACCGGCTTCACCCCGGGCGAGGTCGGCCGTTGAAGAACGGCTTGCCCCTGCGCCTGCAGCTCGCCGCTCTCGCCCTGATGGCGGCCGCCTGCTCGCCCATGGCTGGCCAGGCGCCTGACCCGGTCGGCCCGATCCGGTCGGCGGACCAGACCTGTGGCGCACGGGGCGGTCAGCTGATGCGGGTCGGGCGCCTTCAGACCGAACGTTGCGTGGTGCCTTTCGCCGATGCCGGCAAGGTCTGCCGCGACGGCGACGACTGCCTTGGCAACTGCCTTGCGGAGCTCGCAGGCCCGCGCGAAGGGCCGGTCACCGGTCTCTGCGCCGTCAACGACCTGCCCTTCGGCTGTCTGACCCCGATCGAGGACGGCAGGACAGGCCCGACCCTGTGCGTCGACTGAGCGTCACACACGGCACTGCGCTTCGTCCGGCCGCGTGCTAATACGGCTGTCGCATGACCCTGACTGACCTTGCCGCCCTGCTGGGCCTGAATCTGATCCTGATCGTGGCCGGCATGGCGGGGTTATGGACCCTGGCCGTTCGGCTGAAGGACGTCAGCTTCATCGATGCGGTCTGGCCGCTGGCGATGCTGTTCCTGGCCCTGATCACCTTCCCCCGCACGGATGGCGACCCGGTCCGCAAGGGACTGATCCTGTGGCTGTGCGCGGTCTGGGCCCTGCGGCTCGGCTGGCATCTGTTCCGCCGGTGGCGCGCCCACGGGGTGGACGGCCGCTATGCCGATATCGTCGAGGCCCAGAACCGCAAACACGGCTGGAGCTTCGGCAAGACGGCCCTGCTGATCGTCTTCCTGCCGCAAGGCGTTCTGGCCTGGCTGACCAGTCTGCCGGTACAGCTGGGCCAGGTCTCGCCCATGCCGCCCATGGGCTGGATCGGCTGGATCGGGGCCATCATCGTCGTGGTCGGCATCGCCTTCGAGAGCATCGGCGACGCCCAGCTGGCGGCGTTCAGGAAGGACCCGGCCAACAGGGGTCAGGTGCTGGACACCGGCCTCTGGCGCTACACCCGCCACCCCAACTATTTTGGCGACGCCTGCGTCTGGTGGGGCCTGTGGCTGATCGCGGCCGAGACCGGCTGGATCGGCGTCGCCTCGATCCTGGGGCCGATCTTCCTGACCTTTACCCTGACCAAATGGTCCGGGATCGGCATCACCGAAAAGTCGACGGCGAAGACCAAGCCCCGGTATGCGGACTATATCCGCCGCACCAGCGCCTTCATCCCCTTGCCGCCGAAACGCCAGCGGCCCGATGCACCGTCCGTGAGCGATCAGTAATCGAGGTTTCTGTGCGCGGTCCTCATATGTAATCGCCGTTCAGAATCCGTAGTATTACCTAGCTTCACCATATCTCGACGAACACAGTCATTTCTTTAGGTATCCCTTAACCGGTCGACGACAGGAGTCCTGAAAGAGCTATTCATCGGGGAGGAAAATCCATGAGAGCGAAATCAGTATTTCTGGCCTTTGCGCCGGTCGTCCTTGTGTCCACATTCACACCGACCCTGGCGGCCGAACCCGACGACAGGCCCGACGATGTGGTCGTCACCCGGGCCCCGGCCCAGACCACCTCCGCTCCGGCCAGCCAAGCCAACGCCCAGCCAATGTTCTCGACCGGGGTCGCGCGTGGCCGCGATCCGCTGGACAGTGCGACCTCGACCAGCGGCCTGCAGCAGAGCGAGATCGAGCTTCTGGGGGCCCGCTCGCTGGGCGACATCCTGCGCAACATCCCGGGCATCCGCACCGAGTCGTCGACCGGTGACGGCAGCTCCGCCTACACCATCCGGGGTTTGCCGCTGGCGTCCGGCGGGTCGAAATACATGCAGATCCAGGAGGACGGCCTGCCCGTTCTCGAGTTCGGCGACTTTTTCAACGGCGCGACGGACATCTTCATCCGGGCCGACTTCAACCTCGCCGCCGTCGAGGCGATCCGTGGCGGTTCGGCCTCGACCTTCGCCTCGAACTCGCCGGGCGGCGTGATCAACCTGATCTCCCGGACCGGGGAGGTCAGGGGCGGTGCGATCCAGTTGACGACCGGGCTCGACTACGACAGCGACCGGGTGGACTTCCACTACGGCTCGCCCATCACCGACACCCTGCGCTTCCACATCGGCGGCTTCTACCGCACCGGCGAGGGCCAGCGGGATGTCGGCTTCAACGCCTACGAGGGCGGCCAGCTCCGGTTCAACATCACCAAGGATTTCGCCAACGGCTATGTCCGCCTGTCGGGCAAGTATCTGGACGATCGCTCGCCACACTATCTGTGGGGTCCGGTGCGGATCACGGGCACCAACGACAATCCGGTATTCAGCAACTTCAACGGCTACGACGTCCGCCGGGATTCCATGCTCTCGGGCCACCTCGGCAATCTCATCACGCTGGACGCCGACAACAATCCGGCGGTGCTGCCGCTCAGCCAGGGGCAGGACGCCAACGTCCGGTCCATCGGTATCGAGTCGCGCTTCGACGTCGCGGACTGGACCATCACCCACCGCGCCCGCTACTCGGAAATCGCCGGCGGAACGACCCGCAACCTCGTCTCCAACATCTATTCCGGCAGTGCCCTGCCGGCCTCTCTGGGGGGCGGGACGGGCACCTTCACCTATGCCACCGGTCCCCGGGCCGGCCAGGTTATTTCCAACCTCGGGACCCTGAACGGCAACGGCCTGGTCGTGGCGTCAGCCCTGAACCGGATCGATTCCAGTGACCTCGGCAATCTCATCAGTGACCTGCGCGCCACCCGGGCGTTCACCCTGTCCGGCGGGGAGCTGACGCTCACAGGCGGTCTCTACAACTCGAACCAGAACTACACAAACGACTGGCTCTATTCGAACCACCTCCAGGACGTGGCTGGGGACGGCCAGTCGGCCCTGATCAACTTCACCAATGCCGCCGGAGTCCTGCAGTCACAGGACGGTTATCTGGGCTTCAACCGCTCGGGCAGCACCGCCTTCTTCCGGCGGAAATACGACGTCCAGTACGAGATCGCGGCACCCTATGGCTCGATCAACTACCGCTTCGGGCGGATCGCGGTCGGGGCCAGCGTCCGCTACGATCTGGGCCAGGTGAACGGCGAGCTGTACGGGGCCGATCTGGGCGGCGGCCGCGTCGGCATCCGGCCGACCGACTTTAACGGCAACGGCGTCATCTCGGTGGCGGAATCGCGCACCGCCTTCACCCCGCTCGATCGTCCGGCTCCGGTCGACTACGACTACGACTACATCAGCTATTCCAGCGGCATCAACTTCCGGGTGTCCGAGCCCTTCGCCCTGTTCGGGCGCTACAGCCGCGGGGCGCGGGCCGCCGCTGACAAGGTCCTGTTCTCGAACAAGGTCAGCGTGATCGACGGCAGCATGCCCGATCCGGAAGACGGCTATGACATCGTCGAACAGCTGGAGGGCGGGTTCAAATACCGCACGCCGCAGCTGACGTTCAACGTGACCGGTTTCTCTGCCGACACCGAGGACACCAATGTGCAGGCCGGTGCCATCACGACCGACCGCGAGTACACGGCCTATGGGGTCGAGGCGGAGGGCTCCTACCGTCGCGGCGGCTTCAGCTTCACCGGCGGCGTCACCTGGACCCAGGCGGAGATCGTCAGCGACCGCGCCAATGCCGCGGTGACCGGGATGGTGCCCCGCCGGCAGCCCGACTTCCTCTTCCAGGCCACCCCGGTGTACGAGACCCGGGACTTCACCGTCGGGGCGAACCTGATCGGGGCTACCAGCAGCTGGTCCGACGACGTGAATGTCCTGAAGGTGCCGGGTTACACCCTGGTCAACGCCTTCGTGCAGTATCGCCCGCTCGAGCGGCTCCAGCTGATGCTGGTCGCCAACAACCTGTTCGACGAGGTGGCCTGGTACGAGATCACCAACGTCTCCGTGCCGGCCAATGGCGTCGGACGCGGTCGGGCCGCCAATGGCCGGACCGTGTCCCTCTCGGCCCGCTACGACTTCTGATCACAGCAGGTCCGGTGAATAGAAAGCCCCCGCCGCTCGCGCGACGGGGGCTGAACCGGGCTGAAGGAAAACCGATCGGCGTCATGAGCGCCGGTCGCTTCGGCCTTTAGTTGGGCGTGTTGGCGGTGGTCATGCCACCGTCGGCATTGCCGGCTGCGGCTTCGACGGCGTCAGCCTTTTCTTCAGCGGCCTCACCGACGGCATCGGCCTGGGCGTTCAGGGCGTCGCGGGCGGTGTCGGTCGAGGCGGCGTCAGCAGCGTTCTCGAGCTGGGTGGCCTCGACATTGGCGTTCGCCTCAATGGCGTCGGCCTGGGCACCGGCTTCCTTCTCGCCAGCAGTCTCGCCACAGGCGGCGAGGCCTGCGAAGGCGAAGGTGGTGACGGCGGCGATCATCAGTTTACGCATGGGAAAACCCTTCCTTGGTTGAGACGGGGAAACGCCACGCTTCGGAAAGGGTTCACGCCTGCGTGATAAATAACCGCCCTATCCGTGATCTTCGGCAAAGGCGACCCGCGCGGCCCCCAGAAGGGCGGCATGTTTGTGGGTGATCACCCAGGTGGGGATGTCGGCCATATAGTCCTTGAACCGGCCCTTGCGTTCGAAGCGCTGGCGGAAAGGGCTGGTCTTCAGGAAGGGCAGGATGCGCGGGGCAATCCCGCCGGCGATATAGACCCCGCCGCGGGCCCCGGTGGTCAGGGCGATGTCACCCGCCACAGCCCCCAGGATGGCGCAGAACCGGGCAAGCGTGGCCCCGCACGGGCTGTGCGGATCCGCCAGGGCCGTGGTGGTGATCTCGGCCGGGTCGTCGATATGGGTTTCGCGCCCGTCGATCTCGGCCAGGGCCCGGTGCATGTTCAGCAGGCCGGGGCCGCAGATCAGCCGCTCGATCGAGACCCGGTCATAGCGCCGGCGCAGGATGCGCAGGATCTCGTCCTCGACCGGGTCGCCCGGCGGGAAACAGGCGTGACCGCCTTCCGACGGCATGGCCATCTCCTGACCGTGGGCGTCGCGCACCAGGGCCGAGACGCCGAACCCGGTGCCGGGGCCCAGTACCGCGATGGTCGCGTGGGGATCGCCCGCTTCGGGCCCGCCGAGGCGTTCCAGATTCTCCGCCGGAACGATGGGCGCGCCCCAGGCCAGGGCCTCGAAATCATTGATCAGCCTGACCGGGTTCAGACCCAGGGTCTGCAGCTCGGGCTCCGACACCCGCCAGGGGGAGTTGGTCAGGTCGATCGCCCCGTCCTCGACCGGGCCGGCGACGGCGATGACCCCTCCGGTCGGCTTGACCTCGCAGCCCTCGACGAAGGCGGCGACCCCGCTCAGGAAGGTCGGATACTGGTCCGCCGGGAAGCTCTCGTGGTGATCCAGCACCGGCCGGCCGTCGACCATGCGGGCGATCGCGAACCGGGCGTTGGTGCCGCCGACGTCACCGACCAGAAGCGTCTTGGCGTTGCTCATGCGTCCACTGCCCGGTTCTGTACATTGGCGTCCGCGACGTCGCGGATCTCCGGCTGTTGTGCCGTCGGCTCGGGGATGAAACAGACCGAGGCTCCCTGTTCGGCCGAGGATACCGCCGCCCGAAACGCCCCGAACAGCTCCCTGCCATAGCCCCAGCTCTGGGCCGGGCCGGGCCGTGCCCGGTCGCGCGTCGACAGGTCGGCGGCGACGGTCAGCACTCCCGCCTCGGCATCCAGCCGCACGATGTCGCCGTCCTTCACGAAGGCCAGGGGGCCGCCGTCCAGGGCTTCGGGCGACACATGGATGGCCGCCGGGGTCTTGCCCGACGCCCCCGACATCCGCCCGTCGGTGACCAGGGCGATCGGCACACCGCGATCCTGCAGCACGCTCATCAGCGGCGACAGGGAATGCAGCTCCGGCATGCCATTGGCCTTGGGCCCCTGGAAGCGCAGCACGATGACGCCGCCCGTATCCAGCTCACCCCGCTGGAAGGCGGCCAGAACCTCTTCCTGGGCGTCGAACACCCGGGCCGGTCCCTCGACGATCCGGTGCTGCGGCTTGACCGCCGAGATCTTGATGACCGCGCGCCCCAGATTGCCCTGCACCAGCCGCAGGCCGCCCTCGGTGTCGAACGGGTCGGAGGCGGGCCGCAGGATGTCGCGGTCAAGGCTTTCGCTGACCCCGTCCTTCCACACCAGGGCGCCGTCGATCATCGCCGGCTCCTGGAAATAGTGATGGATGCCCCGGCCCATGATGGTCGTGACGTCGGAGTGGATATGGCCGGCCTCGGCCAGTTCGCGCGCCACGAAGGCGACGCCGCCGGCCGCCTGGAACGCGTTCACATCCGCCGAGCCGTTCGGATAGATCCGGGCCAGCAGCGGTGTCACCGCCGACAGCTGGTCCATGTCGGTCCAGTCGATCAGCACCCCGGCCGCCCGCGCCATGGCGACCAGATGGATGGCATGGTTGGTCGATCCGCCGGTGGCCAGCAGGGCCACGATCATGTTGACGACCGATTTTTCGTCGACGACGTCGGCCATCCGGCCTTCGCCGCCTTGCGCCAGTTCGACCGCGCGCTTCGCCGACGCCGCCGTCAGGGCGTCGCGCAGGCCGGTCTCCGGATGGACGAAGGCCGTGGACGGCATATGCAGCCCGCACAGCTCCATCATCATCTGGTTGGAGTTGGCGGTGCCGTAGAAGGTGCAGGTGCCGGGCGAGTGATAGCTGCCGATCTCACTGGCCAGCAGGACGGACCGGTCGACCTTGCCCTGCGCGTACTCTGCCCGAACCCGGGCCTTCTCGGCGTTGGGGATGCCCGAAGGCATCGGGCCGGCGGGGGCGAAAATCACCGGCAGGTGGCCGAATGCCAGCGCCCCCATGAACAGGCCCGGCACGATCTTGTCGCAGACCCCCAGCATCAGGCCTGCGTCAAAGGCGTCGTGGGTCAGGGCGACCCCGACCGACATGGCGATGACGTCACGGCTGAACAGGCTCAGCTCCATGCCCGGCCGCCCTTGCGTGACCCCGTCGCACATGGCGGGCGTCCCCCCGGCGACCTGGGCCGTTGCCCCGAGCTCGCGCACCGCCTCGCGGATCACGGCCGGGAAGCGCTCGAACGGCTGATGCGCCGACAGCATGTCGTTATAGGCGGTGACGATCCCGACATTGGGGGTCTTGCCGGTCATGGCCGTCAGCTTGTCGGCAATGGTCTGGCCGGCGAAGGCATGGGCCCAGTTGGCGCAGGACAGTTTGGCACGGCCGACGCCTGAGTCCCGCGCGGCATCCATGCGGCGCAGATAGTCAGAACGCGTCTCGCGCGAGCGTTCAACGATGCGGGCGGTGACTTCCGCCACCACGGGGTGAAGGGCCATCAGCCGGCCTCCGTCCAGACGACTTCAAGGGGAACCTTCGCTGCGATCATCGCGGCGATCGGCTGCAGGGCCGGGTCGCCGTCCGCCTCGCGCTCGAACACCGAACGCTTGGCCGCGCCCTTCAGCCCCAGGATCACCCGCCCCGCCGCCATCAGATACGGCAGGGTGATCGAGATCCGCTCCAGGCTGGGAGCCGCCCCGTCGCGGCCGTGGGGCACGCCCAGAACGGTCGGCTTCAGGGTCGGGGTCAGCAGGGTCTTCAGCGTCGGGCTGTTCGGGAACATCGAACAGATGTGGCCGTCCTCCCCCATGCCCAGCAGCACCGCATCGAAGCGGCGGCCGGCCTCGGCCAGGCTGCGGGCCGCGGCGGCCGCCGCGCGGTCGACGGTGACCTCGGGGTGGTACAGCGGGATGAAGGTCGCCGCCGCCGCCCGACCCTGCAGCAGGGTGCCCCGGATCAGCCGCGCGTTCGATTCCGGATCGCTCTCGGGCACATAGCGTTCGTCGACCAGGGTGACCGAGATCCGGTCCCAGCCGATGTCGGCCCGGGCCAGCCGCTCATAGACCGGCGAGGGCGTCGATCCCCCCGGCCCGGCGAACAGGGCCCGACCGTTGGCGAGGACCGCGGCCCCGAGGGTTTCCTCAAGGCGGCCCGCGATCGTCGCGGCCCAGGTGTCGAGGGTGGGAAAGGTTTCGAGTTCGATCATGCGCTCGCACTCACTTTCGTCATCCTCCGGCAAGCCGCGCCTTTGCGGCGCAGACCGGGGGACCCAGCGGCGCCGAAGGCGAACTGTTCAGGCAGGATGGGTGAAGAGAGCGAGTTCGCGACAGGTTCGCGCTCGCGCGCGCCGCTGGGTCCCCCGGTCTCGCTCCGCTCGCCGGAGGATGACGAAAGAGTGTTACGCATCGCTCGTATTCCAGTCCCGGCCTGTGCGAACGATCAGCATGTCGGCCGCGTCGGGACCCCAGGTGCCGGCGCGATAGGGCTGGGGCTTCACGTTGCCGTCGGTCCAGGCCTGGGAGACGCCATCGACCCACTCCCATGCCTTCTCTGCCTCGTCGCGGCGCACGAACAGGGTGGAGTCCCCGTTCAGGGCGTCCAGCAGCAGCCGCTCATAGGCGACACGGCGGCGCGGCGGCTTGGCGTCCCGGTCGTCCACGCCCCACGAAAGGCTCATCCGGATCGGTTGCAGTTGCATGCGCTGGTCCAGCCCCGGCTTCTTGTTCATCACCGTCAGGCTGATGTCTTCCTCGGGCTGCAGCTCGATGACCATACGGTTGGCGCTGTCTTCCTCATGGCCGTTGTCGCCGAAGATCGAATGCGGCACCGGCTTGAACTGGATCACGATCTCGGTGCGCTTCTCGGGCAGGCGTTTGCCGGTGCGCAGGAAGAAGGGCACGCCGGCCCAGCGCCAATTGTCGATATCGACGCGCAGGGCCACGAAGGTCTCTGTGTCGGAGTCCGAGCCGCGCTCCTCGTCGTAGCCGGGCACGCGCTTTCCATCGACGGTACCCGAGACATACTGGCCCCGCACGGTGGTGCGCTCGGCGTCGCGGTCGGTGATGGGCCGCAGGGAGCGGATCACCTTGACCTTCTCGTTGCGGACGGAGTCCGGGTCGAGGTCGGACGGCGGCTCCATGGCCACCAGACACAGCAGCTGCAGCATATGGTTCTGCAGCATGTCGCGCAGCGCGCCGTATTCGTCATAGTAGGGCCAGCGGTCGCCGACCCCGACCGTCTCGCCCACCGTGATCTGGACGTGGTCGATCGACAGATTGTTCCACAGCGGCTCGAAGATCACATTGCCGAACCGCAGGGCGATCAGGTTCTGGACCGTCTCCTTGCCCAGATAGTGGTCGATGCGGAACACCTGCTGTTCGGAAAAGGCATCGGCCACGGCGTCGTCGATGGCGCGGAAGCTCTCCAGATCGCGCCCGACCGGCTTTTCCAGCACCACCCGGTCCTCGGGCTCGGCCAGCCCCGCCGCGCGCATGGCCGTGACGATCTTCGCATACAGGGACGGCGATACCGCCAGAAAGCTGGTGCAGGGGCCGGAGCCGACCCTGTCCTTCAGCGGCTTCAGGCTCTCGGCCGAGGTAGCGTCGACCGCCAGATAGTCCAGTCGTCCGTCCAGCCGGGCCCAGGTCTCGTCCGACCAGGCGTCGTCGGCCCGGGCCTTGCCCTCGACCGCGGTGCGGACCTTGCCGACATACTCCTCGCGGCTCTCTTCCGAGCGGGCCGCGCCGATGATCTTCAGCCCCTCGGGCAGAAGGCCGTCATGCTCGAGGAAATAGAGCGAGGGCAGCAGCATCCGCATGGCCAGATCGCCGCCGCCACCGAACAGCACCAGAGCCGTCATGCCTGCTCCTCATCCTTGCCGGGGCAGGGGCCCCGAAGTCAGTCCGCGTGTGTGGCCGGTCGGGCGCGCGAGGCCAACACGTCCAGAACGTCCTGAAACGACATTTGACGCGCCCGTAACAGAACCAGCAGATGATAGATCAGATCCGCGGCTTCGGACGCGACTTCTTCCACCGGCCCGGCGGCCCCGGCGAGGGCCGTCTCCACGCCTTCCTCACCGACCTTCTGGGCCGCCCGTTTGGGACCCTCGGCCAGCAGGCGGGCTGTCCAGCTGGTCTCCGGATCGGCGGCCGCCCGTTCGGCGATCGTCCGCTCCAGCCGCGCGATCCGCCCCAGACCCGGCGCGTCGTCCGCCCCGAAACAGCTGGTCGTCCCCAGATGGCAGGCCGGCCCCATAGGCCGCACGGCCACCACCAGCGCATCCCCGTCGCAGTCGGGCGTGATCGACACGACGCTCAGCCGGTTGCCTGAGGTCTCGCCCTTGCGCCACCGCCCCCCGCGCGAGCGCGAAAAGAAGGTGGCCTCGCCGCTCCCGATCGTCTCGTCCAGCGCCGCCCGGTCCATATAGGCGAGCGTCAGCACCTGCAGGGTATCGGCGTCCTGCACCACCGCCGGGATCAGGCCGTTGCCCTTGGCGAAGTCGAGGCTATCCGGGTTCACGTTCACTGCCGCACCTCCACACCCGCGCCCGCCAGAAACGCCTTCAGGTCCGGCACGGTGATCTGGCCCGAGTGGAACACACTGGCGGCCAGCGCTCCGGACACATTGGCCCGGTCGAAGGCATCGAGGAAATGCGACATCGCCCCCGCCCCGCCCGAGGCGATCAGGGGGATGGTCAATCGCGCCCGGGCGTCGGACAGCTGGGCCGTGTCATAGCCCTTCTTCACCCCGTCCTGATCGATGCAGTTCAGCACGATCTCGCCGGCGCCCCGCTCCTGGGCCTCGACGATCCAGTCCATGGTGCGCCGGCCGGCCAGCCGGCGGCTGTCGGGATCGCCCGTGTATTTGTGCACGACATAGTGGCCGTCCTCGCGCCGGGAATCGACACCCACCACCACACACTGACTGCCCAGCCGGTCGGCCATTTCGGTGATCAGTTCGGGCCGCTCCAGCGCCGGGGAGTTGATCGAGACCTTGTCGGCGCCGTTGTCCAGACAGGCGGCGGCCTGATCCACGGTGCGGATGCCGCCGGCGACGCAGAAGGGAATGTCCAGCGACCGGGCGATGTCGCGCACCCAGCCATAGTCCAGCGTCCGGCCCTGCGGGCTCGCGGTGATGTCATAGAAGACCAGTTCGTCGGCCCCGGCGTCGCGATAGCGGGCCGCCAGTTCGCCGGCGTCGCCCATGTCGACATGGCCCTCGAACCGCACGCCCTTGACGACGCGGCCGTCCTTCACGTCCAGGCAGGGGATGATGCGTCGCGCCGTCATGCGCAGGCCTCTATCGCCTGGCGGGCCGTGAAGCGACCCTCATAGATGGCCCGGCCGACGATGGCCCCGTCACAGCCGATGGCCCGGGCCGCGATCAGGTCGTCCAGCGAGGACACCCCGCCCGAGGCCTGGATCTTCAGATCCGGCCGCCGCCGCCGCGCCTCGCCCAGCAGATCGAGATTGGGCCCGGTCAGGGCCCCGTCGCGGCCCACATCGGTGATCAGCACATGGCTCAGCGTCCCGGCCGGGTACCGGTCCAGCGCCGCCCACAGGTCCAGCCCCGCCGCCTCGGTCCAGCCTTTCAACGAGGGCGTGGGCACCCCGTCCTCCCCGACCCGGACGTCGAAGGCCAGGGTCAGCCGCTCGGGCCCGAACCGCGCCAGCCACCCGGCGACCGCCTCGGGCTGCGTGACGGCCAGCGATCCGACCACCACGCGGGTCACGCCCGCATCCAGCAGTCGCTCGACATCCTCGACCGTGCGCACGCCGCCGCCCGACTGGATGCGGGCCGTCGAGCCCGTCGCGAGCGCGCCGATCAGCGCATGCTGCACCGCCCGTCCGGCCTCGGCCCCGTCCAGATCGACGATATGGACCCAGGTCGCGCCCTCGCCGACGAAGGCCGCCAGCCGCGCGGCGGGGTCGGCGTCATACTCCGTGACCTGATCAAACCGGCCATGCATCAGCCGGACACAGACCCCGGCACGCAGATCAATGGCGGGATAGACGATCATGCCGATGTCCCTTTTCTTTCGTCATTCCGGGCGAAGGCGCGCAGCGCCGCAGACCCGGAACAGGGCGGCGCCGAAGCGAAGCGAAGGCGATGGTTCAGCGAGACGTGTCCGCGACAGGTTCGCGCTCGCGCGCGCCGCCCTGTTCCGGGTCTCCGCTTCGCTGCGCCCGGAATGACGAAAGTGAAGGGGATCACGCCGGCAGCTCCAGGAAGTTCTGCAGGATCCGCGCACCCGCCTGCGCCGATCGCTCCGGATGGAACTGGCAGCCCCAGCGGTTGCCGGTGCGCACCATGGCCGGGACCTCGGCCCCGTAGGCGGCGCAGGCGATGGTCGCATCGGTGTCGGGACAGACGTAGGAATGGACGAAATAGGCATAGGCCCCCTCGGCCACGCCCTCGAGGATCGGATCCTCCTTCAGCCCGTGCAGCTGCGACCAGCCCATGTGCGGCACCGGCAAATCATCGCGCAGCGGCATCCGCGTCACCCGGCCGGGGATGAATCCCAGCATGGTGGCCCCGCCATTCTCCTCGCTCTCGGCAAACAGCAGCTGCTGGCCGAGGCAAAGGCCCAGCAGGGGGCGGTCAAAGCCCTTGATGAGGTCGGTCAGACCGAGCGCCGCCATCTGCTCCATGGCATAGCCGGCCGCGCCCACGCCCGGCAGGACCAGCCGTTCGGCGTCGGCGATAACCATGGGGTCGGAGGTGACGATGACGTCGGCCCCCAGCCGCTCGAGGGCGAACTGGACCGAGGCGGTGTTCCCCGCCCCGAGGTGAACGATGGCGGTGGTCATTTGAAATCACCGTTCATCCCCGCGAAAGCGGGGACCCAGTGCTTTCGTGAGGCCCATCGCGTGGGATCGATATCAGTGGAGGATCGGATAGATCCCGAAGCCCACAGAACTGGGTCCCCGCTTTCGCGGGGATGAGCGGAAGGACAGGAACTCACAAAACACCCTTGGTACTCGGAACAACATCGCCCTCGACCCGGATGGCCTGACGCAGGGCGCGGCCGAAACCCTTGTAGACGGCCTCGGTCTTGTGGTGGTCGTCATCGCCCTTGACCGAGATGTGGATCGCTGCCCCGAGGTGCTCGGCCAGCGAGCGGAACACGTGGGCGGTCAGGTCGGTGCGGTACTCGCCGATGAAGGGGGTCGAGAAGGTGCCCTCGAACACCGGATAGGGCCGGCCCGACAGGTCGATGGCGACATTCGCCTGGGCCTCGTCCATGGCCAGGACGAAGCCGTAGCGCTGGATCCCCCGCCGCTCGCCCAGCGCCTGCTTCAGGGCCTGACCGAGCGCGATGGCTGAGTCTTCGATCGTGTGGTGCGGGTCGGTGTGAAGGTCGCCCTCGCACTGCAGCCGCAGGGAGAAGCCCCCGTGGGCCGCGACCTGTTCCAGCATGTGGTCGAAGAAGCCGACGCCGGTCTCGATCCGGATCGGACCGGTCGCGTCCAGATCGACGGCGCAGACGATGCGCGTCTCCTTCGTATCGCGCACGGCCTGACCGGTCCGGTGGGCCCGGGCGTTCGAGGGGGCGAGGCCGAGCGCGCTCAGCAGTCGGTCATTGACCTCGGCCCGCAGCGAGACCGGCAGACGCACGCGGTCCCCCGCCCGGTCAGCCGCGACGCCGTACTTGGCCAGATCGGTCAGGGTCGCGGCGATGTCCGACGGCCGGACCATCAGGATCGGCCCGACGCCGGCCTCGACCACCATGATGCGGCCGATCTCGCGCGCCAGCCGCTCGCGCTCGCGGCGGACGCCGGCGATCCGTTCGGCGGTCTCGATCATCCGCGACGGGTCCAGCGCCTGCAGCGCCAGCCGCACCAGCGGGGCGGGCAGGGCATAGGGCTCAACCACCTCGGCCAGTCGCGCCAGCGTTGCCGGCTGGCCCAGCGCGGCCCCGACCCGGGCCCCGGCCAGCCCATAGGCCAGCGAAAGGCTGCGCAGCACCACCAGATTGGCGTGGTCGCCGATCAGGGTCGCGGCCGAGGGCGCATCGGCGAACTCCGCCAGTCCCTCGTCCACGACCAGCAGGGCAGGGGCCACGCGTTCGGCCATCTCGGCCACCGCCTCGGGCGCGCCGAGCGCGCGGACGATCACGGCTGCGGCCTCGCCCGTTCCGGCCCGGTACAGCCGCGCCAGCCCGGCATAGGGTTCGGCCTCCGGAGCCTCGACCGACCGGTCGTCCAGCGCCGCGCGGCGGAACACCAGCTCCAGCCCGTGCGTCAGGCCACGCACCGGCAGGACCTGATCGTCCGCGACACCATAGATCTGGGCCATACGGCTCTGCAGCGCCGTGGCCTCGCCCGGATAGGCGTCGAGGCCGTCCGCTCCGGCGACGAGGGGCGGATAGGGGGCGGGGAGGGTCATGGGTTTTCTCCCTCCCCTTCATGGGGAGGGACGGCGGAGCGAAGCGCAGCCCGGGTGGGGCTGTCAGAAGCGTACGCACGGACAGCACGGCCCCACCCGCGCTCGGCGGGGGCCTCGCGGTCCCTCCCCATAAAGGGGAGGGAGAAGTCTTGCGTCACCCTCATCCCACACTCCTCAGATCCGCCGCCCGCGCATGCGCCTCCAGCCCCTCCAGCCGCGCCAGCCGCGCCGCGATCGGGCCCAGCCGTTCGGCCCCGGCCTCGGTGACGGTCTGGACCGACATGGAGGTCATGAAGCTGGCAGTGGTGATGCCGCCCAGCGTCCGCGCCCCGCCGTCGGTCGGCAGGACGTGGCTGGGGCCGGCGGCATAGTCGCCCAGCGTCTCGGCCGCCCAGCGCCCGACGAACACCGCCCCGGCCGCGCGGATCGAGGCCACCAGCGCCTCGGCCTCCTCGGCCTGGATGGCCAGGTGCTCGGGGCCGTACAGGTTGGAGACCGCGCAGGCCTCGGCCATGTCGGCGACCTTGATGACCCGGGCCTCGGACAGGGAGGCCCGGGCGATGTCGGCTCGCGGCAGGGTCTCCAGTTGGGCCTCGACCTCGGCGAGGATGGCGTCGATGGTGGCGTCGCGCTCGGCCACGAGGATCACCTGGGCGTCCGCATCATGCTCCGCCTGGCTCAGCAGGTCGGCGGCGGCGATCTCCGGGTCACAGAAGCGGTCGGCGATGACGAGCAGCTCCGACGGCCCCGCAGGCATGTCGACCGACGGCCCGTTCGGCAGGGCGGCGGCGTAGCGCTTGGCCTCGGCCACATAGGCGTTGCCGGGCCCGAACAGCTTGTCACAGGCCGGGATCTCGCCGTCGTCCAGCACGACGCCATAGGTCAGGGCGGCGATGGCCTGGGCTCCGCCGATCAGCCAGATCGCATCCAGCCCCGCCTCGGCCGCCGCCAGGATCATGGCGGGGTGGACGCTGCCGTCCTTCGCCGGCGGCGTGACCACGACCCGCTCTCCCACCCCGGCCACGGCGGCCGGGATGGCCTGCATCAGCAGGGACGAGAACAGCGGCGCGGTGCCGCCGGGCACATAGATTCCCGCCGCCCCGATCGGCCGCCAGACCAGACGCGAGGTCACGCCGGGCGTGGTCTCGATCAGGGCGGTGTCGGTCGGCCGGGTCGCCTCGTGGAAGACCCGTACATTCTCGGCCGCGACCCGCAAGGCCCGGGTGTCGGCCGGGGGCAGGGCGTCGCGGGCGGCGGCGACTGCCGCGTCCGTGATGGCGATCCGCCGGGGCGGGGCCCCGTCCAGCTTCACCGCCCAGTCGGTGACGGCGGCCCCGCCGCGCGCCTCGACGTCATCGAAGATGGCGCGCACGACATCGCCGACGCTGGCCTGCGACCGACGCTTCGGCCGCGCCAGCGCCTCGCGACGGCCGGCCGCGTCGAGGGAGGACCAGTCAATCCGCTTCATCACATCATCTTCTCGATCGGCAGCACCAGAATGGCCGAGGCCCCGGCGGCCTTCAGCTTCTCCAGCGTCTCCCAGAAGACGGCCTCCTGGCACACGGCATGCACCGCCACAGCGTCATCGCGCCCCATCAGCGGCATCACCGTCGGCGCGCCCGCGCCCGGCAGGATGGCGGTGATCTGGTCCAGCGCCGAGCGTGGCGCGTTCAGCATCACATATTTGGCCCCCTGCGAGCTGACGACGCCGCTCATCCGCTCGATGATCGAGTCCAGCAGGGACCGCAGCCCGTCCTCGGGGGCGACCGGCGACTGGATCAGCACGGCCTGGCTGTCGAACACTGTCTCCTTGGCGATCAGGCCGTTGGCCTCCAGCGTCGCGCCGGTCGAGACCAGATCGCAGATGGCCGAGGCCAGCTTCAGCCGCGGGGCCACCTCGACCGCGCCGCGCATGACCACGATGTCGGCCTTGACGCCCTGTTCGTCCAGGTACCGCCGAAGGATTTTGGGATAGGAGGTGGCGATCCTCAGCCCCTCCAGCGAGGCGGGCCCGGCGTAGTCCAGCATCGGCGGGCAGGCCAGTTTCAGCGTGCATTTGCCGAAGCCCAGCGGCATCACCACCGAGGCGTTGGGCCCGCCGTTCCGGACCTCCTCCAGCACATTCTCGCCGACGATCCCGAGGTCGCAGACCCCGTCGGCCACGAAGGTGGGGATGTCGTCGTCGCGCACCCGCAACAGGTCGATCGGATAGTTCTCGACCTTGTAGAGCAGGTCGTTGGCCCCCTTCACGACGCGCAGGCCGGCGTCCCGAACGAGGTCGAGACTGCGGTCGGCCAGACGGCCGGATTTCTGCACGGCGATGCGAAGTCGCCCCTGTACGGTACTCATGGGGTGGGCTCAGGCTTTCTTGGGGGTTCTGTCCAGCACCAGGCGATAGCCCTGATGCGGCATTTCCTTGAGGAACCGCGCGACGCGCACGACGGTGGTCGGGCTGGTGCCCGCCTCCAGCGCGATCTCGCGATAGGATTTGGACTTCTCGTCCAGCAGACGCGCCACGGCCCAGCGCTCGGCGAAGGCGCGGACCTCGGCCGGGGTGCAGAGGTCGGCCAGGAAGGCGTCCATCTCCTGGCGCGTCTTCAGCGACAGCAGGGCGTCGTACAGCGCCACCCGGGCGGCTGTCTGGCGTTCCGGGGCCGCAGGGGCGGTGGTGTCTGCAGGGAGATCGGTCATGGGGTGCGTTCCACTATGCTGTAACAGTGGAACGGTCAACCCCCTCGCGCACGGACTTCTTCTTCCGCACCGCAACAAAACTGTTGCACCCGCTTGCGCCGCCGGTCCACGTTGAGGCCTTAGCCCTAACGCGGGAGCGACCGTCACGTTCGACGAGATGTCAGGCCATGCCGGATCGGGTCAGGTCCGCAAAAGCTACCGGACGCTCGCCCGGTGGCTGGAGGCCGCGCCGTCGGACCTGCTGCAGGCGCGCTCGCGCCAGGCCGAGCTGTTCTTCCGCCGCATGGGCGTGACCTTCGCCGTCTATGGCGACGTCGAATCCAACGAGCGGCTGATCCCCTTCGATGTCGTCCCCCGCATCATCGACGCCGCCGAATGGGGCCAGCTGGAGAAGGGGCTGAAACAGCGGGTCTCGGCCCTCAACGCCTTCCTCAAGGACATCTACGGCCCCCAGGACTGCATCCGCGCCGGCATCATCCCGGCCGAGCTGATCTTCACCAACCCCCACTACCGGCCCGAGATGCAGGGCCGCCGTCCCCCGGGCGACATCTGGACCCACATCTGCGGCGTCGACCTGGTCCGCACCGGCGAGGACGGCTTTGTGGTGCTGGAGGACAACTGCCGCACCCCCTCGGGCGTCTCCTACATGCTGGAGAACCGCGAGATGATGATGCGGCTGTTCCCCGACCTGTTCGCCGAACACCGCATCCGCCCGGTCGAGACCTATACCGACATGCTGCTGGCGTCCCTGCGGGCCAGCGCGCCGGACCACGCCGGATCCGATCCAAACATCGTCGTCCTGACCCCCGGGCCGTTCAACTCGGCCTACTACGAGCACAGCTTCCTGGCCGACAAGCTGGGGGTCGAACTGGTCGAGGGCGGGGACCTGTTCGTGCGCGACGACATCGTCTTCATGCGCACCACCGAGGGGCCGCAGCGGGTCGATGTCATCTACCGCCGCGTCGATGACGAGTTCCTCGATCCCCTGACCTTCCGCCCCGACAGCGCGGTCGGCATCCCCGGCCTGATGGCGGCCTATATGGCGGGCAATGTCACCCTGTCGAACGCGGTCGGCACCGGCGTCGCCGACGACAAGGCCGTCTACACCTACATGCCCGAGATCATCCGGTTCTTCACCGGGGGTGACGCCCTGCTGGGTAATGTCCCCACCTGGCGCTGCCGCGAGCCGGACGCCCTGAAGGAGGTGCTGGAGAAACTGCCCGAACTGGTGGTCAAGGAGGTCGGGGGTTCGGGCGGCTACGGCATGTTGGTCGGCCCGGCCGCGACGAAGGCCGAGATCGAGACCTTCCGCGCCAAACTGATCGCCGACCCCGACGCCTTCATCGCCCAGCCGACCCTGGACCTGTCGACGGC
>JAIEQA010000077.1 GCA_019748095.1 Caulobacteraceae bacterium | reverse complement strand
GTCGCCGAGCCTGTGCGGCGCGAAACGGTTTCGGCCGAGGTCCGGCGCCCGCCCGAGCCTGCGCCGGTTGTCCCGACGTTTCAGAGCCCCGCCCCGGTCGCGCGAGCGCCGGAGCCTGTGATCCACGTGGCCGAAGAACGGTATCTGGAGCCAATCGTTGATCCGTGGGTCGAGGCTTTCGAACAGGATCACCTCCGTCCCGAAATCGTCGCAGATGCCTCCAGCCCGGTCGGGCAGGGTGATCTCTATCTGGACCGCACGGCGGCTGGAACCGCGGCAGTGGATTATCCCGAGCCGTCCTATGATGAGCGCGATCATCGCAAGTCCGGCTGGAGCCTCTTCGGAAAAAAGCCCCGTAGTCAGTCGCCCTATGCGCAGCCTCCGGCCCCTGCGCCCGCGCCGGTGCCATCGCGCCATCAGCCACAGGCGCAACTCCGCCAGACGGCCCAGTCCCAGCCCGGGGTTGAGCCCCGCGGTGCCGAGGACGATCTGGAGATTCCCTCCTTTCTTCGCCGCCTCGCAAACTAGGCATCGGGCTTGAAACAAACGCTCCTGCGGGTGATCGCCGGGGCGTTTGTGCGTCTGACCGGGGTTAAGGGCGCGGTAACAATTCGAAACCCGACTTTGGTTTGTCCTCGCCCGGTCTCTCGGTAGGGATCACGCTTCTGCTTTCGCGCGTCCGTCGTGCGCTGCAACGATCAGGGTGAGTTCGCAACTTTGTCGCCACGCCAGGATCATCGTGAACGTACGCTTGTCGCCCCCGCTATCTGTGCGGGCGTCGGCGTTCACACCGGTCAGCGGGTCCGGCTGGCTATTCGACCGGCTCCGACCGGAACGGGCATTGTGTTCGTCCGGACCGACATTACCGATCGTGACAACCGGATCGTTGTGTCGGGTGACGTCGTGGTCGATGCACGGCTCAACACCATGATCGAGAACGGTGCCGGTGTGCGGCTGTCGACGATCGAGCATCTGATGGCCGCCTTCTGCGCCCTCGGCATCTCGAACGCCGTGGTCGAGGTGGACGGGCCCGAACTGCCCATTCTCGACGGTTCGGCCTTGCCTTTCGTCCAGCTGCTGGACCGGGCCGGCTTCAGGCGTCAGGAAGCGCCGGTCCGTTTCATCGAGATCCTGCAGCCCGTCCACGTCACCGACGGTGACAAGCACGCCGCCCTCTATCCCTGTGATCGCTACGAGATGCGGTTCGAGATCGACTTCGCCACGTCGGTCATCGGCAATCAGGTCATCGATTTCGTGGTTGATGAGCCGACATTCCGTTCAGAAATCATGGCCGCCCGGACCTTCGGCTTCGCCCATAAGGTCGAGGCGCTGCGCCGCGCCGGGCTGGCACGCGGCGGCAGTCTGGAAAACGCGGTCGTCATTGACGGCGACGAGATCCTGAACCCCGGCGGCCTGCGGATGGAGCGCGAGTTCGTCCGGCACAAGGCGCTGGATGCCATCGGTGATCTGTATGTGCTCGGCGCACCCTTGCTGGGCCGCTATGAGGGCTACAAGGCCGGCCATGCGGTGAACAACCAGCTTGTTCGAGCCCTTCTGGCCGCACCCGCGGCCTGGCGGGAAGTGGTCCTGGAGCCGGAACTCGCCCGCGCCGGCTGAACGCCGCTTCTCCTCGGGTATCTGCCACTCTAGTGTTCCGAGGTCGTCGTTCCTGGAGTCCGCCCGCATGCTGCTGTCCTCTTCTTCCAAACTTCTGCAGTTGTCGGCGGGTGCAGTCTCTGCGCTGGCGCTCCTGACAGCCCCGTCGATGGTCCAGGCCCAGGACGAGACCGCGGTGCGCACGGCAGAACAACTGAGGGATCGCGCGCTGGAGGGGTCCATCGCCTATGATCTGGTGTCCGAACTGACGACTCGCTTCGGCCCTCGCCTGGCCGGCAGCACGTCCGAACAGGCGGCCGCGGCCTGGGGGGCGGAAACCTTTCGCGAGCTTGGTTTTGACGCTGTGTCGGTCGAGACGTTCCCGCTGGCGCTGTGGACCCGTGGGGAAACCCGGGTCGAGATTGTCGGCGATTTCCAGCAGCCGCTGACAGCCGTTTCCCTCGGCGGCTCGATAGCGACACCGGCCGATGGCATCGAGGGCGAGGCAGCCGTCTTCGAAACCTATGCCGAACTGTTGGCCCAGCCGCCCGGCAGTCTGATCGGAAAGATCGCCGTGGTGCTTCAGGACACGGTCCAAGCCCAGGACGGGCGCGGATACGGGGCGACCTCCCCCATCCGGGGCCAGGGGCCGACCGAGGCGGCACGGCGCGGAGCCGTGGGCTATGTTTTGCGCTCACTCGGCACCCACGACCACCGCTTCGCCCACACCGGCGCGACCCGGGTGGGGGAGGGTACGGTACCGGCCTTCGCCATCTCCCCTCCTGATGCCGACCAGATCCGGCGGATCATGCGGACGGCGGATGCCCCCATTCGTCTCCGGCTGTTCTCGACGGCCGGCTTCACGAAAGACAGCGTCTCCCAGAACGTCGTGGGCGAGGTCCGGGGCCGCGAACGCCCCGATGAGGTGATCGTCATCGGCGGCCACCTCGACAGCTGGGACCTGGGCACAGGAGCGATCGACGATGGAGCCGGCGTGGCCATCACCGCCGCCGCCCTGAAACTGATCGAGGACTTGCCGGTGAAACCCCGACGCACCATCCGGGTGGTATGGTGGGGGGCCGAGGAGGTCAGCCAGCCGCCTCCGGCCCAGGGACTCGCCGGGGCCCGGTTCTATGCCTCCAGTCGTGCTGATCGGGCCGCCGCTCACGTGGCCGTTTCCGAGAGTGATTTCGGTGCACGGCGCATCTACAGCCTCGGCCTGCCCGCCGGCGCCGCTGCAACGCCCTTCGCCCGGGCGGCCATGCGTGTTTTGACCCCACTGGGTGTTCTTCTCGACCCTGCGCCTGCAACAGGGGGCGGACCGGATACCGGGCCATTGGTGGCGCTGGGTGTTCCCGCCTTCCGGCTGAACCAGGACGGAACTGACTATTTCGACTATCACCACACGGCCGACGACGTGCTGGACCGGATCGATCCCGAAGAGCTGGATCAGAACGTGGCCGCGTGGGCTGCGTTTCTGTGGCTGCTGGCCGAAAGCGATGTGGACTTCCGCGCCCTTCGTCCGGCGACCGGAACCCCCTGAGGCCCTGTCGCGCGAGGGACTACAGATGCGAGCGTGGCGAAACTGGTAGACGCAAGGGACTTAAAATCCCTCGGCCTTGGTCATGCGGGTTCGACCCCCGCCGCTCGCACCAACACCCCTGTTCCCGGATTGGCTTCGTGTCGAAGTCCCAATGTGACCGAGGGGATGACCTGCCTGGAACCGATCGGCCTCGGCGGAGGTGCCGTTCGAACGCCTCGACCAGCGACCGCGTTTTTCCGGATGGCGCGCGGGGTTGAACGTGTGGGCCCGACCTTGAGGTCGGGCCCACCGCGCGCGTCTAGAATCGGTAGGTCACTCCGGCTCGAAGGCTCCGGCCCGGCTGGGGGGCAATGTCCTTCAGGAAGGAGGCATGCTCGCGTGCCTCCTCGTCCGTCAGGTTGCGTCCCTCGGCGAACAGGGTAATCGCCGGGTCGGCGAAGGGGCGCCAGGCCCCGAACAGGCTGACGAGGGTGTAGCTGTTCGTGGGCAGTTCGAACTCCGCGATCTCGTCCTGTTTGCCGACATGACGGACTTCGAGAGTCAGATCGACCGGGGTTGAGGTGTAGCGGACCCGGCCGGTCAGCGAGTAGGGCGGGATCCTTGCCGCCGGACCCAGATCCGTGTCGGCGTCGACGAAATCGGCGGCCCCTTCCAGGGTCACGACCTGCAAACCGTTTACCCAGACGTCATATGCGGCCTCGGCCTCGAAACCGCGGAAGTCGGCGTCCGTCTGCTCATAGGCGAAGATCGGGAACTCCTCGATCTCACCATCCTCGTCGAACGCGAACACATCTCCCGTATCCCGCAGGTCGATGAAGCCGTCGAACCTCGAGGCATAGACGTGAAGGTCGCCGCGGAACCGGCCGCCGTCGTAGTGCAGCGTGCCTTCCAGCGTCGTCACGGTCTCGTTGTCGAGCGTGGCGTCGCCGACTTCATAGGCACCGGTGGCGATATGCACCCCGTCGGCGAACAGTTCCACTTCGGACGGTGCGCGCTGGGTCCGCGACAGGCTGACGCCGGCAAACAACCCTGCCGCCGGGCGGAAGAACACGGCAGCCGAGGCCGAAACATTGTCGAAGTCGCGTTCCACCTCGCGTGTTGTTCCGAACGGGGTCGCCGTCAGGGTGCGGCGATCGTAGCGCAGCCCGCCCTCAAAGCCGTAGCGGTCCCGGTCGAGGCGCTGGACCGTATAGATCCCGGTCTCCTCGATCTCGGCGCTCGGGATATAGGCTTCATCACCGATGGCCGAGAAGTCTCGCGACAGGGTCTGGATCCCCATCGCGCCGTTCCAGCCGCCCCGCTCGCGCTGGATCAGATCGGCGCGCGCCTCATAGCCGTCCGAGGCGAAGACCGTCCCGGGTTCGCCCACGTCCTCGAACTCGGTATGGGTGTAGTCCGCCTGGCCATAGCTGCCCCGGGCCTCACGGAATGGACCCTGGTCGAACCGGTAGGCACCCCGCACATCGAAGCGCTGTTGTTCCAGTACGATGAACACGGTCTCCTCGGCGACCACGCCATAGGTGCTGTCGGTCTCCTTGTAGGAGGCACCCAGAAACCCGTTTGCATCGACGAAGGAGGCACCGAGACCCCAGGCTTCAAGCTCCGAGAAGCTGTTGGGCAGGACGTCGCTCTCGTCCCGGTCCAGCCCCTCGGCGTCGGCCAGTCGTTGCGAGATCGGCGAGGAGGGGATTTCGTAGTCGTTGGCGTCCTTCTTCAGCGCATCGATATGCAGGACGAACTGGCCGCCCAGGGCGATTTCCGCACGGCCGCCAAACAGAGAGCCTTCATCGGCAGTCGATCCCTGGGCCGACAGGTGGCCGTCAAGACCGTCCTCTGGCAGTTGCTCCGGAATCCGGCCGTCGATGATGTTGACCACACCGCCGATCGCGGATCCGCCATAGATCAGGGTGGCCGGGCCCCGCACGATCTCGATGCGGCTGGACTCGGCCGGATCGCTCGCGACCTGGTGATCGGGCGAGACGGAGGAGGCGTCGATCAGGCCAACACCGTTGGTCAGGACCTGGACGCGCGGCCCGGCCAGGCCACGGATAACCGGACGGCTGGCTCCGGGCGCAAAACTGGTCGACCGAACGCCGGGCGTACCGTTCAGCAGGTCGCCGAGCGACGCCGCCGGAGCGACGGCCAGTTGTTCCTCGTCGATCACTGTAGTGGCGATGGTCGTCGCATTCTGGCTGATCCCGTAGGGGACGCCGGTCACGATGATCTCGTCGAGTTGGGCCGTCGTGTCCTGTGCAGGCCCGCCCGCCATCGACTGCGCCTCGGCCGTCCCGGCGAGGGCGGCCAGACCGGCGGCGGCAAGCAGAAGCGAGCGGGAGTTGCGGGCAGGGCGCATGGTTGTGATCCGTATCGGGGAATTCAGAGTAGATTGTTATGAAATAACATACTCAAAAGCAAGCCTTGCGCGGTTGTCAGCGGGCGGTTTCTGCCTTTTCGCTGCATTCGTGGCCTTGTGCACACGCCCCTGCCGTTGCGGCCCCGTCCCATGGTTCGGTCGTCGTTGGCGAGGTTCCGCTGTCCCGCGCAGCGGAGCAGTGGCGCGGCACGCGGTTTCGCTGCATCCTGTCTGTGACGAATTCGAGTGCCGGCTATCTGCATCGGTAGCAGCGGCACCGCGCGTTGGTGTACAATGTAACAAATGGGGCCGTTCATGTCTTTCCGCTTCACCGTATCGCTGCTGGCCGTGACGGCGTCGCTTTCCGTGATCACTGCAGCCTCTGCCTCCCGGGCAGAGGAGGGCATGTGGACGTTCGACAACTTCCCTATGCAGGCGGTGAATGAGCGCTACGGGACGCGGATCGATCAGGCCTGGCTTGACCGGGTTCGCAATGCGTCTGTGCGGATCCAGGGGTGCTCGGCCTCCCTCGTGTCACCCGAGGGGCTCGTCCTGACCAATCACCACTGCATAGTGGGCTGCGTTCAGGACCTGTCAGACGCCCGCAACGACTACGTCAAGGCCGGGTTCATGCCCGGCACTCGCGAGGAAGAGCGTCAGTGCCCGGGCCAGACGGCGGAAATCCTGACCGGCATCACCGATGTGACGGATCGCATGCTGGGGGCCGGTGCCGGTCTGGATGGGACCGCCTTCGTGCAGGCGCGTGGTGCCGAGCAGCAGGCGATCCAGCAGGAAAACTGTGGCGATGACATCAAGCTGACCTGTCAGGTGATCAGCTTCTTCCGTGGCGGTCAGTACAAGCTCTACAAGTTCCGGAAGTATGAGGACGTGCGTCTGGCCTTCGCACCAGAGTTCCAGGCGGCGTTCTTCGGCGGCGATCCAGATAACTTCAACTTCCCGCGCTACGCTCTCGATTTCGGCCTGCTGCGGATTTACGAGGACGGCAAGCCGGTTGAGACGCCGGACCACCTCGTCTGGAATGCCAGTGCGCCGACCGAGGGTGAACCGGTGTTCGTCGCCGGCAATCCGGGCTCGACCTCGCGCCTGCTGTCCATCTCACAGCTCGAGCGGCTGCGCGATCAGGTCCAGCCGCTGAACCTGATCCAGATGTCCGAACTCAGGGGCCGGATGACCCAGTACTCCTTCACCGACGAGGAGGCCGCACGCGTCGCGGTCGACCCGATCTTCGGACTGGAGAACAGTTTCAAGGCCACCTATGGCCAGCAGCAGGCCTTGCTGGATCCGGCCTTCATGCAGATCAAGCGTGACGAGGAAACCCGTATCCGTGCCGGCGTGGCCGGTGATCCGGCTCTTGTCGAACGCATCGGGGACCCGTGGGCCGACCTGGAGCGGGTCCAGTCCCGCGCCAGTGAACTGTATCTGCCCTATCGCCAGCTGGAGGCGTCTGCCGGCGGAGGCTCGACGCTTTATCAGTATGCACGCGCGATCGTGCGGGCGTCGAAAGAGCGCGCCAAACCCGCGTCGGAACGCCGGCCCGGAAACTCTGACGCAGATCTGGCCGCCCTCGGCCGGCGGCTGGCGACCGAGGCCCCGATCACCAACGATCTGGAGCAGATCGGCCTGACCTTCTGGCTGTCCAAGACCCGTGAGTATCTGACGGTCGACAATGCCGATGTGCAGCGGTTGCTGGGCCGTGAAAGCCCCGAAGCCCTGGCTCAAAGGCTCGTGGAAGGGACCGATCTGGCCAGCCCCGCCCACCGGGCGGCCATGCTGGCCCTGACGCCCGAAGAGCTGGCGTCATCCGGTGACCCGATGATCGAGCTGGTGCTGAGGAATGACGATGCTGCCCAGGCCCTGAGAGCCGGTTGGGAATCCGGGGTCTCCGGACCCACGGCACGGGCCGCCGAGAAACTGGCACAGGCCCGCTTCGCCGTGCTGGGACCGAACCAGTATCCGGATGCGACCTTCTCCCTGCGCCTGTCCTACGGGTCGATCCAGGGCTGGACCCATCGCGGGACACAGGTTCCGGCCTTCACCTATATGGGTGGTCTCTACGACCGCGCGACCGGCGCCCAGCCGTTTGTTCTGGCAGAACAATTCGCCGCGCGCGAAGCCGATGTGAACAAGCAGACGGTCTATAATTTCGTCTCGACCAACGACATCATCGGCGGCAACTCCGGGTCTCCGGTCATCAATTCGGCCGGTGAAGTGATCGGGGCGGCGTTCGACGGCAACATCCATTCTCTGGGAGGGGCCTTCGGCTACGACGGCGCGTTGAACCGGACCGTCACTGTCTCCACGGCCGCAATCACCGAGTCCCTGCGCAGCGTTTATCGTCAGCCGCGGCTCCTGCAGGAGTTGGGTGTCCAGTAGACCCGGTCACTACCCGCCCTGTCGCCTTCGTCATCCCCGGAGAGATCATGCGCCGTCGTACCTTCCTCTCGACCCTGCCGGCCGGGGCTCTTCTGGCTGGCGCAGCCCAGCCTGCAAGCGCGCAGACTCCTGGTGTTCCGCGGTCGACTCCTGCAGCAGGGTCCGGATCAGCCATGTCACTCGATCCCTGGGCTGGCGTTGGAACAGGAGACCGGATCACAGGCCCGAAGTTCGCCGGTCGGTCCACGGTCTGGGGCGCGCAGGGGGCTGCCGCCACTGCCCATCCGCGTGCGACGTTGATCGGGATCGACATCCTCAGGAAAGGCGGTTCGGCGATTGACGCTGCGATCGCCATCAACGCCGCCCTGGGCTTTCTGGAGCCGACCGCGAACGGGATCGGCGGAGACGCCTTCTGCATGCTGTGGGATCCGGCCCGGCGAAAGGTCGTGGGCTTCAACGGTTCGGGCCGCAGCCCGCGCGGCCTGTCGATTGAAACAGCCCGCTCAAAGGTCAACGCCCGGGGGTATCTACCCTCCTACGGCGCGGTCACCGTCAATGTGCCGGGGACCGTCGATGCCTGGTGGGCCGCTCATCAGCGCTATGGCAAGCTGCCGTGGAAGGACGTTCTCCTGCCCGTCGCGGAGCTCTGCGAGGAGGGCGTGCCCATGCCCCAGGTCATCGCATACTATCTGCAGCGCAACATGGCCGGGTTCGACCGCTCCGCAGCGATCATCGAGGAGAACGACAATCGCAAACGGGTCTATGCGCCGGGCGGCGAGACCCCCCGGGTGGGAGAAGTGTTCGCCAACCCGGATCTCGGCCGAACCTACCGGCTGATCGCCGAGGGTGGACGCGACGCCTTCTATGACGGGCCGTTGGCCGATCAGATGGAGTCCTATTTCCGGCGTATCGGCGGCTGGATGACGCGGGCCGATCTCGCGGCCCACCGGACCGAGTGGGTCGAGCCGGTGCAGACGACCTATCGGGGTGTCGAGGTCTTCAGCCTGCCGCCGAACTCCCAGGGTCTGTCGACCAACCAGATCCTGAACATCTGCGAACAGTTCGATCTCAAGGGGATGGGTTTCCAGAGCGCTGCCTCGATCCATCACCAGGCCGAGGCCAAGCGGCTGGCGTTCGAGGACCGCGCCCGCTATTTCGCCGACCCGCGTTTCAGCGAAATCCCGGTCGAGTGGCTGAACTCCAAGGCCTATGCGGCCGAACGGGCGATGCTGATCCGGCCCGACCGCGTGATGGATCGGGTCATGCCCGGCGATGCCCCGACCCAGGGTGACACCACCTATTTCAGCGTCGCCGACCGCGACGGCATGATGGTCAGCTGGATCCAGTCCAACTATCGCGGAATGGGCTCCGGCCTGGTCCCGGATGACGGCCACGGCCAGCCTCTGGGCTTCATGTTTCAGGACCGGGGCGAGATGTTCAATCTCACCGACGGCCACCCCAATCTCTATGCGCCGGGCAAGCGACCGTTCCAGACGATTATCCCCGGTTTCGCCTGCAAGGACGGAGAGCCGTGGCTGGCCTATGGCGTCATGGGCGGCGGGATGCAGCCCCAGGGACAGGCCCAGATCATCATCAATATGGTGGACTACGGCCTCGATCCGCAGGAGGCTGGCGACAGCCCGCGTTGGCAGCATGAGGGGACATCCGAGCCTACCGGCCATCCGGCAGAAGGACTCGGGGTCCTGCATCTGGAGTCGGGTGTGCCGGTTGCAACCCGCGCAGAACTTGAAGCCCGGGGCTGGGTTCTGGGGCCACCCAACGGCGGCTTCGGCGGCTATCAGAACGTCATGCGCCAGAGCAATGCGCGCGGTCCCTGGACCTATGGCGCGGCATCCGAAATGCGCAAGGACGGGCTCGCGCTCGCCTACTGAGCACTCCAGCCTTACGGGCCTCCCGCCCTGACCGCTTTTGAACGTCGTCGTGCCGTCATCCGTAGCATCTATCCTGCGTTCACGCCCGGAGTCGCCGTCGTGTTGAACCGTGGAATTCTGATGAGCGCCGGGACCGGTGACTTCCCCTTCGACGGACTGGCGCGTCAAGACTCTGCCGTGGTGACGCCATCAATCCGGTCTGTGCGTCCCCATTCGGGAGCCTCGGCCCGTCTTCACCGCCCGACGCCGTTTGCCAGAGCCTGTCATGCTAAACCTGACGGGGGCCCTGTTGTTGATCCTCGGCCAGCCAGCCTGCCTGCCGGAAGCCCCTTACCTTGCCTCCGGCGGCGGAGACGCCTGCGTGAGAGCCTGGATGGATGGCAGTCTCCGCATGACCGACGTGTCGGTCGTGGGCACGCACAACAGCTACAAGCTGGCCATTCCACAGGCCGAGCTTGAGGCTATGCTCGCAGTCAATCCCGCCGCCATCGCGCTCGACTATTCGCACCGGCCGATCACCGAACAACTGGAGGCGGGCGCGCGCCAGATCGAGATCGACGTGCTTCATGACACCGCAGGCGGACGCTATGCCAGGCCGGTTGGAGCGCTGGGGGGCGGCGTGACCATGGGCGCGGCTTTCGATGCCGCCATGAGCCGCCCCGGTTTCAAGACGCTGCATATGCAGGACGTCGATTTCCGCAGTTCCTGCCTGACCTTCATCGCCTGCCTTGGTGAAATCCGCGACTGGTCACGCGCGAACCCCGGCCATGTCCCAATCCTGATCATGCTCAACGCCAAGACAGGGGCTTCTGTAGTGCCCGGCGGTGTGACGGCCCTCCCGTTCGACACTGCGGCGTGGGACGCGCTGGATGCCGAGATCCGCTCGGCGTTCGACGGCGACGCCCTGATCACTCCGGATGAGGTGCAGGGCAGCCATCCGACGCTGCGGGAAGCTGTGCTTGCCGGGGGCTGGCCCAGGCTGGGGGCGGCAAGAGGCCGGGTCTTTTTCGCTCTGGATGAAGGCCCCGAGAAGGTCTCCGCCTATCGTGGGTCACGTGCCTCTCTGGAGGGCCGGGCCATGTTCGTGAACACCGACGAGGCCTCGTCCGCCGCTGCCTATCTGACCCTCAATGACCCAGTGGCCGATCGGGACCGGATTGCCGCCGCGGTCCGGGCCGGATTTATGGTGAGGACCAGGGCCGACGCCGACACACGGGAGGCCAGAGCGGGGGCGGTCTCACGTCGTGACGCTGCGCTGGCAGGCGGAGCCCAGTATGTCTCAACCGACTATCTTTGGCCCGACCCGCGTTTCCCGACCTATGACGTCCGCCTTTCCGGGGCCGCCGCTGCGGTGTGCAATCCGGTAACGGCGGCGGCGCGATGTGGCGATGTCGCTGTTGAGACGCTGGATCCCGTCGCTGCCGACCCTCGCTGACGGCCGATGCCGAGTGCGGTCAGGTCGTGAGCGCGCGTGGCAGTTTGAAGGTGACGGTTTCCGGCTCGCCGGGATCGTCGGCCAAAGTGACCGCGAACCGGTCCCTAAGCGCCTGTACCACGGCCTGAACCAGGGGTTCGGGGGCCGAGGCCCCGGCCGTGACGCCGACGGTGCTGACCCCGTCCAGCCAAGACCAGTCGATGTGAGAGGCATCGTCGATCAGCCTGGCATCGGCGGCCCCGGCTCTCAGGGCGACCTCGACCAGCCGGACCGAGTTGGAGGAGTTCTTCGATCCCACGACAAGCACCAGATCGGACCCGTCCGCCAGACGCTTGACCGCCTCCTGGCGGTTGGTCGTCGCGTAGCAGATGTCCTCCTTGTGCGGATCCGGTAGCTCGGGGAACCGGGACTTGAGTACACCCACGATCTCGGACGTGTCGTCCAGCGACAGCGTGGTCTGGGTGGCATAGGCCAGCGGTTGGTCCCCGGGGCGCTGGAAGACCCGGGCGTCCTCAACCGTCTCGACAAGGCTGATGGCCCCCGGGGGCAACTGGCCAAGGGTGCCGACGACCTCGGGATGGCCGGCATGGCCGATCAGGATGATATGTTTGCCCTGGGCGTGATGCCGTTCGGCCTCGACGTGGACCTTGGAGACGAGGGGGCAGGTCGCGTCGAGGAAAAACAGCTCACGCGCCCTAGCCGTGGCCGGCACAGATTTCGGGACGCCGTGGGCCGAGAAGACCACCGGCCGGTCGTCCGGGCATTCGTCCAATTCCTTGACGAACACCGCGCCAAGCGCCTTCAGGCGATCCACGACATGGCGGTTGTGGACGATCTCATGGCGGACATAGACGGGCGCGCCGAACTTCTCGATGGCGCGCTCGACGATCTGGATGGCCCGGTCTACCCCGGCACAGAACCCCCGCGGAGTTGCCAAACGAACCGTCAGCGGGCGCAGCGCAACGGAGGGGGAGGGGGCCAAAACATCCATGGAGCGAACCTAGTCTTTCCGCAGCGATCTCGCCACTGCGGTGACAGTCCCCGGTTTGCGACGCCTCGCTTTAGCCGCTATCAGGCGGGAAGCCTGACCGCCTTGCGTCAGCGCCAGATTTCCGGATTTACACGTATGCGCCTTGCGACCGTCGCCCTCGCCGCCCTCGCGGTTCTCGTCCCGGCCGGCGCTGTTTCCGCCCAGAGCCCGACCCAGCGTGACCGTGGTCAGGGTCAGCAGCAGGAAGAGGAAGGGCAGCGCTCCCGTCCGGCGCGCATTGCGCCGCTGCGGTCGGTCGCCAATGCCGGACCATGCCCGTTCGTGAAAATTCTCTATGACGCTGCCCGCTATGTGGAGCTGGATGGGGGCCGGGCGGCGGCGGCCAATGTGGGCTACACCGGCGAGATCGAGGGCGTGACGGCGGGCTGTGCCTATCAGTCGGATGAGCCGATCACCGTCCAGATGAACATCCTGTTCAATCTGGGACGGGGCCCCCGCGCCGAAGGCACCCAGCGGACCTATCGCTACTGGATCGCCGTGACCGAGCGCAACGAGGCGGTTCTGGCCAAGGAGTATTTCGACCTGCCGGTCAATTTCGAGGGCGGGTCCGCAACGTCTGCGACCCAGGAGCAGTCGGTCGTCATTCCGCGGGCGACACCGGAGACCAGCGGCGGCAATTTCGAGGTTTTGATCGGTTTCGACGTGACGCCCGAAATGGCCGAGTTCAACCGCACCGGTAGCCGTTTCCGCATGACGGCGGGCCAGGCTGCGGCGACCCCTCCAGCCCAATGACCGATCTCAGAACCGACCTCGGCGAAGCGGTCGCGGCCGCCTTCGCCGCCGAAGGCGTGGATGCAGGCCTCGCCCGGGTAACGACGTCCGACCGTCCGGACCTGGCCGATTTCCAGTCGAACGGCGCACTTGCGGCGGCCAAGGCGCTGAAGGCCAACCCGCGCGAGCTGGCGGCCCGGGTCGCAGCGCGACTGGAATCGGATCCACGGCTGTCCTCGGTCGAGGTCGCGGGACCGGGATTCATCAATCTGAAGGTCTCTGACCTCGCACTCGCCCGGCGGGCCCAGGCTGTGGCCGACGACGCGGTTCGCGCCGGTGCCTCCGGCATCGAGACGGCGCGCAAGGTCGTCATCGACTATGCCGGTCCGAACGTGGCCAAGCCCATGCATGTCGGCCATCTGCGCTCATCCATCATCGGCGAGAGTCTGAAGCGGCTGTTCCGGTTCCGGGGCGACACGGTCTGGGGCGACGCCCATTTCGGCGACTGGGGCTTCCAGATGGGGCTGCTGATCGTCGCCGTCGGGGATGAGGGCAAGGCCGACGCCTTCCTCGCCGAAGGTGACGGCCCGTTCCCGGCCGACAGCCCGGTCACCCTCGACGATCTGGAGCGGCTGTATCCGCAGGCTGCCGGTCGGGCCAAGGAAGACCTCGCCTTCCGCGACCGCGCCCGCAAGGCCACGGCCGAGCTTCAGGCCGGCCGACCCGGCTACCGTGCCCTGTGGGCTCATTTCGTCGCTGTCAGCCGCACGGCGCTGGAACGCGAGTTCGGGGCCCTCGGCGTCACCTTTGACCTCTGGAACGGCGAGAGCGACGCCGATCCCGTGATGGCCGAGATGATCGTCCATCTGGAAGCCAGCGGCCTGCTGGTCGAGGATGCCGGGGCCCGCGTGGTCCACGTCGCCCGCCCGGGCGAGACCCGCAAGAAAAAGCTGGCCGACGGCTCGGTGATCGAGGCCCCCAGTCCGCCGCCCTTGCTGGTCATCAGCTCGGAAGGCTCGGCCATGTACGGCACGACCGACCTTGCGACCATTCTGGACCGCCGCAAGGCGATCGACCCCGACCTGATCCTGTACGTCGTTGACGAGCGTCAGGCCGAGCATTTCGAACAGGTTTTCCGCGCCGCCTATCTTGCCGGCTACGCCGCCGAGGGCACGCTGGACCACCTCGGCTTCGGCACCATGAACGGGCCCGACGGCAAGCCGTTCAAGACCCGGGCGGGCGGGGTGCTGAAGCTGCACGACCTGATCACCATGGCCGTCAACAAGGCGCGCGAGCGCCTGCGTGAGGCCAAGCTGGGTGACGATCTCCCGGCGGCCGAGTTCGAGGCGACTGCTCACCAGGTGGCCGTGGCCGCCCTGAAGTTCGCCGACCTGTCGAACAGCCGGACCACCAGCTACGTCTTCGACCTCGATCGCTTCATGAGTTTCGAGGGCAAGACCGGACCCTATCTTCTGTACCAGGCGGTCCGGATCAAATCCCTGCTGCGCAAGGGAGCCGATCAGGGGATGACGCCCGGCCCGATCGTGATCGCCGAACCGGCCGAGCGTGATCTGGCCCTGACGCTGGATGCCTTCGCCCAGGCTGTGAGCGAGGCCTATGACAAGCGGATGCCGCACGTCGTGGCCGAGCACGCCTATCGGCTGGCCCAGGCCTTCTCCAAATTCTACGCCGCCTGCCCGGTCCTGATCGCCCCCGATGCGGCCACCGTGAGGTCGCGGCTGGCTCTGGCGAAAGGCGCACTTGACCAGCTGGAGACTGCGTTGGGCTTGCTGGGAATCGATTCGCCCGAGCGGATGTAGCGCGGGCGCCACGGACTCCGGCGTCCCGGACTGGTTAACTGTTCCACTGGGGCAGAGACGAGGCCAGACGATGGCGCGGTCCGGAAGCAGGGGAGGGCAGACGCCGGCGGTGCGCCGCGACGGCTTCCGTCTGCCTGTCTTCCGCAAGCGGGCCCGACTGTATGTCGATGGTTTCAATCTGCATCACGCCATCCTCGACCTGAACCGGCGCGAACTGTTGTGGCTGGATCTCAATGCCCTTGGGCGGGCCCTGCTGCCGCCGTCCGAACGGCTGGCCGGGGTCGTCTGGGTCAGCGCCCACCGGCCCCAGCGCCGCGACCGGATGGAGGCCCTGCTGGCCTATGAAGAGGCCCTGACGGCGCGAAAGGTCCGTTGTCTGATGGGCCATTTCGTCGTCCACGGCGACCATTGCCAGGCCTGTGGTCACCAGTGGATGGAGGCGACGGAAAAGCAGAGCGACGTCAATCTGGCGCTATCTTTGGCGGCCGACGCCGCCGCCAACCGGTTCGACACCGCCTATATCCTGACCACCGACGGCGACCATGCCGCCACCACCCGCTTCCTGCATGAAGGCTATCCGGACAAGCGGATCGTCAGCGTCGCCCCACCGGGCCGCGGTCACAACCGCCAACTGCTGGAATGGGCCCATGCCCGGACAGAGATCGAAACCGGCATGCTGGAGCAGTGCGGCCTGCCCGAGCGGATCCTGACCCGATCCGGCTATGTTGAACGCCCGGCCGGCTGGCGGGCCCAGGAGGTCGCTCCGCCGCCGCCGTCGGCTCCCCCGCCACCGTCGGAGATCAAGCGTGGACATCTGCGGCTGGTGGTGTCGAACTGATCGCGCTGCTAGCGGAGCACCCATGACCGATCTGAACGCCTTCATTGCCGGCCTGCCCAAGGCCGAGCTGCACCTGCATATCGAGGGCAGCCTCGAACCGGAGCTGATGTTCGAACTGGCGCAGAGGAACGGCGTCGCGATCCCGTTCGACAGTGTCGAGGCCGTGCGGGCAGCCTATGACTTTTCCAACCTCCAGGACTTCCTCGACATCTACTACGCCGGGGCCAATGTCTTGCTGACGCGACGGGATTTCGAGGATCTGGCTTTCGCCTATTTCCAGCGGGCGGCAGCGGACAACGTCCGGTATGCGGAGATCTTCTTCGACCCCCAGACCCATACGGACCGGGGCGTGCCGTTCGATGTGGTGGTCGAGGGGTTGATAGCGGGGATGGACAGGGCGAAGGCCGAACTGGGCGTGACCTCCGGCCTGATCCTCAGCTTCCTGCGGCATTTGTCCGAGGACGAAGCCTTCGCGACGCTGGAGATGGCGAAGCCGTATCTGCATCACTTCATCGGCGTCGGGCTGGACTCGTCCGAGGTCGGCCATCCGCCGTCCAAATTTGTGCGGGTCTTCGCGGCGGCCCGGGATCTGGGCCTGAAGCTGTGCGCCCATGCGGGGGAGGAGGGGCCGCCCGCCTATGTGCAGGAGGCGCTGGACCTGCTCCACATCGACCGGATGGATCACGGCAACCGTTCGATGGAGGACGAGAACCTGATCCAGAGGCTCGCGGCCGAACACATGACGCTCACGGTCTGCCCCCTCTCGAACCTGAAACTCTGCGTCGTGAAGGACCTGAAGGACCATCCGGTGCCGGAGATGCTGCGCCGGGGCCTGCACGTGACGCTCAACTCGGACGACCCGGCCTATTTCGGCGGCTATGTGAACGAGAACTATCGCCAGCTGGCGGCGGCCGTCGGTCTCACGCGCGATCAGGTGACGCAGATGGCCCGCAACAGCTTCGAGGGCTCGTTCCTCGATGAGGCGGCGAAGGCGCGGCATCTTGCCGAGGTCGACGCCTGGGTGGCCCGTTCGGCTTGACTTGAGGGCAGAGTCGGGGCCTAGGTTCCAGCGATCTCGCGGGAGAGATCGGGCCGTCCAGCCTCCCCTCTAATTCGGACGGACCCGGAGCCGAAGGCGCAACCGCCCCGGAAACGCTCAGGCAAACGGACCGCGAGGACATTCGGACGCTGGAAAGTCACCCCAGGAACCCAGGTTTCGGGGGGTGCGCCGACGGAGCAAGGCCGCCTCATCGCGACCGGAATCTCTCAGGCTCCACAGACAGCGGGGGCGCGATGACGGCGGAGCTATCGCCGCGTGACGCGACCTTCGAAAGTCTGACCGCATGACCGATGAGACCCTGAAGACCACCGTTCTTAACGCCGCGCACCGGGCGCTCGGTGCCCGCATGGTCGGGTTCGGCGGCTATGACATGCCCGTGCAGTACGAAGGGGTCCTGGCCGAACATCGCTGGACCCGCGAACACGCCGGCTTGTTCGACGTCTCCCACATGGGTCAGTGCAAGATCACCGGGGCGGACGCGATCGCCCAGTTCCAGCGCTTCGTCCCCGGCGACTATCAGGCGCTGAAGGCCGGCAAACAGAAATACAGCCTGCTGCTGAACGAGCAGGGCGGGATCATCGATGACCTGATGGCCGGCAGACCCGACCACGACGGTCTGTATGTGGTCGTCAACGCGGGCAACAAGGACGAGGACTTCGCCTTCTGGCGCGCCCATCTGTCGGGCGACGCCACCCTGACCGTGCTGGAAGACCGCGCGCTGATCGCCATCCAGGGGCCGGAAGCGGCCGAGGTGATGATCGCCCACGAGCCGGTTCTGGCCGAGTTCGGCTTCATGGACTGTGCCCGGCTGATGCTGTTCGGGGTCGATTGCTACGTCTCCCGCTCGGGCTACACCGGCGAGGACGGCTATGAGATCTCCGTCCCGGCCGCTGAGGCGGAAAGGGTCTGGACGCTTCTGCTCCAGGACGCCCGGGTCAAGCCGATCGGTCTGGGCGCGCGGGATTCGCTGCGGCTCGAGGCCGGCCTGCCGCTCCATGGCCACGACATCGATGCGACGACCTCGCCGGTCGAAGGAGCACTGACCTTCGCCCTGTCGAAGTCGCGCAAGGAAGCGGCCGATTTCAACGGCGCAGCCCGCATCCTGAAGGAACTGGCCGACGGTCCGGCCCGGGTCCGCGTCGGCCTGAACGTCAAGGAAGGCGCCCCGGCCCGGGAAGGCGCGGAGATCGCCGACGCGAACGGACAGGTCATCGGCCGGGTCACCTCCGGCGGTCCTTCGCCGACGCTCGGTCGCAACATCGCCATGGGCTATGTCCCGCCCTCGCATGCTGCCCTCGGCACTGACCTTCAGGTCATCGTCCGCGGCAAGGCCGCCGCCGCCGAGGTGATCGACATGCCGTTCGTCGCCCAACGCTACTATCGCAAACCCAAAGTCTGAGAGAACCAGCCCATGCATTTCACCAAGGATCACGAATGGGTCCGGCTGGACGGCGATATCGCCACCGTCGGCATCTCGAAACACGCCGCTGACCAGCTGGGCGATGTGGTGTTCGTCGAGACCCCCGAGGCCGGCAAGACCGTGGCCCAGAAGGACAGTTTCGCTGTCGTCGAAAGCGTCAAGGCGGCCTCGGACGTCTATGCGCCGGTCTCCGGCGAGGTGATCGAAGGCAATGACGCCCTGGCCTCGGCACCCGAGACCGTCAACGCCGATCCCGAAGGCGAGGGCTGGTTCGCGAAGATCCGGGTGTCCGACGCCTCGCAGCTGGACGCCCTGATGGACCGCGCCGCCTACGACGCCTTTCTCGCCACCCTCTGATTTCCCTTTCACGCTCGGACTCCCCGCCATGCGTTACCTGCCCCTGACCCCCGACGACCGCACGGCGATGCTCGCCGCCATCGGCGTCTCCTCCATCGACGACCTGTTTGTTGATGTCCCCCAGCCGGCGCAGCGGGACGGCTTCGTAGACCTGCCGCGGGTCATGGGGGAGCTGGAGGTGGAGCGGGCGATGAAGGCCCTCGCCGGCAAGAACACGGCGGCGGGGGATGTGCCCTTCTTCTGCGGGGCAGGGGCCTATCGCCACCATGTGCCGGCCACGGTCGACCATATCATCCAGCGGTCGGAGTTCTTGACCAGCTACACGCCGTACCAGCCCGAGATCGCCCAGGGGACGCTGCAGTATCTGTATGAGTTCCAGACCCAGGTGGCGAACCTGACCGGGATGGAGGTGGCCAACGCCTCCCTCTACGACGGCTCGACCGCCACGGCCGAAGGCGTGCTGATGGCCACGCGGGTCACGCGCCGGAACAAGGCGGTCTTCTCGGGCGGAGTCCATCCCCACTATGTCCGGGCGTCCGAGACGGTCGTGCACGCCGTCGGTGTCGAGACCGTCAGCCTGCCGGCGGCGATCGACGCGGAAGCCGCCGTGATCGATGCGATCGACAAGGACACGGCCTGCGTCGTCGTCCAGACCCCGAACGTGTTCGGCACTGCCACGGACGTCACGAAGATCGCGGAGGCGGCGAAGGCTGCCGGGGCCTTGCTGATTGTGGTGGTGACCGAGGCGGTGTCCATGGGCCTGCTGAAGTCCCCGGGTGAGATGGGGGCCGACATCGTCGCCGCCGAGGGCCAGTCGATCGGTAACGCCCTGAACTACGGCGGTCCCTACGTTGGCCTGTTCGCCTGCCGCCAGAGCCTGATCCGTCAGATGCCGGGCCGGCTGTGCGGCGAGACGGTGGATGCGGACGGCGAGCGGGGCTTCGTTCTGACCCTGTCAACGCGCGAGCAGCATATCCGCCGCGACAAGGCGACCTCGAACATCTGCACCAACTCCGGCCTGTGCAGCCTGGCCTTCAGTATCCACATGAGCCTGCTGGGCGAGACCGGCCTGCGCAAACTGGCCCTGCTGAACCACGAGAAGGCGCTGGCGACGCGCGATGCGCTGGCCGCCATCCCCGGCGTCGAGATCCTCACGCCGCGCTTCTTCAACGAGTTCGCCGTTCGCCTGCCCAAACCGGCGGCCGAGGTCGTCGATGCGCTGGGCAACCACCGCATCCTGGCCGGCGTGCCCTACAGCCGCCTCGCCCCCGAAGCCGGCATGGATGATGTCCTGCTGGTCGCCGCGACAGAGACGACCCTGGATGTCGACATCCAGATCCTGGTCAAGGCACTGACCCAAGTCCTGGCTGCCTGAGGAACACGATCATGAGCACCATGAACACCGTCGGCCGCCCGACCGCCCCCGCCGTCGATCACGACTTCAAGCATCCGACCCTGACCGGGGCGCGCGGCCTGTTGCAGGACGAGCTTCTGATCTTCGAGACCGATGGCTGGATGAAAACCGGCGTCGATTTGCCCGAGCCCGCGACCGACGGCTCGGATCTCGGGGCCCTCGTCCGGCGCGACCCGATCGGCTTGCCGGGACTGAGCGAGCCCGAGGCCATGCGCCACTATGTGCGGCTGAGCCAGAAGAACCACGCCATCGACCTCGCCCTGTATCCGCTGGGCTCGTGCACGATGAAGCACAATCCCCGCCTGAACGAGAAGATGGCGCGACTGCCGGGGTTCTCGGACATCCACCCGCTGCAGCCGGTCTCGACCGTGCAGGGGGCGCTGGAGCTGATGGACACCCTGGCCCACTGGCTGAAGACCCTGACCGGTATGCCCGCGGTGGCCCTGTCGCCCAAGGCCGGGGCGCACGGCGAGCTGTGCGGTCTGATGGCCATCCGCGCCGCGCACGAGGCCTCGGGCCAGCACGCGCAGCGCCGCAAGGTGCTGGTGCCGACCTCGGCCCACGGCACCAATCCGGCCACCGCCGCCTTTGTCGGTTACACAGTAGTCGAGGTGGCCCAGACGGACGACGGCCGTGTGGACGTGGCGGACCTTGCTTCCAAGCTGGGCGACGACGTGGCCGCCATCATGGTGACCAACCCCAACACCTGCGGCCTGTTCGAGCGCGACATCCTGGAGATCAGCCGCCTGACGCATGAGGCGGGCGCGTACTTCTACTGCGACGGCGCCAACTTCAACGCCATCGTCGGGCGGGTGCGGCCGGGCGACCTGGGCGTCGACGCCATGCACATCAACCTGCACAAGACCTTCTCGACCCCGCACGGCGGGGGCGGGCCCGGTTCCGGTCCGGTGGTTCTGTCGGCGGCCCTGGCCCCCTTCGCCCCGGCCCCCTGGGTTGTCGCGGACGGCGAAGGCTTCAAGCTGCTGGAGCGCGAGGAGGACGAGGCGGCCCAGGCCTTCGGCCGCATGTGCGCCTTCAATGGCCAGATGGGCATGTTCGTCCGGGCCCTCAGCTACATGATGAGCCACGGCTCCGACGGCCTGCGTCAGGTGGCCGAGGATGCGGTGCTGAACGCCAACTACATCAAGGCGCGACTGTCTGACGTGATGTCGGCGGCCTTCCCGGACGGCCCCTGCATGCACGAGGCCCTGTTCGACGACGAGTGGCTGAAGGGCACGGACATCACCACGCTGGACTTCGCCAAGGCGATGATCGACGAGGGCTTCCACCCGATGACCATGTATTTCCCGCTGGTCGTTCACGGGGCGATGCTGATCGAGCCCACCGAGACGGAGTCCAAGGCCGAGCTGGACCGGTTCATCCACGCCCTGCGCCTGCTGGCCCAGGCGGCCAAGGCCGGCGAGGTCGAGCGGTTCAAGGGCGCGCCCTTCCACGCCCCGCTGCGCCGCCTCGACGAGACCCGCGCCGCCCGGTCGCCCAAGCTGCGCTGGACGGCTCCTGAGGGCGCGAACATGGCGGCGGAATAAGCCCGAACGACCGACCGCCGATCTCGCATCGGCGAAGCACATCAAAGTGAACGCCGGTCGCTCACCGTTCGGGAGCGACCGGCGTATGCTTACCCTCGCGTTATCGGAACGAACCCGGCGTTGGGAGGCGCTGTCGTTATGATGTCACGCGTACAAATGGGCATGGTCGCAGGCTTTGCCGCCACCGTTGCCGTATCGCTTCTGGATGCCCTCAATCTGTTTGCCGGACCCTGGGTGGAGCCGTTTCCGCTGTTCATTGCGGCGCTGATCGGGATGCCGGGCAATCTGATCGTGGGATGGATCGCCCATCTGTTTGCAGGGACGGTCCTGCTGGGTGGCCTGGCCGGTGTCCTCTGGAGCCGGCTGCCGGGCGCGACGCCCGAGACCCGGGGCATCCTGTTTGCCGTCGGGGCCTGGAGCGTGCTGATGGTCGGGGTCTTCCTGTTCGGAGATCCCCGGATGTTCCGCGGCACCGGCGGGTTCGGACTGGTCGGCTGGATGCTGCTCAGCCATGCCCTGTTCGGCATCGTCCTGGGCAATGTCCAGGCCCGGCTTCTGAAACGCGAGAAACGCGCCCTTCGCGACCTGTCCGGGACGCAACCGGCGCACTGAGTGCGCCGGTCTTCGGACCGATCAGTTCAGGCGGGTCGCGATCTGGCCGATGGCGGCGTCCAGCAGGGGGTCGGTCTTCTGGCTGGCCAGACGGCCGGCCAGAACGGTCTCGGCGGCCCGGGCCGCGATGTCGGCGGCGGCAGCCTTCACCTCGGCCGCAGCCTGGGCTTCGGCCGACGCGATGCGACGCTCGGCGAGGGCCTGACGGCGGACCAAGGCTTCTTCCAGACGGACCCTGGCCTCGGCCTCCATGATGCGGGCGTCGGCCTCGGCGGCGGCCAGCATCGCACGCGCCTGGGCTTCGGCCTCGGCCTTCTCCTGACGGATCTGGGCCAGCAGGGCCTCGGCCTCGGTGCGCAGCCGGGTCGCCTCATCCAGTTCGGACTGGATCTTGGCGGATTTGGCGTCCAGCTGGCCGGCGACCAGTTTGGGCACGCCGGCAGCCACGAGGATCCCGAAGAAAATGAACAGGCCGGCGGCGACCCAGAGCTCGGGATTGTCGAAGGCGTAGAGGTGTGAGTTGAAGAATTCCATCAGACAGCGCCTCCAGTACGGACCGCAGCAACGGCGGCGTCGGCTTCCGCCGGGGTCAGGTCGAGGCCGGTCAGACGTTCGACGATGGCCCGGGTCGTGTCCGAGGCGATCAGGCCGACATTGGTCATGGCCGCGTCACGGGTGCGACCGATGGCGGCCTCGGCCTCGGCGATGCGGGCGTTGACCGAGGCTTCTTCCTCGGCCGCGCGGCGGTTGGTTTCGTCGACGATCCGGGCCTTGGCGGCGACCGAGGCGGCGCGGGAGTCGGCGCGGGCCTTCTCGACCTCGGCCTTGGCGGCGGCGGCCTGGGTGGCGGCCTCGGCCTGGACCGAACGGGCCGAGGCGATGGCCGTGGAGATCGCGCTCTCGCGCTCATCCATGACCCGGCGGATACGGGGCGCGAAGACCTTCGAAATCAGCAGGTAGAGGGCGAAGAACAGGATCAGCAGATAGACGATCTGCCCGGCCCAGACGGTCGTGTCGAACTGGGGCAGGCCCCCGGACGCCGCCTCGGTCGAGGCATAGGCCTCGCCGTGAATGTCGGTAGTTGCAGGATCGGCCATGGTGTCCGTCTTGGAGAAATTCAGCAAAGAGGCGGCGTCCCCGGCACCCGGGGACGCCGCCGCTGGTACGCCCGAAAAATCAGGCGTTGAGGATCAGGATGCCCAGCACGAAGGCCAGGATGCCGAGGGCTTCGGCCAGAGCCGCGCCCACGAACAGGTTACCGACCTGCGAGCCGGCAGCCGACGGGTTGCGCAGGGCACCGTTGAGGAAGTTGGCGAAGATGTTGCCCACGCCGATGGCGGAGCCGATCATGCCGAGGGTGGCGAGGCCGGCACCGATGTATTTGGCGGCTTCAGCGTCCATGATTGTATTCCTGTGTTTCTGAGGGGTTCAGGGTTGGGGTGAAAGGACTGGGTCCGGCCTTAGTGGCCATGACCCAGGTTGACCACATCATTGAGATAGATGGCGGCCAGAACGGCGAACACGAAGGCCTGCAGGAAGGCCACGAGGAACTCGAGTGCGGTGATGGCGACCACCATCACCATCGACAGGGCCGCGATCGGGAGGGCGAACAGGCCGAGGCCCTCGCCGGCGAAGGCCATGGCTCCCAGGCTGACGACGAAGCCGGCGAAGATCTTCAGCGCCACGTGACCGCCCAGCATATTGCCGAACAGACGCAGCGCCAGGGTCACCGGCCGCAGAAGAAAGGACAGGAACTCGATCGCGCCCACGATCGGTCGCAGCACCAGCGGAGCGCTGGAGGGCCAGAACAGCAGGAAGAAGCCCAGCCCGTGCTTGCCGATGCCGATGCCAATGACGAGCAGGATGGTGAGCAGGGCGAAGGTCATGGTCACGGCCAGCTGCGAGGTGGCGGTGAAGGTCAGGAACATGCCCAGCAGGTTCATGCCCAGGATCAGGCAGAACAGGGTGAAGACGAAGGGGAAATATTTGCGGCCCTCATGGCCGATGATGGAATCGGTGACGCCGTCGATCATCCCGAACATCTGCTCGCCTGCCGCCTGGAGACGGCCGGGAACCACCTTGGCACCGGAGGTTACCAGCTGCAGGAACAGGACGACCAGTCCGAAGGCGATCGTCATCGCCAGATGCGAGTTCGTGAACGCAATCTGTTGCGTGCCGATGAACGGCAGCGTCACCTCGCCGAACTCGACGAGCGGGACGACCTGGAACTGTTTGATCGGATCAGCCATGCGTCAGTCTTCTTCGTCCTCGTCGAAAGGAACCGATTTCGGCTCCTCTCCGCTTGCCTTCGCCATGGCCATCACGCGTTGTGCGGTCCGCCAGGCCATCCAAATCGAAACCGCGAAGCCCAGAAGGACCCCGCCGATCAAACCCCACGGATTGGTCTGGAAATACCAGTCCACTCCGGCGCCGAGCGCCAGACCCACGAAGACGCCGCCAAGCAGGTCGGCGATAATCCGCCACGCCTGACTGGCGGCCGCCTGTCCCGCCGCCTCGTGAGAAATCTCGCGTGCGGTCCGCGCCTCCAGAGAGGATGCGCTTTCGGTGAGGCGTTTGATCGCCTCTTCGCGCGATTCCGGGGGCAGGGACATGGGCTTTTTGCGCTCAGTCCCCTCCCGGCCACGCATGGATTTGCGGGCCCCGACAGGGGTCTGAATTCGGCGCGGAACCTATAGGCGGGGGGACAGAAGGTCAAGGCGGCGACCGATAGAGCTAAGGCGTTGATTTGTCGCGGGTCTGGGAGCGGCAGCCATGCGTCATCGTCCTCGCCGGTTCGGGCGGGGTGTGGGGAAGACGGCGGAGCGCGGGCGGTTGCCCGGAACCGATATGGCCCCCTGCTTTCGCGTTACGGGGACCGGGATAGTTTTCGGCTCGCGCAGGCGCTCCGCCGCGACCGGTTCGCGTGAGCGGTCGGGGAGAGGGCGTCGTACGGCCTGTCGGGTGTGTGTCGTTTTCGACCCCGAACCTTTTCGCCGTTTAGTCCCGATCCGACTGTCAAGCCCACGGCGGGCGGAGGGGTGCAGGGCCCTCCGGGCTCCACGGTTTCAAACCCCGTGGACAGTCCCGCGCCGACGCCGGCCCGTGTCTCCGCCGATCCGGGTTCAACGCCGGATCGGGGTCCGTAGCCGGTCGCAATGACGCGGTTTCCCGCTCGATCGCGCCCCGCCGCATGTCCGGGTCCTGGGCCCAGGACACCTTCCCC
>JAIEQA010000136.1 GCA_019748095.1 Caulobacteraceae bacterium | reverse complement strand
AACTGGATCGGGCCCTTGCCGTCGATCGGCTCGCCCAGCGGGTTGACGACGCGGCCCAGCAGGCCCTTGCCGACCGGCACGTCCACGATCTCGCCCAGACGACGGACCTCATCGCCCTCGGCGATCTGGGCGTCGGCCCCGAAGATCACGGCCCCGACGTTGTCGCGCTCGAGGTTCAGGGCCATGCCCTTCACCCCGGCCTTGGGGAACTCGATCATTTCGCCGGCCTGGACATTGTCCAGACCGTGGATGCGGGCGATGCCGTCACCGACCGACAGGACCTGCCCCACGTCCGAGACGTCGGCTTCGACGCCGAAATTGGCGATCTGGGACTTGAGGATGGCCGAAATCTCGGCGGCGCGGATGTCCATGGTCGGGCTCTCTGGCTTTCGTCGTTCTTGGGCGTCGGCGGCGTGGCCGACGGTCAATCGTTGTGGCTTAGGCCCTTTTGAGGGCGAACTTCATCTGGTCGAGCTTGGTCTTGAGCGAGGCGTCGAACAGTTTCGACCCGACCTTGACCTTGAGGCCGCCGAGGATCGCGGGGTCGACCCGGGCGGTCATCTCCGGAACCTTGCCGAGCGCGCTTGAAAGCGCGGCCTCGATGGCCCTGGTCTGGGCAGCGGTCAATGCGCGGGCGGACACGACTTCAGCGGCGACCACGCCGGCGTGGCGGGCATAGAGGGCTTCAAAACCCGTCGTCACGCCACCCAGGTCACGGGCCCGGCCATTCTGGGCCAGCAGGCCGAGAAAATTGCTGGTGGTGGAGTCGAACTTCGCCGCGCGTGCGATCGCCAGAAAACCCTTTTGCTGATCTTCCGCCGACAGGATCGGCGAAGTCGCCAGACGACGCAGGTCCGCGCTTTCGATCCAGGCCGACTTCAGCGACGCCAGATCGGCGCGCACAGCCTCCAGGCGGCCGCTCTCGAGGGCGAGGTCAAACAGCGCCTGAGCGTAGCGTGCGCCGACTTCTGTGGTTCTGAAATCGTCAGCCAAGGCCTGTCCGTCCGCTGTGCGTGTCTGTTCGAAATGACCGGTCGCGAGCCTCGCGCCGGTCAAAGGCTTGTATTGCTTATGGAAAGCACGCCGAGGGTCGTTTCGTCTGAAACGCCCCTCGAAAGCCGGGCGCCTGATAGCATGGGGTTTTGCCCGTCGCAACCGAGGCAGGATCGCACACCGGCGGGGCTCCGGCGACGCCCCTGCCGCGCGGTCGCCGCAACCCGTCATGACCAGGGAGGTCCGGCCGCCGCCTGATCGCCGGAATCCGACGGTCGCTGGTCGTCGACGGGTTGGGCTTCCACGGGACCGGGGGCTATAACTGCGAGGCGATGGCCGTCCCGGCCGCATTCGAGGCGCGGATCATGATGGCAAGATCCTCCCGTTCGCGGGAAGAACAGGACCGGTCGGGCCGAACCCGGGCCCGCCGGCTGTTCACGGCGCTCGCCCTGATTGGATGGGTGCAGGCCGCCCACGGCGTTCAGGCCCAGACGCCGCCCGCTGCCGTCGCCGTCGCGACACCGGCTGAAACCGTTCGGCCCGCGCGCTACGGCTATGAGGTCGTGGCCAGCTGGCCCCACGACCCCACCGCCTTCACCCAGGGCCTGGAATATGTGGACGGTGTGTTGCTGGAGAGTACCGGGCGTGAGAACTCGGGCGTCCGGCGGGTCCGTCTGGAGGACGGTGTGGTCACCCACCGTCAGGCGCTGGAGGATCGCTATTTCGGCGAGGGTCTGACGGTCGTCGGCGATCGGGTCTTCAGCCTGACATGGACCCATGGTGTGGGCTTCATCTGGGCGCGGGATGACCTCGAGCCGTTGGGACAGTTCACCTATGCCGGCGAGGGCTGGGGGCTCACCCATGACGCGACGCGCCTCATTCTTTCGGACGGCGAACCCCGGCTGCGGTTTCTGGACCCCGTCACCCTGACCGAGACAGGATCGGTTCCGGTCACCTTCATGGGCCAGCCGCTGGGTCGTCTGAACGAGCTGGAGTTCATCGACGGGGAGGTCTTCGCCAATATCTGGCAGACCGATTTCATCGTCCGCATCAATCCGGACACCGGCGTGGTCACCGGGGTCATCGACCTGACAGGGCTGCTGGGCGAGCCGGTCGCCAACCCGAGTGACGAGGTGCTGAACGGGATCGCCTGGGATCCTGAGGGCCGCCGCCTGTTCGTCACCGGCAAACATTGGCCCAGACTGTTCGAGATCCGTCTGACGGGTCCGGAATAGATTTCAGTCCAGGCGCGAGGCCCCGCCCGTGATCCGGCAGGCGTAGTCCGTCTGGGGCCGGCCCGTGTTCGCACCCGGGATCGGCGTGAAGAGTCCCCCCCGTGCGCGACACTCTTCGGTCAGGCGGTTCAGGTCCTCGGAATAGGTCGGAAACCGACCCCCCGACCCTGACGCGCAGGCGGCGGTCGCCAGTGCCAGCGCCGCGACCGAAATGACAGTGCGAGTCTTCATGGCCGTCTCTCCCGAACATGGCGGACCGCAGGACTGCGGCCGTGGGCGGCGCAAACTGTCGGTGGACAGGGCGTCTCCCGGCTGAGGACCGCATCCTGCGCCGACCGCCGGCGATGCTCAACCCGGTGCCGGCCGTTCGAATGCCGGAAGGTGTTCGTTCGCGTTTCGCCAACGGACAGGGCCTGCCATTGGCGAAGGGACGGCGTGCGTCGCCGCATGTCTGCTGGCGGGCGGACCCGGCTGTGGCGAGGGTCGGGATGTGGAGACCCCTTCGGGCCTCTGACCCGGACACAAGGACCTCATTGCCATGCTTCGTATCGCCCTCGCTGCCGCCCTCGTCCTCTGCAGTACGACTGCCCTGGCCGCAGAACCGGAGGCCTCCCTCGCCCTGACGTTCGATCCCGGAGCGGAGACCGGCGCGATCATGGTCGCCCTGTATGACGCGGCGACCTACGCCGGCGGACAGCCGGTCCGCTCGACCCGTCTCGACGTGGCCGCCGGTCAGCGCACCGCCACCTTCGAGGGCCTCGCCGCGGGCGACTATGGCGTCAAGGCCTTCCACGACGTCAACGGCAACGGCCGGATGGACACCAACCCGTTCGGCATGCCCATCGAGCCGTTCGCCTTCTCCAACAACGCCGTCGGCAACATGGGCCCGGCCAGCTGGGATCGCGCCCGCTTCAGCGTCTCGGGCCAGACCACCCAGACGATCTCGATCCGCTGATCAACGCCCCACCGGAGCCTCCGACATGACCCCCTCCCGCCGCCATTTTCTGATGGGCGCCGCCGCCCTGTCCGCCGCTGTCGCCACGCCGGAGAGGGTTCGCGCCGCCATCGCCAGCGAAGCGGCCGCACCCTGGGCGCTCGCCACCGCCGACCTTGAGGCCGACATTGCGCCGCGCGCCATGCGCCGGGTCCATGGCCGGGCCCCGGACGGTCTGGAAGGCGTGCTGTTCCGCAACGGGCCGGGCAAGTTCCGCCGGCCGGGCGGCAGCGCCACCCACTGGTTCGACGGCGACGGCCTGATGCGGTCCTTCACCGTGGCCAACGGCGGCGTGACCCTGGCCGCCCGTTTCGCGGATACGCCCAAGCGCCGGGTCGAGACCGAACTGAACGCCGTGGTCACACCGGGCTTCGGCACGGCGGGCGACGGCCGGGCGCGGGTGGGGTCGAACGACGACACCAACTGCGCCAACACGGCGGTCATTCCCGTCGGGGACAAGATCTGGGCCCTGTGGGAGGGCGGCTCGCCGCTGGCGATGGACGCCGCCACCCTGGCCACCGAACAGTTCGTCAGTCTGCGCCCCGACCTCAAAGGCATGCCCTTCCAGGCCCACCCCCGGACCGCGCCCGACGGCACGCTGTGGAACGTGGGCACCACGGGCGATCAGGCCATCATCTGGCATCTGGAGGCCTCGGGGGCCCTGATCGACGCCAGCGTCATCCCCCTGCCTCGCGCCAGCTATCTGCACGATTTCACCGCCACCGACCGGCATCTGATCTTTGTGCTCCAGCCCTGGGTGTTCGAGCGCCGGGGCATGCCCTACCTGACCCAGTTCGCCTGGAAGCCCGAACTGGGCACCCAGGTGATGGTGGTCGACAAGGCGGACCTGACCGCGCGCCGGATCTATGAACTGCCGGCCTTTGGCTTCTTCCATCTGGGGGACGGCTGGGCCCGGGCCGACGGCACGATCCAGTTCGACGTCGCCGCCAATGTCGACAACACCTTCGCCATCGAGGGGGCCCGCGTGCTGGTCGCCGGCCGGGGTGTGGTCCCCGGCGAGCCCTGCATCCTGAAACTGGTCACCCTGCATCCGGACGGCCGGGCGGAGATGGAGTCCTCGGGGGCCACGGCCGAGTTTCCGAAGGGCGACCCCCGGCGCGCGGGTCTGGAACGCAGCCTGACCGTCCATGTCGCCGGCGAGCGCGGCGAGCGCCCCCTGCCGACCGGTCTGGCGGTCCAGGACTGGAAGACCGGCACCAGCCACGCCTTCAACTTCGACGACACCCAGATCATGGAGGAGGCGGTCTTCGTGCCCAAGCCCGGGACCAGCGACGAGCATGACGCCTGGCTGGTCGCCCCCTCGATCAATCTGGCCGAGGGCGTCACCGAACTGCATGTGTTCGACGTCGCCGCCGTCGAGGCCGGGCCGGTGGTCAGCTGGCGCGCCGACGTGGCACTGCCGGCGGGCTTCCACGGGGCGTGGCGCGGCTAGTACCAGCCGGCCTCGCGCAGGGCGCGGGCGTAGCGGCGGCTGACGGGGACGGTGATGTCGCCTTCAAGGGTCAGGGTCGCCCGCCCGTCGCCGCGCGCCACGTCCCGCACCGCGTCGCGAGCGACCCACCAGCTGCGATGGGTCTGGGCCCCCTCCAGCCCCTCCAGCTCGTCGAGGGCGTCCGACAACCGCATCAGGATCAGGTCCGACCCCCGGTCGGTATGGATCCGCAGATAGTGGTCCTCGGCCTGGACGGCGCGGATGGCCGCCCCGCGCAGTTTCATCGGCAGGCGGTCGGGGAACCGGGCGGCGGGCGCACCGGCCACCGGCACATGCGTCTGGACCGGCTGGGCCTTGCCGAGAAAGACATTGAGGGCGCTCATGACCGCGGTCACGATCAGGACCGGCCCGACCATCAGCGGCAGGGTCCGCAGCGGATAGACTTCGCCCTCGAACAGAAGCCCCGTGGCGAACCAGACGATCAGCGACACCGGACCGGTGATGGTGGCCGTCAGGGCCAGAACCGTCAGCCAGGGCCGCTCGTCCATGTCGATCCAGCGATCGACGATGCCGGAACAGACGTGGCCCCAGGCCGCGCCCGCCAGCATGACCGGCACCCAATAGGTCAGCCGCAGCCACAGGGGGGCCTGGATCATGCCGAAGGCGCCGGTCAGGGCCAGAACCAGGCCGGCGGCCGCTGCGATACCCAGTCCACGGACCAGTCTGGCCCGGGGAGGGCGAACGACAGGTCCCCTGGCGTGTGATGGCGTGGCGGTCATGGCTGGACGAAAGGTTCCGGCGGATGTCATCTGGAGCTGGGCTGTTGTCTCTCACCAGAAGGCGTTTCGATGAAGTTGGCAATCGCGGCCGTGGGTCTGGTTCTGGGTCTGGCCACCCCGGTCGCAGCCTCTGACCTGACCCTTGAGATCACCACGCGCGGGTCGGGCGGCGCGATCGCCGTCGCCGTCTACCGGGACGCGGCCGCCTTCCGGCGTGGCGAAGGCCCGGTCGCCAGCCGGATGGTGCCGCGTGGCGGGCCGGTGACGACGGTCGTGATGACCGGTCTGGCGCCCGGCCGCTATGCGGTCGCGGCCTTTCACGACACCGACGGCAACGGCGAACTGACCCTGTGGCCCATCGGCCTGCCGAAAGAGGCCTATGGTTTCTCGAATGACGCCCGCGGGCGGTTCGGTCCGCCCGCGTTCGAGGCCGCCGCGATCAATCTTCCGGCCACGGGCACGCGCAGCGCCCTGAGCCTGCGATAGGCCGGACGTCCGGACGGGACTCCGGAGCCTGAGTGACGCTTTCGGTGGGTCTACCTCAAACGATCAGGCCCTAGTCCATTTCGGGCCGGCCCCGGCCGCTCTTGATGGCCGATCGGCCGGACTTCGCCTGCAGCCGGCGTTCCTTCGAGGCCCGGGTCGGGCGGGTCGGCACCCGGTAGGTCGGGGCGATGGAGGCCTCGTCCACCATGGCCTGCAGCCTTTCGATGGCGTCGGCGCGGTTGCGCTCCTGGGTCCGGTGGCGCACGGCGGTGATGACGATGATGCCGTCCAGCGTCAGCCGGCTGCCCGCCAGCTTCATCAACCGTTGCCTGACCGGCTCACGCAGGGACGGGGAGTTCAGGACGTCGAACCGCATCTGCACGGCGGTCGAGACCTTGTTGACGTTCTGCCCGCCCGGCCCGCCCGCGCGATAGAAGCGGAACTCCAGCTCGCTCTCGGGGATGACGGTCATCGGGTCCCCCGCCTTGCCCGGACCACGGCCTGATCCAGGGCCTGCAGGAAGGCCGAGCGGTCCTTGGGACCGAACGGTGGCGGACCCGAGGTCGCCACCCCCATGGAGCGCAGATGCTCGCCCACCATCCGCCCGGCCAGGGCCGAGCCGATCGAATCCGGGGTGAAGGCCTGGCCGTTGGACTTCAGCGCCTGGGCCCCCGCCTTCAGGCAGCGATCGGCCAGGGGGATGTCGGCCGTCACGACGATGTCGCCCGGTCCCGCCCGCTCCGCGATCCAGTCGTCGGCGACATCCGGCCCGGCATCGACCACGACCTGTTCGATCCAGGCCGTTCGGGGCGTCTGGATCCAGCTGTTCGACACCACGAGCACGGTCAGGCCGTAGCGCTCGGCCACGCGATAGACCTCGGCCTTCACCGGACAGGCATCGGCGTCGATGAAGATGCGGGGCGCGGACATGGAGAGCCCTATACCTCTCCCTCCCCGGAACGGGGAGGGTCGTCGCGCAGCGACGGGGTGGGGGCGGCGAAGTGATCCGGCACAGATCGTCGCCAGTTCGCCCTGCAGCCCCCACCCGGCTTCGCTACGCTCAGCCACCCTCCCCCGAAGGGGGAGGGAGAGGGCTTTACTGACCGTAGGCCAGGGGCATCCCCCTGTCCGGGCGGCCGCCGTTGCGATAGCGGTCGCGCAACAGGATCTGGCGGCTGCTCAACAACTGTTCCTGGCCGTTGATGAAACTGGCGGTGACCGAGGACAGGGGCTCCAGCGGGTCGCCGTCCCAGACCACCACATCGGCGGCGGCCCCGGTGCGCAGTTCGCCGAACTGACCACCCATGCCGAAGATCCGGGCCGGATTGACCGTCAGGGCGGCGATGGCCGCACCGAACGGCAGGCCGTGCGACACGGCGTTGCCGGCGTTGAAGCGCGCCTCGCGGGCCCGGTGGACGCCATTGCCCTTGATGGCGATCACCACGCCGGCGGCGTTCAGGGCGGCGGCATTCTCCATCCGGGCCGCGCGGGTCTCCAGGCTGCCCGGCAGGTTGTCGATCGGGTTCATCAGGACGGGCACGCCCGCCGCCGCGATCTGCGGCGCGACCAGCCAGCCCTCTTCGGCCCCGTCGAGGATGATCTTCACGCCCTCTTCCTGCGCCAGACGCAGGACCTGCAGGATGTCGGCGGCCCGGCGGACCGTGACGATCAGCGGCAGGGTGCCGTTGGCGACCGGGATCAGGGCTTCCAGATCGGCGCGGGACAGCGACAGGTCGCGCAGACCGGCACGGTCATAGGCCGCCCTGTTGCGGGCGAAGAGCCGCACCTCCGCGAGGCTCTCCCTGAACTGGATGAACTGGGCTCCCCGGGCACCGCCGGCGATGCCGGCTCCGGCCTCGCCGAAGGGGGCGACCATGGCCACCCGGGGGCGGACGAGGATGTCGGTTCCCGCCGCCAGATGGATGATGGAGGCGGTTCCGGCGAACAGGCCGGGCGTCTGGTAACCTCCTTCGCCGGCCCCGGCGAAGTCCGAATCGTCCTGGTGGGCGTGACCCCCGCCGGATCCGGGATGACCGGGGATCACCACAGCCCGGGTGATCCCGCCCAGACGGGCCACCGGCAGGGTGAAGGACCAGGGGTCGAGGCCATAGCTGACATCGAAAGAGGCAGAGATGGTGTTGGCGCGGTTCGACAGGTCGTCCGATCCGCCGACGGAGGAGATCTCGGACGCCCCGAGGCCGGCGTCGACCACCACGAAGCCCGGCGTCACCACCTTGCCGCGGGCGTCGATGACCCGGGCCCCCGACGGGGCGGCTCCGGTGCCGACCGAGACGACCCGGCCGTTCTGGATCACCACCGTGCCGTTCTCGATGACGGAGGTCCCGGTCAGGACCCGGCCGCCGGTGATGGCGGTGAGCTCCTGGGCCAGGGCGGGCAGGGCCGACAGCGCGAGCGCGGCCAGTGAAATCAGGCTGAGACGGCGCATCAACGGGCTCCTGCGGCGATGGTGGCGGCGCGGAGGCCATAGCCGGGCTGGCCCAGCTCGAAATCGGACTGGGGCTGGTAGCGCGGGTCCATCCGGTCGAAGGTCAGGGCCCCGTCGATATAGACCTGGTCGGCGCGGGCGTAGACGCTGAACGGATTGGCGCTCCAGATCACCACGTCTGCGCGCTTGCCGGGTTCCAGCGAGCCCGTCTCGTCGGCGATGCCGATCGAGCGGGCCGCGTTGGAGGTGATCCAGCTGATGGCCCGTTCCTCGGAAATCGTCATCCCGGCGCGACGGCCGGCGGCGAGCGCCGCCGCGACCTCCTGGTTCAGCCGCTGGGTCAGCTGGGCGTCGTCGGAGTGGATGACGGCGCAGGAGCCGGGCTGGGCGTCGACGAGGGCGGCGTTCTCCTCGACCGCGTCCAGGGCCTCCATCTTGAAGCCCCACCAGCCGGTCCACATGTCGGCGCAGATCCCGGCGGCGGCCAGTTGCGGGGCCAGTTTGTAGGCCTCGATGGCGTGGTGGAAGGCGGTGATGCGGAAGTCGAACTCCTCGGCGATGTCCATCATTACGGCCATTTCGTCGGCGCGGTAGCAGTGGTTCTGGACCATGATCGTGCCGTCCAGAACGCCCGCGAGGGTCTCGTTCTGCAGGTTGCGGGTCGGGGGCGAACCCTCGCCGGTCTCACGCCATTTGTCCCATTTGTCGCGATAGTCCTGGGCGGCGATGAAGGCGGCGCGGTAACCGGCCACATTGCCCATGCCCGTCGCCGGCGACTGGTTGCGCGACCCGTAGACCCGGCTGGGGTTCTCGCCGCAGGCCATCTTGACCCCGTACGGGGCTCCGGGGAACTTCATGCCCTGCATGGTGATCGACGGGATGTTGCGCACCGTGACGGCCCGGCCGCCGAACAGATTGGCCGAGCCGGGCAGGATCTGAAGCGTCGTCACCCCGCCGGCGCGGGCGGTGTTGAAGCCCGGGTCCTGGGGCCAGATCGAATGCTCGGCCCAGACCTGGGCCGTGTTCGGGCTGGTGGCCTCATTGCCGTCGCTCATGCCGGTCACGCCGGGCGAGGGATAGACGCCGAGATGGGAATGGACGTCGATGATGCCGGGGGTGACGAACCGGCCCCGGGCGTCGACGACGCGGTAGCCGGCGGGCACGGGCGTCGAGGCCGGGCCCACGGCCTCGACCTTGCCGTCCGACACCAGAACCACGCCGTTCTCGATGCGCCGGTCCGTTCCGGTGAAGACCGTGGCCCCGACGATGGCGACATTGTCACGCGGCAGCGGCTGGTAGGTCGAGGGGAAGGGATCGCGATTGGCGGCATAGTCGAGGCCCGCCGGCAGGGTCCGGGCCTTGTCGGCCCCGCCGCTGCTGGACCCATCAGCCGAGGGCGCGCCCGCCCCTTCGGTGGTGGCGCAGGCCGCGAGCGACAGCGCGCAGGCGACGACGGCGAGGCTGGGCCCCCGCAAGGCGTGACGGATCATGGAACGCTCCCCTGTGATGCCGGCGGCATCGAACGGGGGGATTACAAAAGCTTCAAAAGCCGTCCGTCAAAGGCGGAAACATTACAGATCGGTAAGGCGGGTGCGGAGCTCCGTATCGTCCAGACCGTCGACCTCGATCATCTTCAGCCGGGACTGTCCGCCGCGCGCCAGCGACACCGACGACCGGGACAGACCCAGCGCTTTCGCCAGCAGAAGGATCAGGGCGGCATTGGCCTCCCCCTCGACCGGGCGGGCCCGGACGCGCACCTTCAGGACCGGCCGGCCTTCCGGGTCGACGTCCCAGCCGTCGATGCGGTCGGCCGAGGCTCCCGGAGTTAGTTTGACGGCGAGCCGGCCCATCTCCCGCTTCAGGCGGCGCTGGCCCGGCTGCGCAGCGACAGGCAGTAGCCGAAGGTCAGGGCCATCCCTGTCACCACCGCGCCGCCGCCGATCATGACCGCCGACGTGATCGGCGCGAAGATGAAGGCACCGGCGTAGATCAGACCGCTCAGCACCATCGACCAGGCGGCCACACGCTGGGCCTTGCGGGCACCCGCACCCGCGACGAACCGTTTGGGTATCCGGTCGCCGAACGAGGCGATCATCAGACCGGTGGCCCCGAGCACGATCCGCAGCGTCGTCTCCTGGTCGATATGGCCGAGAGTGCGCGCGAGGGTTGAAGCCAGCGCCAGGGCGACGATTCCGCCGCCCCAGGCAAGGCTGTTGATCAGGTCCTTGTTCATTTCGCAGGCTCCTCTTTGGGCTCCGGCGCTTCCGCGTCGAGGCCGAACGAATGGACGAAGCCCAGCAGCGCCTCTTCGAGCACCGAGAGCTTCAGATGATAGATGATGGACTTTCCGGCCTTCTCGGCGTGGACCAGATCGGCTTCCTTCAGCACCGCGAAATGGGCCGACATGGTCGGTTTGGAGACGTCGAACCGGTCGGCGAGATCGCCCGCGCTCATCGGCCCCTGCCGCAGAAGCTGGAGCACACGACGGCGCGTCGGGTCAGAGAGGGCCTTGAACACTTGGGTCACGTTGAGACAATTAGCTAAACGTCGAAATGAGTCAAGCGGTCTCAACGTCAGGCATGAAAAAGGGCGCGGGCCTTTCGGCACCGCGCCCCCGTTCGATAGCGTGGACCAGCGTCAGCCCAGAGCGGCCATCAGCTCCGGCACGATGGTCTTGTAGTCGCCGACGATGCCATAGTCCGCGACCTGGAAGATCGGCGCGTCGGCGTCCTTGTTGATGGCAACGATGATCTTGGAGTCCTTCATCCCCGCCAGATGCTGGATGGCCCCCGAGATGCCGATGGCGATGTACAGGCCCGGCGCCACGACCTTGCCGGTCTGGCCGACCTGATAGTCGTTCGGCGCATAGCCCGCGTCGACGGCCGCGCGGCTGGCCCCGACGGCGGCCCCCAGCCTGTCGGCCAGCGGGTCCATGACGGCCAAGAACTCCTCGGCGGAGCCCAGGGCCCGGCCGCCGGAGACGACGATCTTCGCCGCGCCCAGATCGGGGCGATCGGACTTGATCATCTCCTCGCCCACAAAGGCGGCCTTGCCGGCATCGCTGCCTGCCACGGCCTCGACCGGGGCGGAGCCACCCTCGGCCGCCGGGGCGAACGCCGTCGGCCGCACGGTGATGACCTTTTTCGCATCGGACGACCGGATCGTTTCCAGCGCATTGCCGGCATAGATCGGGCGCACGAAGGTGTCGGCCGAGACGACCTCGATGATGTCCGAGATCGGCGAGACGTCCAGCTTTGCCGCGATGCGGGGCATGAAGTTCTTGCCGTCCATCGAGGCGGGCGACAGGATCGCCTCATAGCCGCCGGCCAGGCCCACGACGGTCGCGGTCACGGCCTCGGCCAGGGTGTGGCCCAGCTCGCCGCTCTCGGCCAGCAGCACCTTGCGGACGCCGGTGATCTTCCCGGCGCTGTCGGCGGCGGATCTGGCACCCTGACCGACCACCAGCACATCGACATCGGACGACAGCGCCAGGGCGGCCGTCACGGTCTTGTGGGTGGTGTCGCGGACGGCCGAACCGTCGTGATCGGCAATGACGAGGACGGCCATATCAGAGGGCTCCCGCAGTCTTGAGTTTGGACACCAGTTCGGCGGCGTCGGCCACCTTGATCCCGGCCGAACGGGTCGGCGGGGCCGTGACCTTGACCACCGTCAGGCGCGGGGCCGTGTCGACGCCATAGTCGGCGACCGCCTTCATGGCGATCTCCTTCTTCTTGGCCTTCATGATGTTGGGCAGGGAGGCATAGCGCGGGGTGTTCAGGCGCAGGTCCACGGTCACCACGGCCGGCAGGGCCGCCGACAGGGTCTGGATGCCGCCGTCGACCTCGCGCGTCACCGTGGCCTTGCCGCCGGCGATCTCGATCTTGGCGGCGAATGTGGCCTGAGGCCAGTCCAGCAGGGCGGCCAGCATCTGGCCCACGGCATTGTTGTCGCCGTCGATCGACTGCTTGCCCATCAGGACCAGATCCGGCTTCTCCTCGGCCACCACGGCGGCCAGCAGCCGGGCCACAGCCAGGGGCTCCAGATCGGCGTCGGACTGGATCAGGATGCCGCGATCGGCCCCCATGGCGAGGGCTGTGCGCAGGGTCTCCTGGGCCTGGGTCACGCCGATGGAGACCACCACGATCTCGGTCGCGGTCCCGGCGGCATGGTGCTCCTTGCCTTCCTTCAGACGAACGGCCTCCTCGACGGCGATCTCGTCGAACGGGTTCATGCTCATCTTGACGTTGGCCAGGTCGACGCCGGTCTGGTCCGCCTTGACGCGGGCCTTGACGTTATAGTCGATCACCCGTTTGACGGGGACGAGAACCTTCATGTTTGACTGTCCATAGGATCGCCGGAATGTTGCGGCAGGGAATGGAACGCTCGAACGGGCCTGTCAATGTAACGCGACGTGATCCGGCGTCGCAGAGAGAACGGACACTGCGATGAATCGCTTTCTGACGATGCGTCGTCTCTCGATCCTGTTTTTCAGCCTGTTCGCGGTGCTGATCTCGGGTGCCCTGGCCTATGAGCGGTTCTACGTCGCCCCGGCCGAGAAGTGCGAACAGACCGGCCGCTGGTGGTATGCCGAGGGTCGCGAATGCGTCCAGCCGCTCTATCTGCCCGACATCACGGGGCGTCCGGAGGGTGTGACCCGGGCCGAGGCCTCGGACCAGCAGAATCGCGAACTGCTGGCGATCGAGGATCGTCTGGCCGCCGAACGCGCCGCCCGGGACGCCGCCACCGCCCGCGACCGGGCCGACTATGAGAGCAAGACGGGCGGCTGAGCGCCCCGGATCGCCGTCTAGACGGCGGCGTCGAACAGGGCGTCGCGGACGATGTCGGCCCGGACCATCGGAAACAGGTGTCCGGTCCCCTGAACGGTCTCGGCGGTCACGTGATCCAGACCGCGCGGCCGGTCGGGCACCTGGGTGATCGACCCGGTCGCGGCCTTCAGGATGCGGACCGGCTTGCGGTAGGCCCGCATGGCCCGCCACGGGTCGTGACCCTGGGCCATATAGTTCGAGGCTTCCCATTCCGGCGCGCAGCTCAGGGCGAACCCCTCGCGCTCGGGACGCAGTCCGTCGCCGATATAGTCGATCAGCACCGGATCAGGCCACCCGGTGAAAGCCCCCCGGCCGCGGTAAGCCTCCAGCGCGGCCTCGCGACTGTCGAACCGCGCCCGACGCCGCAGGGCCCCCCGCACCAGCGGAATCCGGTCGGACAGCCGCCGCAACAGGGGCAGGCGGAACACCATGGCCGTGGCCCCCGCCCAGATCACGGGATCGAACAGCACCAGTTGCGCCACCCGGTCGGGCCGCTCGGCGGCGGCCAGCAGGCTGGCCGTCCCGCCCATGGAATGCCCCGCCATGACCACGGGCGGGCCCGGGAAGGCGTCCAGCAGGGCGGCCAGGTCGTCGCGATGATCGTGCCAGTCGCGCCGCCCTTCGGTCCGGATCGGCAGCCGGCTGGCACCGTGACCCCTCAGGTCCGGGGCCAGGATGCGCAGGGACGAGGCCAGCGGGGCCAGCAGCGACCGGTAGGTGGCGGCATTGAAGCCGTTGGCGTGACTGAAGATCAGATCAACCGGCCGGCCTGGATCGCCGAAATCCAGAACCGCCATGTCTCCGCTGCCCCACCGGCTGGTGATGGGGACGGTCAGGCGACGGGGCGGGGAGAGCCGGGCGGCGTCCATCCGGGGAACTTAGGGGCGGGGCGGGCCGGACGCCAGCGGGAAGCCCGCTATGCGGCGACCCGACACGCGCCGCAGCGCCCATGGCCCTCGATCGTGGTCCGTTCGATCACATAGCCGGCCGCCTCGGCCGCGCGCTGCAGCGCCTCGCCCTCGGGGGGTGTGACCTCCTCGGTCGCCCCGCAGCAGTCGCAGATCAGAAAGGCCGCCGCATGGGCGCGGTCCCCTGCCGAACAGGCGACATAGGCGCTGATGGAGGCGATCCGGTGGGCCAGACCGGCCCGCTCCAGAAAATCCAGCGCCCGATAGACGGTGGGCGGCTTGGCGGCCACGCCGTCCAGGCCGTACCGCGCGATCAGGTCATAGGCCTTCACGGCCTCGCCCGCCTGCAGCAGCAACTCCAGAACCCGTCGGCGCGGCGCGGTCAGCCGCTCGCCCTGGCCCGCGCAGCGGGCTTCTGCCGCCGTCAGTGCCTGACCGATCTCTCCGGCACTCAGGCCGGCCTCGTCGTGCGAATGGCTGCAACTTGACCCCATAACCAACAGCTAGGTCGGGGCGGCGATCTTCGCAACCGCTGTTGTGGGCGCAGGCAGGCCCCCCGGCGGGCGAGCCGGTTTGCGGCGGCGGACCGGTTCGGCTAGAACGCCCGCCTTTCCGTCATTCCAGAGCCTGCGCGTCCATGACCGACACCACCACCACCACCCCGCAAGCCGCGCTTGACGGCAACGTCCTGTTCTATTCGAGGCCGGAGCCGCTCTCGAGCGAGGTTCACGGCACGCTGGGTGTCAATCCGGTCGACAAACCCTATGCCTTCGTCGCCGCCTCCCATGTGGTGCCGCTGACGGTCACGGAGTTCGCCCCGGCCGCCCTGTCCTACCCGGTCGTGTTCCTGGGCGAGACCAAACAGCCCGTCGCCGTCATGGGCCTGCGCCAGGGTGAAAACCTGTACGTCCACGCCAACGGCGACTTCCGCCCCGAGGCCTATATCCCGGCCTATGTGCGCCGCTACCCGTTCGTCTTCGCCAATGACCAGCAGGCCCAGCGTCTGATCCTGTGCATCGACCGCGCGGCGCCCTTCATCGTCGAGGGTGGCCAGGCCCCCTTGTTCCAGGACGGCAAGCCGTCGGACTACGTCACCCAGGCCATGGAGTTCTGCAACAATTTCGAGCAGGAGCGCCAGCGCACCGAAAGCTTCGTCAAGCTGCTGACCGATCTGGACCTGTTCGACGTCCGCGAGGCCGTGTTCACGCCGCGCAACGAGCGTGGAGAGCCGGGTGAGCCCCAGAAGCTGGCCGACTATTTCGCCGTCTCCGAGGACAAGCTGAAAGCCCTGCCGGCCGAGAAACTGGCCGAACTGCGCGACAACGGTGCCCTTGGCCAGATCTACGCCCACCTCGTGTCCCTGCTGGGCTGGGACCGTCTGATCGCCATGGCCTTCCAGCGCGCCAGCGAAATGCCGACGGCGGCCAACGCTTAAGACGAGTGGCTGGTGATTGGTGATTGGGGGGCGACTGGATCATCCCACCAGCCACCAGCCACCAGCCACCAGCCACCGTTCACCTTCTGACGAACAACCCCCGCGTCAGGCACGAGAAGACCAGCCGGCCGCCCTCGTCGAGCAGGTCATGCTGGGCGATGACGATGCCCTTCTCGTCGCCGACCGGGTCCTTGCCCATCACCGTCATCCGGCCTCGCAGAAGCTCACCGGCGGGCGGATTGCGCATGTAGCGCAGCCCGTCCACGGCCAGCAGCTTGGTCTGGGCCCAGCCGGCCGACTTGTCCGAATGCAGCCGGCTCCACAGGGCATAGACCAGGGCGTCGGGCGCGCCATAGGCTAGGTCCCATCCCGGCGCGAAATGGTCGACGAAGACCGTGATAGCCGCCTCGTCGACGGCGCAGGCTCCCAGCTGCAGGACCTGGCCGATCTCCAGATCCTCGAAATGGACGTGCAGGGGATCGCTCACCGCGTCACCCGGCCGGTTCTTCGGACACACGCACCAGCAGCTTGCCGTCGTGGTTGCCCGTGAACAGTCGGTTCAGCGAGGTGACCGCGCCCTCCAGACCGTTGTCGACATGCACCTTCCACTGGACCTTGCCGGAGGCCAGCAGGGGGCCGACCTCGGCGATGAACTCCTTCGCACGCGGGGCATAGTCCATGACGAGGAAGCCCTGCATCGTCATCCGGTGGGTGATCAGGCGGCTCAGGTCCGGCGAGGGCGGACGCCGGGTGGCATTGTAGGCCGAGACCATGCCGCACACCGCCATCCGGGCGTGGATGTTCAGCCGGTTCCACACCGCGATCATGATGTCGCCGCCGACGTTCTCGAAATTCAGATCGATGCCGTCCGGAGCCAACCGGTCCAGCGCGTCGCCCACGTCCTCGTTCTTGTAGTCGATGGCGGCGTCGAACCCGAGATCGTCGACCAGCCAGCGGCATTTGTCCGGTCCGCCGGCGATGCCGATGACCCGGGCACCCTTCTGTCTGGCGATCTGGCCGGCGATGGAGCCGACGGCCCCGGCGGCGGCCGAAACCACCATGGTCTGGCCGGGCTCCGGCCGGAGCACGTCCGTCACCCCCGCCCAGGCGGTCAGGCCGGTCATGCCCAGCACCGACATATTGGCCGTCAGCGGCAGGCCCGGGGCGCGGTGGACTCGCGACACGCCGCTGTCGGGGACAATGCCATAGTCGCCCCAGCCGCCCATGGCCGTGGTCACCAGATCGCCGACGGCGAACCGCTCCGACCGTGACTGTTCCACTACCCCCAGGGTCAGGCCGCGCATGACATCGCCGAGGCCCACGGGCGGCAGATAGCCGACGGCATCGTTCATCCAGGTCCGGTTGGTCGGGTCCAGCGACAGATAGATCGTCCGGATCAGCAGCTGACCCTCGGCCAGATCGGGCAGGGGCGTGACGATCAGTTCCAGATCCGTGTCCTTGATCAGGCCCTCGGGGCGCTGTCGCAGCACCCACTGGCGGTTGGTCTGGGCCATGGTCGTCTCCCGGTTCGTTGTTTTTGCAGACCCATAATGGCGCAGGCGGGCGGTCAGGCCAAAGAAAAAGGCGACCCGCAAGGGTCGCCTCAGTTGGGCATCGTCGAGAATGAGGTGCAGGGGCGAACGCCGGCTTTCGCCGGGGGGGTCGGGGGGGGGACATGTCCGCCTCTGCACCGTCAGAACGGACCGTCGCGCAATAGGTTCCCGATCCGGGGCCCGGTCCCGGTCGAGGGAACGGCGACCCTGGCCGGAACGTTACAGGAGCCTGAATCATCCCTGGAGCTGCCATGTCGACGCCCGATCCCCACACCGAAGCCGCCGATGCCGTGCATGAGGGCCGTCCGGTCGCCGCACAGTATGTTCGCGGGGCCCGGCCCGGGAAACGCATCCTGTGGCTGCTCATTATTTCAGGCGGGGCAGCCGCCATTCTTCTGATCGGTATGTGGTTCGTCTCGAACAGCGGTTTCGCCGCCCAGAACCCGAATGCCGCCGAACAGGCCGTCGATGCGGCCGCCTTCTCGGCCGGGGCGGATTTCCCGGCGGCCGACGCGCCCACGACCGCGACGGGCGAACCCGCCAACCTGCCGACAGGTGAGGCCCCCAACGTCAATGCGCCGACCGTCAGCGTCGACCCGTCGACCTGACCTCCCTGAACGGGGGCCGGACGCACTATGAAAATGCCCCGCCGGTGTGTCCGGCGGGGCATCCTCGTCCGGTCGGACGGGCCTGCGATCAGGCCGCTTCCTTTTCCCGGCCGGGATGGAAGAACAGGGCTTGGCTGATGGCCGCCTTGACCGTCTCGGGCTGGAACGGCTTGGTGATCAGGAAGGTGGGCTCCGGCCGCTCCCCGGTCAGCAGACGCTCCGGGAAGGCGGTGATGAAGATCACCGGCACATCGAAGCGTTTCAGGATGTCCTTGACCGCATCGATGCCCGACGAACCGTCGGCCAGCTGGATATCGGCGAGGACCAGACCCGGGCGATGGCGTGCCACCGCATCGACCGCCTCGTCGTGGGTGGTCGCCGTCGCCGTCACAGTGTGACCCAGCTCCCGCACCAGACTCTCGATATCGGCGGAGATGATGGCCTCGTCCTCGATGATCAGCACGTCAGTGGCCAGTTCTGCGTCGATCTCGGCCTGGGCCTCGCCGATCAGCCGTTCGACCGCATGAGCATCGGACGACAGGATCTGGGCCGCTTCGGACGGGGTGAACCCTTCCAGCGCCGTCAGAAGGAAGGCCTGGCGCGACCGGGGCGCGATGCGCATCAGGCGGCGCGCCGTGTCGTCCTGGCCCTCAAGGCCGCTGGTGTCTTCCAGTCTCGCGCCCGTTGAGGACCAGATGGCGTGGAACACATGATACAGGGCCACGCGAGGGGTCATGTCCGGGGGCAGCTGTCGCTCGCCGGCGGCCAGGGCCTCCAGTGCCACGCGCACATAGTTGTCGCCCGTCGCCTGATCCCCCGTCAGGGCCCGGGCATAACGGCGGACATAGGGCAGGTGCGGCGCGAGTCTGGCGAGAAGGCTCATCTGGAAAGTCCCCGGGAAATCAAGCGGACGCACCCTCGTCGGGGTGCGTGATGGTGGCCAAACGTATCACAACGGCCACGGTTCCCGAGTTGAAAACCAGCTTGACCATAATTCCTGTGCCAGTACGGAACCGGACTATCGGGGCGACGTTGAGCGGCTGAACAACAAGCCCCGGCGCAAGACCGGCGCGTCCCGTGAATGAGATCAACGATTGGCAGCCGACATTTCCATGATCGATTCCCCTGACTCGCGGAAACCCCGCGCAGCGTCCGAAGCTGGTGCCGGTGAGCCCTCGCTGGAAGAAGCGCGCCTGCGCCAGCAGGCGATCGGCGTGAAGCTGCGCCACCTGTTCGACGAAGTCGTCAACGAACCGGTGCCGGACGCCTTTCTGGAGATCCTGCGCCGTGCGGACGAGCGCAAGTCGGGCGAGGACAAGACGTGAGCGTGTCCGGCCGATCTACAGCGCCCAAGCCCCCGTCGGCCGACGACGAGGGGTTCAAGCGCGAACTTGTGCATCTGATCCCCCACCTCCGCGCCTTCGCCCGGACCCTGACCGGTGACCCGACCGCGGCCGACGACCTGGCCCAGGACGCCATGATGAAGGCGTGGGATGCCCGCGCCTCCTATCAGATGGGCACCAATATGAAGGCCTGGACCTTCATGATCCTTCGCAACCAGTTCTATTCGGAGAAGCGCCGCTCGTGGCGCTCGACCCAGCTGGACCAGGAGGCCGCCGAGCGGACCCTCGTGGCCGTCGATGATCCGGAAGCGCCGGTGGCGCTGGACGAACTGCGTCAGGCCCTGAACACCCTCCCGGCCGAACAGCGCGAAGCGCTGGTTCTGGTGGGTGCCGGGGGCTTTGCCTATGAAGAGGCGGCCGAGATCTGCCAGTGCGCGGTCGGTACGGTCAAAAGTCGGGTGAGCCGGGCCCGAAAGGCCTTGCAGGCGACGCTGGAGCGCGGGGGCTATGGCCGTGACGGTCGTCCCGCCGGCGACGCCATGCGCTCGATTCTCGCAGACGCCGACCGTCTGAGCGGCGCGCGGCAAGCCTGAACGTGTCGTCGTCGCGGAACGGGCCGGCCGCGCGTTCCATCGCGCGGCTCTGGGGACGCGCCGGCGGTCCCGCGAAGGTGCAGGGCATCCGCTTCCGGCTGGGCCTCGCCATGTCCATGGCCCTTCTGCCCATTCTTCTGCTCGGCGCGTTTGAGACCCTTGGGGAGTTCCGCCGCCAGTCGGAAGACCGCCGGCTGGACCTGCTGCAGGCGGCGGAACGGACCGCCGGGGCGGCCGAGGCCCGCCTGTCCTCTGCCTCCGTCCTGCTCCTGGCCCTTGCCTCCGAGTCGACCGGCCCGGCCTGTCCGGCCCGATTGACCGTTCTGGTGGAACAGCTCGACGGCTACGACGGACTCTACCGGTTCGGGTCAGACGGCCGCGTGCTCTGTGCATCGGGGGCCGCCGGCGTGGCCGGCCCCCCCGGGGTCGCAGCCGAGCCCTGGTTCCGGAGACTGGCCGGGGGCGAGGGCCTGGTCCTGACCCGCGCGTCCCGGGCCCTGGACCCCACACCCGCCCTTGTGCTTGGCGTCCGCCGCGAGCAGCCTGCCGGAGTTTTCGCCGGGGCCATGACGGCGACTCTCCCGCTCGCGAAGCTCCAGCCCGACGTCACCGACCCGGCCCTGCCCGAGGGGGCCGAGGCCGCCCTCACCGACGCGACCGGGCGCGTGCTTGTGGCCACCGACGTCCGCGCCTTTTCCGGTCTGGACCCCGCAGGCCTGTCGGCCTTGCTGGTTCGGGCCCGGGACGGTCAGGCCGCCGCTTTCGAGGGCCGCGATTCCGGAGGGGAACAACGCGACTACGCCGCCGCCGCCCTCGTCGACAGCGACATCTATGTCGTCATCTCGGCCCCGTCCCCCGGCCTGCTGTCCTGGGCGAGGCTAAATCCGATCAGCGTGCTCCTGCTGCCGCTGGCGGCCTGGATCACGGCCTTCGGGGCCGTCATTCTGGTCTCCGAACGGATCGTGATCCGCTGGCTCGACTATCTGGAGCGGATCGCCGCCCTCTATACGCGTGGCCGCTATTCCGTCCGCCCCGTCCAGGCAGCCAATGCGCCGGCCGAGATCCGGGTTCTGGCCGAAACCCTGGACGAACTGGCCGAGGCCATCGCCGCGCGTGACCGGTCCTTGAAGGAGAGTCTGTCGGAGAAGGACGCGCTGATGCGCGAGATCCATCACCGGGTGAAGAACAACCTCCAGATCATCTCCTCCCTCCTGTCGATGCAGCAGCGCGCGCTGAAGGATGAGCCGGCCCGGGCGGCGCTGGGCGACACCCGCCAGCGCATCTCGGCCCTCGCCCTGATCTACCGCACCCTCTACCAGAGCGACGACATCCGTCAGGCCGACGCCCGCGAGTTCATGACCGAACTGGTCGGCCAGCTGGTCGCCAGCGGAACCGGCCGGGGCCCTGTCGTCACCAGTTCGATCGACGCCGACAGCCTGGTCGTCGATCCGGACAAGCTCGCCCCGCTCGCCCTGTGGCTGGTCGAGGCGGTCACCAATGCCCAGAAACATGCCTTCGCCGGCCGGGGCGGCAATCTTCAGGTCCGGTTCCGCGTCCATGGCGACACCAGTGTGCTGGAGGTCCAGGATGACGGCCCCGGGCCCGGCGGTGTCGACCTCCAGGGCGTCGGCCGCACCCTGATGGGGGCCTTCGCCAAACAGCTGCGGGGCGAGGCCGAACTGCTGCCTGCCCCCGGCGGCGGAACCATCGCCCGGATGGTCTTCGCCACGCCCGAGGCCGCCGCCCCGACCGACCCGGCCGATCTGCGCCCGGGAACAGCCGTGGTCACCCCCGGAACGCTCACCCGCGCGCCGCGCTGACGTCGCCCGTGCCGGTCGTGACCCCCCGGGCTGTCGGCACGGCGGGGTTTTTTCTTGTCCGCCTTCCCCCGTGCCCGCTAGGTTCCGGCGAGGCACGCACCAGACGCTGCCCCGGGGGAGCCTATGACCGACCACAGCGGAACACCGTCCGGCGATGTCGCGCCTGACGCCGAAAAGGGTGAGCCCGGCCTGAAGACCGTCGTCGGGGCCTCGGCCGCCGGGACGGCGTTCGAGTGGTACGACTTCTTCATTTTCGGCTCGCTGACGGCGGTGATCGCCAGCCATTTCTATGCCGATGTGGGTGAGGCGACGGGATACATCCTGGCGCTCCTGACCTTCGGTGTCGGCTTCGTGGTGCGGCCGCTCGGCGCCCTGGTCTTCGGCTGGTTCGGCGACAGGACGGGGCGCAAGAAGACCTTCCTGGTCACCATCACCCTGATGGGGGTGGCGACGGTCGGCATCGGACTGCTGCCGGACTATGAAGCGATCGGCATCGCCGCGCCGATCCTGCTGATCGTGCTGCGGATCCTTCAGGGCTTTGCCCTCGGCGGAGAATACGGCGGGGCGGTCATCTATGTGGCCGAGCACTCGCCGGCCCCGAAACGGGGCTACCTGACCGGCTGGATCCAGACGACGGCGGCCCTCGGCCTGATCGGGGCCCTGACCGTCATCCTGACGACCCGCGCCATCGTGGGCGAGACGGCGTTCAATGAATGGGGCTGGCGCATTCCGTTCGTGCTCTCGATCTTCCTGCTGATCATCTCCCTGTGGATCCGGCTGAAGCTCAACGAGAGCCCGGCCTTCCGCAAGATGGAGGCCGAGGGCGGGGCCCGGCGCGCGCCGTTCCGCGAATCCTTCCTGACCTGGAAGAACGGCAAATTCGTCCTTCTGGCCCTGTTCGGCATCATGATCGCCCAGGGCGCGGTCTGGTACTGCGGCTATTTCTACTCCCGCTTCTTCATGGAGCGGGTGCTCAAGGTGGAGGTGGCCACGGTCGACATGATCATGCTGGCGCTGACGGTGGTGTCGGCCTTCCTCTATGTCTTCTTCGGCTGGCTGTCGGACAGGATCGGACGCAAGCCCGTCATGCTGTTCGGCATGATCCTGGCGCTGGTCGCCTTCTTCCCCGGCTTCCAGGCCCTTACGCGGGCGGCCAATCCGGCCCTGGCCGAGGCCCAGGCGTCCGCGCCCGTGACCGTCGTCGCCGATCCCGCCACCTGTGCGCTCCAGTTCGACCCGGTCGGCAAGACCGCCTTCGCCAGTTCCTGCGACATCGCCAAGACCGTGCTGTCCAACGCCGGGGTCTCCTATACCAATGTCGCGGCCCCGCCGGGCGCGATCGCCGTGGTCCGGATCGGCGAGACGACGGTCACATCGGTCGAGGGCGCGGGTCTGGCCGCGGCAGAGCTCAAGACCGCCAAGGCCGGGGTCGAGGCCGGCATCAAGGGGGCCCTGACGGCGGCGGGCTATCCTGACCGCGCGGATCCTGACCGGATCGACCTGCCGATGATCTTCGCCATCCTGATGGTCTTCATCGTGGCGGCGACGGCGCTTTACGGACCCCAGGCTGCGGCCCTCGTCGAACTGTTCCCGACCCGGGTGCGCTATACGGCCATGAGCCTGCCCTATCATGTCGGCACCGGCTGGGTCGGGGGGCTGTTGCCCGCGGCCAGCTTCGCCCTCGTGGCCTGGTCCGGGAATATCTATTTCGGCCTCTGGTACGCCGTCGCGTTCACAGGGATCGCCGCCCTGGTCGCCCTGCTGTTCCTGCCCGAAACCCGGGGCCGTGATCTGGACACGATCGGCGACTGAGGCGTTGAAGGCATCCTCTCCCTCCCCATAAAGGGGAGGGAGAAGTCAGAGGTCACCCATGAACACCGCCGCCCGCGACGCCGGTCTGAAGCTCCTGCGCCAGCACGCCTTCATCGCCGGGGAGGCCATCCCCGCCGGGGCGGACGGCATCGCCGTCGACGATCCCGCGACCGGCGAAATCCTCGGCCATGTCCCCGATCTCGGCGCGGCCGACACGGAGCGCGCCATTCAGGCCGCCCATGACGCCTTCCCCGACTGGTCCCGCTCCGACCCGCACGCCCGCGCCAGAGTCCTGCGCGACTGGGCGGCCCTGATCGACGCCAACACCGACGGCCTCGGGGCCCTGATGGCGCTGGAGAATGGCAAGCCGTTCGAGGAGGCCAGGGGCGAGGTCGCCTATGCCAACAGCTTCCTGAAATGGTTCGCCGGCGAGGCCGAACGCATCCTGGGCGAGACCCAGGACAGTCCGCTGGGCCACGTCATCCTGACCTTCCGCGAGGCCGTTGGCCCCTGCGCCCTGATCACGCCCTGGAACTTCCCGGCGGCCATGCTGACGCGGAAACTGGGTCCCGCCTTCGCCGCCGGCTGCACCGCCGTGGTCAAGCCCGCAAGCCAGACCCCCTTCACCGCCATCGCCCTGGCCGAGCTGGCCTATCAGGCCGGCCTGCCGAAGGGCGCGCTCAGCGTGATCACCGGTGACGCCGCGACGATCGGCGGCGTCCTGACGGCCTCGCCCCTGATCCGCAAACTGTCCTTCACCGGCTCGACGCCCGTGGGCCGCAAACTGGCGGAACAGTGCGCCCCGACCCTGAAACGGGTGTCGATGGAACTGGGCGGGGCCGCCCCCCTGATCGTGTTCGACGACGCCGATCTGGACCTGGCTGTGGCCGAGACCATCAAGGGCAAGTTCCGCAACGCCGGCCAGACCTGCGTCTGTCCCAACCGCGTCTATGTCCAGGCCTCGGTCGCCCGCGCCTGGGCGACGAAACTGGCCGAGGCGGTGGCGCAGATCCCCGTTGGCCCGGCCTTCGAGGACGGCGTGAAAGTCGGCCCCCTGATCGAGGACAAGGCCCTCGCCAAGGTCGAGGACCATCTGCAGCGGGTCCGGGCCTCGGGTGGCGAGGTCCTGACCGGCGGTGCCCGCCATGCGCTCGGCGGCCGCTTCTTCCAGCCCACGGTGACGCTCGGCGGCGACGACGTCCTGTTCCGGCGCGAGGAGACCTTCGGCCCCCTGATCCCCGTCTTCGCCTTCGATACCGAGGCGGAGGTGCTGGGCAAGGCCAATGACAGCGAGTTCGGCCTCGCCTCCTATCTGTTCACCCGCGACCTCGACCGGGCGATGCGGATCGGCCGGCGCATCGAGGCCGGCATGATCGGCATCAACACCGGCCTGATCTCCACCGCCGTCGCCCCCTTCGGCGGGGTCAAATCGTCCGGCTACGGCCGCGAGGGCTCGACCCACGGCATCGACGAATATCTGGACATCAAACAGGTCACCCTGGCGCTGCGGTGAACCGCCGCCGCCTGAAACCCCTGGTCCTGCCCCTGGCCCTGCTGGTCGCCGGGGGTGTGACCGCGGGGCTGGCCGAGGCCACCGCCCGCTCCGCCGCGACCCTGGCCCTCTACGGCACGGTGCGGATCGTCAGCGATCTGGTGCTCCTGATCGGGGCCGTATGGCTGGTGGTGGCGATCACGGGGGTCATCACCGGCCGGAACCGGCCGCGCCGCCCCTGAGGCCCGGGGGCGCGACTACGGCTTGGGCCCCACCGGCGGCGAGGCCGTGGCGGGACCGAGGGCCAGCAGGCCGTCATAGGCCCCGTCACGGTCCGGCTTCCGCCCTCAACCTCATCTGACCCATAAGGGTTTTTTCGCTTCTGCGTTGATGCATGCCCCCGAAAACGCTCGCCTTTTCAACACCCGTCCTGAATCAAGTCCGCTCGAACGTGCATCGCGCCGGACGGTGC
>JAIEQA010000041.1 GCA_019748095.1 Caulobacteraceae bacterium | reverse complement strand
AACTGGATGCCCAGTTTGAAGGTCCCCTGGGTGCGGCGGATGAACTCGTCCTCGTCCAGACCCAGCATGGTGTTGAAAGTGCGGATCTGGGGGATGGTCGCCTCCCCCACCCCCACGGTACCGATCTCCTCGGACTCGATCAGGGTGATGTCGGCATAGGCGGGGCCCAGAATCTTCCCGAGGGCCGCAGCGGTCATCCAGCCGGCGGTGCCGCCGCCGACGATGGCGATTTTTCGTATGCGATCGTCGGTCGTCATGGTTCAGGAGACTCTGGACAGTGCGGGGGTGAGGGGCGATCCGGACAGGACCGATTCATGGGTCGGCATGGCCTCGGCGGCCCGGGCGATCACCGTCCGCATCCGCTCCAGCTGGGCCTGAACCTCGTCTAGCGGCCGATGGTCGGCCAGCGGGTGATAGCGTCGCGGGATCACGTTCTGGCCGAGGAAGACCGAAACCCAGGCGGGCTCCTCAAAGGTCTCCTCATCATACAGGCTGATGCGGCCGCGGCTGGAAAACATGCGGATCTTGTGGGCCAGTTCCTCGGGCGGCGCGGTCTGGCGCAGGGCGTCCCACAGCGGCTCTCCGGCGCGGGCATTGGCGTGATAGTGCAGGATCAGCAGGTCGCGCAGCCGGTCCGCCTCGGCGGCCATCAAGCGGTTGTATTCGGCGGCGCTGGCGGTCATGGGGCCGCCGGCCGGGAAAAGGCCCAGCAGCTTGCTGACACCGCTCTGCACCAGATGCAGCCCCGACGCCTCCAGAGGCTCCAGCGTCGTGGCCGACAGACCGATGGCGATGCAGTTGCCGATCCAGGTCTGTGAACGGCGGCCGTTGGTGAAGGGCGTCCCCTCCCCTGTGCCGCCGCCGAAGGCGCTGGCGGAAATGCGGGCCGTGCCGGTTCCGGTCTGCAGGGGAACGCGCCCTAACCAGCCGGTCCGGACCGCCCGGGCCTCGGTCAGGGGTGGGCCGGGCGAGCCGCTGGTCATCGAACAGGCGATCCGGTCACAGGGCAGCCAGCGGGACCAGTCGAGACAGGTCGCCCCCAGCCGGTGGATCAGATCGCCCGCCGGCCCGGACGCATCGATGAACAGGTCAGCCTCGAAACGCCGACCGTCACGCGCCACGATGACAGCGAGGGTGTCGCCCTGGGCCCCGCGCTCGACATCGGCGAAGGTGCCGGCGATCGCCTTGACGCCCCGGGCAAGGGCCCCCGCCTTCAAGGCCGCCACATAGGGAGCCACCTGCAGATGCAGACCATAGGCCATGGTCGAGGCGACGGAGCGGGGATCGTTGGACGGGCGGCTGAACCTCCCGGCCCGGGCGGCCACAGCCGCGAGGGCGAAGGCTTCCAGCGGCGGGGCCTTGCCCGCCGCCTTCAGCCGCAGCCAGTAGTGATGGAAGGGCACGCCCTCCAGCACCCCGCCGATCTCACTGAACGGATGGATGTAGTCCCGGTCGCGCCGGGTCCAGTCCCGAAAGCAGGTGCCCAGCCGGAAGGTCGCGTTCGTCGCGGCCATCAGGGCGGCCTCATCAAGCCCCAGCGAGGCATTGAAGGCGGTGAGCGACGGCAGGGTCGCCTCGAACGGGGCCAGGGTGCCGGTGTCGTGAACCGCCTCCGGATCCTCGAGCACAGAGACGGACAGCCGGGCACCGAAGGCGCGCGACAGGGCGGCGGCCGTCATCCAGCCGGCCGAGCCGCCGCCGACGATCAACACGGACGCCGGTGGCCTCATGCGTGGGCCTTGGCGGCACAGCAGGCGCGGACGAAGGCCTCGTGCGATGGCATGGCCGCCGCCGCGCGCTGGATCGAGGTGCGCAGGGTCTCGAGCGTCTCCGCCAGCGGGCCAGCGGGTGCGCGGTCGCTGAGGGGGTCCCAGGCGTCGGGCTCCATCCGCTGGCCGAAATAGACCGCCAGCCAGCTGGGTTCGAGGAACAGGCCGTCGCGGTACCGGGCGACCACGCCGCGCTCGCGGAACAGGGCCATCTTTTCGGTCAGACTGTCGGGCACCGCCATGGTGCGGCAGTGGTCCCAGAACGGCGTGTCGTCGCGTTCGGTGGCGTTGTAGTGCAACACGAGGAAGTCACGGATCCGGTCGTACTCCAGATCCATGACGCGGTTGAACTCGTCGGCGTCGGCCGGATCGAAACCGGCGTCGGGGAACAGCTCGACCAGGGTGGTGATGGCGGCCTGGATCAGGTGGATGCTGGTCGATTCCAGCGGCTCGAGGAAGCCGCTGGACAGGCCGATGGCGACGCAGTTGCCCAGCCACTGACGCCGCCGGCGGCCGGTCGTGAAACGCAGCAGCCGGGGCTCGGCCCGCGCCGGTCCCTCCAGCCGTCCCAGCAGCCGCTCGACCGCCTGATCGTCCGACAGGAAGGCGCTGGAATAGACATAGCCGTTACCGACGCGGTGCTGCAGCGGGATGCGCCATGACCAGCCCGCCTCCAGCGCCGTGGCCCGGGTGTAGGGGACAGAGGGTTCGACCGTATCGCAGGGCACGGCGACGGCGCGGTCGCAGGGCAACCACTGTGTCCAGTCCTCGTAACCCGCCTTGAGCGCCCCCTCGATCAACAGGCCGCGAAAGCCCGAGCAGTCGATGAACAGATCGCCCTCGATCCGGTCTCCACGATCCAGTTCGACCGCGCGGATATGGCCGCTGTCGGGGTCCTGTTCGACCCGGGTCACCTTGCCTTCGGTGCGGACCACACCGCGGGCCTCGGCGTGTTCGCGCAGATAGGTCGCGTACAGGCCCGCATCGAACTGGAAGGCATAGGAGAAGGTGGACAGCAGCGAGCGGGGGTCCGTGCCCGGCCGGGTGAACCGGCCCATCCGGGCAGCGACAACCGGTAGGGAATAGTCGTGAATCTCGGCCGCAGTGCCGGCCCGACGCAATCTCAGCCAGTGATGATGGAAGCCGACGCGGTCGATCGAACGGCCATAGGCCCCGAAGGGATGGATGTAGGAATCCCCCAGCCGGGCCCAGTCGCGGAACTCGATCCCCAGTTTGAAGGTCGCCTGGGTCCGCGCCATGAACGTATCCTCGTCAAGGCCCAGCCGTTGGTTGAAGCTGCGGATATGGGGAATGGTCGCCTCCCCGACGCCGACGGTGCCGATCTCTTCGGATTCAACCAGCTGGATCGACAGGTCGGGTCGGTTGACCAGGGTGGAAAGCGCCGCCGCTGTCATCCAGCCGGCAGTGCCACCACCGACAATAACGATCCGCCTGATTCCAGTTCCCGACATACCCGATCCTGCTCCCCGACGCGGGCAGGATGATCATGTCCGGGCCCGGCTTGGCAAGCGCAATGATGAATATTGCAGTGCAGCGAAAACAGGGACTTACCGTCGCACGGCGGCCATTACTCAGACACTTGAAGGTCGCAATCCGTTGGGCTATGACTCTGGTAATGGTAGCGTTACCAAAACGTTACAGAATAACACGGGGGAGAAACACATGCGCCAATCCACAGCCACAGGTGCGTCCGGAGGCCCGGGTCGAGGGACGATCCGCTACGGCGTTTCGGCACTCGCCGTCGCCACGGCCCTCGCGGCGTCACCCGCCCTCGCCCAGACGGCACCGGCCCCGCAGGACGATGAGGCGACCCAGGTCGAGGAAGTCGTCGTCACTGGCATTCGCGGCAGCCTGCAGAGCGCCCAGAACATCAAGCGCAACGCGGAAGTCTTCGTCGACTCCATCAGCGCCCAGGACATCGGAGCCCTGCCCGACCGATCGGTGACCGAGGCCCTTCAGCGGGTGCCCGGTGTATCGATTGACCGTTTCGCCGCCGGCGTGGACCCGGACCACTTCTCGGTCGAAGGCAGCGGCGTGGTCGTGCGCGGCCTGACTTTCGTGCGCTCCGAGTTCAACGGCCGTGATGCCTTCACCGCCAACAACGGCCGCGCGCTGGGCTTCGCGGATGTTCCCTCTGAACTCCTGGCCGGCGTGGACGTGTTCAAGAACCAGTCGGCCGACCTGATCGAGGGGGGCATCGCCGGGACGGTCAATCTGCGCACCCGCGTCCCGTTCGACCAGTCCGGCGACCTGATCTCGGCCTCGGCCGAGATGAGCTACGGCGATTTCATCGAAGAGTGGACGCCAACCTATTCGGTCCTGGGCAGCAAGCGCTGGGACACGGAAATCGGGGAGTTCGGCCTGCTCGCCAACTTCGTCGACTCCCAGCTGAAGTCGCGCGGCGACGGCCAGCAGATCTCGAACTTCGCCCTGCGGACCAATCTGGGGCCGACGCCGGTCTATTTCCCGCGCGGAGCCTCGTTCCGGTCGCAGGAGTTCGACCGCCAGCGCACGGGCTATGCGGCTGCCGGCCAGTGGCGCAGCCCGGACCGGACCATGATCGCAACCGCGCAGTTCCTGCGCTCGGAGGCGACCCAGGCCTGGACCGAGCACGCGGTCGAGATCGCGACGGACAATGTGACCTCCAACGGGGATTCGCGGCCAGTGCTGGGCACGACCTTCGACTTCGGCGATGATGGGGTCTTCACCAACGGCACCATCACCGGTCCCACCGGCTGGCGCGATGACCAGCAGGGCGGGCGCGACAACCGCAACCCCGCCTTTGGCCTGCAGAGCAACAACCAGCGTCGTGACGTGTTCCAGGAGAACATCACGACCGACTATGGCTTCAACTTCAAATGGACACCGACGGACCGTCTGAAGTTCAACTTTGACCTTCAGCGCGTGGAGTCGACAGTCGAGGTGCTGGACGCCACCCTGTGGGCGACGACCTATCAGAACGCCTCGATCCAGCTGCGCGGCGATGATGCCCCCATCGTCAACTTCCTGCCGCCGTCGGAGAACGGCGTGGTCACCCAGTGCCCCGCGACGCCCCCGACACCGGATACGGACTGCCCGCGTTACTACAATGCGCCGAACGACAATTTCAGCAATCCGTTCAACAGCTTTGTCCGTAACAACATGGACCACGCCGAGGACAGCGAGGGTGAGTTGACGGCGGTCCGGCTGGACGGTGAATACACCTTCGATGAGGACAGCTGGCTGGAGTCCGTACGCTTCGGCTATCGCCGCGCCGAGCGGGAACAGACGACCCGGTTCTCGGCCTACAACTGGGGTGTCATCAGCGAACAGTGGGGCGGCGGCGGGCCGGTCTGGCTCAGCGACTCCGCCGACGGCGTGCCGGAGCCCGGCCCGGGCCTGCCCGGGACGGCGGGCACCGTGGTCGGATCCCGGTTCGAGCCTTTCGCCTTCCAGAACTTCTTCCGTGGCCAGGTCCCGGTCCCGACCGGCGACCAGCCCCGCCTGTTCTACAACCAGAACATCGTCGAGAACTATCAGGCTTATGCCGACTTCGGTCTGCTGGTCGGGGACGAGTGGCGCGCCCGCCTGGGCGGAGACGGCTGTCCGCAGAACTGGGTGCCACTGGCGCTGCGATGCGACGTCATCCCCGGCACCCAGTATCGCCGGAACGAGATCAATCCGATCCAGGAACAGACCGACGCCTTCTACGGCATGCTCCGCTATGCCGGAGAGCTGGAAAACGGGGTCCGGCTGAGCGGCAACATCGGCCTGCGCTATACCACCACCGACCGGCAGGCCCAGGGCTTTCTCGCCTTTCCGAGGGGGACCTTCACAACCGAGGAGCAGTGTGCGGCCACGCCTGTCGGCCAGACACCGACCCCCTTCTGTCGCCTCGTCTCACCGGCGAACCGGGCTGCTGCCCGCGCCTTTGCCAACGGCGCGATCACCGAGGATACAGCGGAGGCCACCTACGACTATCTGCTGCCGAGCTTCAACCTGCGGGCCGAGTTCGACGGCGGCCGGGTGTTCCGGTTCGGCTATTCGAAAGCCATCACTCCGCCGGACATCGGGCTGACCCGCAACTACTTCAACGTCAACCTGTCCGCCAACGATCTCGACATCGTGGACGGCCGGCCGACCGGACGGTTCGCGGTCGGCAATCCGCTTCTGAAACCGATCCAGGCCGACAGCTTCGATGCCTCGTTCGAATGGTACTATGGCAACCCGGGCTCGTTCACCTTCTCGGTGTTCCACAAGACCCTGACCGACGTGATCACCAACGGGACCGAGCGCAAGGCCTTCACCAACAACGGCGCGACCTTCGACGCCGTGGTGACGACCCCGGTGAATTCGCCGGACGAGGCCACGGTCCAGGGCTTCGAGGTCGCCTGGCAGCACACGCTGGACGACATCCTGCCGCCGTCGCTGGCGGGGTTCGGCTTCAACGCCAACTACACCTACATCGACTCCGAGGGCGTGCCGCAAAGCACCCTGTCCAACACCGATCCGGACGTCGCTGCGGGACGGGTGGCCAACATCGACACCAGCCTGCTGCCGCTCCAGAACCTGTCAGAGCACACCGTCAACGTGGCGGGCTTCTATGAGCGCGGCCCGTTCGCCGTGCGCCTGGCCTACGCCTGGCGCTCGGAGTTTCTGATCACGCCACGGGATGTCATCGTTCCGTTCGCCCCGATCATGAACGAGGCCACCGGTCAGCTGGACGGCTCGGCCTTCTACTCGGTCAATGACCGGATCAAGATCGGTGTCCAGGCGGTGAACCTGACCAATGAGATCACCCGGACCTCCCAGGTGTTGAACAACGACCTCCTGACCACAGGCCGGTCGTGGTTCATGAACGACCGGCGCTTCACCTTCATCGTGCGCGGAACGTTCTGACGGTCTCCTGACGGCTGACTCCGGCCCCGACGGTTCGACCGTCGGGGCCTTTTTCTTGAGTGGCTTGCCCATGTTGTCTGACCAGCCCACTACCCTGCCCCGTCCCGCCCCCATCCCCGTCCGGGACGCGGTCGACCGGGCGACGTTCGAGCGCGAGATCGTCCCTGCCTATACCCCCGTGGTCCTGAAGGGTCAGGTCGCGGACTGGCCCGTGGTACGGGCGGCGCAGCAGGGCGATGCGGTGCTGGTGGACCTGTTGAAGGCGGGTGCGAGCGAACGGCCTCTGGAGACCTTCATCGGGCGTCCCGAGATCGGCGGCCGCTTCTTCTACAATGACGCGGTGAACGGACTGAATTTCGAACGGCATGCGGTGCCGCTGGGAACAACCCTCGACCGGCTGCTGGCAGAGCGCGACGACCCACAGGCCGGGGCGAGGTACGTCGGTGCGGCGTCCGCGACCGACTGTATGCCGCGCTTTGAGGCCAGCCATGTCCTGCCGATCGTGGATCCGCGCGTGCTGCCCCGACTGTGGATCGGCAATGCCACGACCGTTTCCACCCACTATGACCTGTCGGACAATGTCGCTTGCGTCGGGGCCGGCCGACGGCGCTTCACCCTGTTCCCGCCGAACCAGCTGAACAACCTGTACGTCGGACCGCTGGACTTCACCCTCGCGGGACAACCGGTGAGCATGGTGTCCCTGCGCAACCCTGACCTGGAGCGGTTCCCCCGCTTTGCCGAGGCCATGGCCCATGCCCTGACCGCAGAACTGGAGCCCGGCGATGCGCTGTATATCCCACCGCTATGGTGGCATCAGGTCGAGGCGCTGTCGCCGCTGAACCTGCTGGTCAACTACTGGTGGACAGCCTCGGGCGCTCCGCCGTCGCCATTCGAGGCCCTGATCCATTCGGTCATGACGGTCCGCGCCCTGCCGGCTGCGCAGCGCGAGGCCTGGTGTCAGATGTTCGACCACTATGTGTTCGAGGCCAACGGCGATCCCGCCGCCCATCTGCCGGCCGCCAGTCGCGGCGTTCTGGGCCCGATGACCCCCACGCTGGCGCGGCGTATCAGCGACTTCCTGATGGCAGGCCTGCGCCAGACCGGGATGTGAGCCTGATCGATTGAGGAGACCCCGGTTCGTCGGACGCTGTCGCGCCCTGTCCCGGGTCTCCGCCTATCGGCACAGATCGGCCAGCCCGGTCCGGACCTCCGTCCGACGGGGGACGGCAAGACCCGCCGCGACGGCCGCGTTCTCAAGCGTCAGCGGAGCCGAACTGGCCGTGACCTTGAGATCCGCCTCATAGAAGGGATCAGCCATGGCCTCATCCAGGGTCACGAAGCGCGCGCCCCTCGCCTGAAAAAGAGCGAGCAGCCGCGGCATCATATGGGCGTCCAGCGCACCGACATGCATCAGCACCACATAGGGGATGTCACGCCCGTAGAGACGCTGTGACAGCGCACGGGATGCATCGAAGGCCTCGGCTGCCGACGCCAGAAACAGGGCCTCCAGACGGGCCATGCCGGCAGCGTCGCCGCGGCTTTTGCACCGCGCCCAGGGCTCGTTGAAGGCCCAGTCGCTGAAGTCCATGGTCACACTGGCGACCTTGTAGCCGCGTTCGCGCAGGGTCGCCCTCGCCGCCTGCCGGACAGCCGGATCCAGCCCTTCGGCCAGGAACGGATAGCGGAACCAGCGCCAGTCGGTGTCGCCGGCCAGGGTTTCCAGCAGGGGTTCGTTGCCCACCAGTTCGGTCGCGAACGCCTCCGCGCCGATCGCGTCCAGATTGGCATGCGACCAGCCGTGGTTGCCCAGCGGGTGGCCGGCCGCGCGCCAGACCTTAAGGACCGCGCGATCCTCCGGGCGGGTCTCCAGCCCTGAGGCGTTGATGAAGCCCATCGAGGGTGGCACCCCGGCGTCAGCCATGGCGGCCACCAGCCGCGCGATGACGCCCAGCCGCGTCTCGCCCGGCGGCAGGGCGCTGTGGGCCGGCAGATCGTCAAAGGTCAGGGCCAGGTCCTGCGCCCCGGCCGGGGGTGCCAGGGCCAGGACGGCCAGTGCCGCGAGCACGACACCCCGGATCATGGGCGTGGCCGGAACAGGTCGAGCGACACAGCCTCGGCCATCATCCGGTAACCGGCCATCGATGGATGCAGGCCGTCGCCGCTGTCGAAGGTCGCAGCCAGCCATTCCGGACGGGCGGGGTCGCGGGTGATGGCGTCGAAATCGATCACGGCGTCGAAATTGCCCGGGGTCCGGATCCAGGCATTGACGGCCTGACGGTCCGCCTCGGTCTCGGGGCCGGGGTGGTAGTAAGCCGAGCCGGCAAACGGCATGATGGTCGCCCCGATGGCGACGATGCCGCGCTCGCGGGCGCGGGAGACCATCTGGGCATAGGCGGCGGTCAGGTCGCGCACGATGGCCGCGTGGGCCTCGGGCGTGACCGGGGCTTCTCGCGTCAGGCCCCCCAGATCGTTGACGCCCTCCAGGATCACCACATGGGTCACGCCGGACTGGTTCAGGACATCGCGGTCGAACCGCGCCGCCGCATTGGGCCCGAGGCCGTCACGCAGGATGCGGTTGCCGCCGATGCCGAGGTTGATGACGGCGGCATTCCCGAGCCCCGGCGCAGCGCGGAGCCGCACGGCCAGATGGTCGGACCAGCGCTGGTTGGTGTCGGGCAGGACGCCATATCCGTCGGTGATCGAATCCCCGAACAGGGCAATGACCGCCGGGGTCTCGGCCTCCACATCGACCGCCGAGAGCAGATACCACCGGGTTGTCCTGGTCGCCTGTTGCAGCGTCAGGACGGTCGACTGGTTTCCGGGGGCCACGAAGGTGGTCGCCCGCGCGCCCGGATGGCCGGTCTGGCGCGCCGGCATGCCCGCGACATGCAGACTGACCGCCAGGTCAGTCCCGGCCTCGACGGCCAGATCGACCGGATCGGACACATACTCCGCCCCGGCCGGGACAACGGTGGAAGCCTGACCGGCAAAGCTGAGGCGCCGTCCGGTGTCCGGCTGCAGCCCTGGCTGACCGGCCGCCACGGCCCGGGCGACATGGCCCGCCCCGATACGGAGCGCTTCGGTTCCGAAGCGGTTCGAGACCCGGACCCGGAGCCGTGAGCCGCCCGCCGACAGCCTCACGATCTGGCGCAGGGTGATGTCGCCCGGCTCCGACGGCAGGGCATTGTCACCCTCCGCCACCATCTGGGCCGAGGCCCAGCTGGCGCTCCAGCGCGGAGCCTCCTGCCGGGCCGAAGCCGGCCCGGCCAGAACCAGGGCGGCCGCAACCAGACCGCTTACGAAAAGGCGGTGTAAACCGACCATGCCATTCACCCCTGCTGATGTCGCGAGCCTAGCGATCGGGCCGGGGGATGGCGAGCGCATTTGCCCCTTTTGTCTGACTTTTGAGCCGATATAGTCGACGCATGCAGATGTCGGAAAACACCGCCCCGCAGGCCCTTCGCCACATCCTGATCGTCGGCGGTGGCACGGCCGGCTGGATGGCAGCGGCGGCGCTGTCGCGGCTGACCGGACACGGACAGACACGGGTGTCTCTGGTGGAGTCCGAGGCGATCGGAACGGTCGGCGTCGGCGAGGCGACCATCCCCCCGATCCAGAGCTTCAACGGCCTTTTGGGGATCGATGAAGCCGCCTTCATGCGCGAGACACAGGCCTCGTTCAAACTGGGGATCGAGTTCGTCAACTGGGACCGGATCGGCGACCGCTACATCCATCCATTCGGCGGGTTCGGCGTCGATATGGAGGGGGTTCAGTTTCACCAGCACTGGCTGAGGCGGCGCGCCGGGGGGGATGACACCCGGCTGGCGGACTACAGCCTGTGCACCGTCGCGGCACGACAGAACCGGTTTCTGAAGCCCGGGCGGGATGCGCCGACCGCGCTGCAGAGCCTGAAGTACGCCTATCATTTCGATGCCGGCCTGTACGCCGCCTTCCTGCGCCGCCACGCCGAGGGCCGGGGCGTGGTGCGTCATGAGGGACGGATCGCCGATGTGGCGCTGAGCAATGAGGACGGCTTCGTCGAGGCGGTCACCCTGGACGATGGCCGCCGGATCGAGGCGGATCTGTTTATCGACTGCTCGGGGTTCCGTGGCCTGATCATCGAACAGGCGCTGCAGGCCGGCTATGAGGACTGGTCGCACTGGTTGCCCTGCGACCGGGCCCTGGCCGTGCCCACGCCGAACGTGGGGCCCCTGACGCCCTATACCCGCGCGACAGCGGGCAGCGCCGGCTGGCGCTGGCGCATCCCGCTGCAGCACCGGACCGGCAACGGCCACGTCTATTGCAGCACCCATATCTCGGACGAGACGGCCCGCGACGAACTGCTGGCCGGGCTGGATGCCCCGCCCCTCGCCGAGCCCCGGCCGCTGCGGTTCGTGACCGGACGGCGCAAGGCGCAGTGGGTCAAGAACTGCGTGTCCCTGGGCCTCGCCTCGGGCTTTCTGGAGCCGCTGGAATCGACCAGCATCCACCTGATCCAGAGCGGCATCTCACGGCTGATGACGATGCTGCCGGACCGGCGCTGCGATCCCCTGCTGGTCGCCGAGTACAACCGCCTGTCGCGCCAGCAGTTCGAACAGGTCCGCGACTTCATCATCGCGCACTACAAGGCGACCCGGCGCGACGACACGGCCTTCTGGCTTCAGGTGCGGGACATGACGATCCCGGACAGCCTCGCGCGCAAGATCGACCTGTTCGCGGCCACGGGCCGGCTGTTCCGCTACGAGGATGAGCTGTTCAGCGAGGCCAGCTGGATCGCGGTGTTGCTGGGACAGGGCATCATCCCCCGGACCTATGAACCGTTGGCGGATGCCGTGGATGTGACGCTGACGGACCGGCGGATGGACGCGGTCGCGCGGGTCATCCGCGACGTCGCCGCCGACATGCCGGGCCACGAGGCCTTTATCGCGGGCTATTGCGCCGCACCGGCCCAGGCGCTGGCCCTCCCCTTGGCAAAGGCTTCGACCAAAGTCGGTCTCTCCAACGACGCGGCGGCCTGACACAGTCCCGACGAGGGTCGCCGTCGGCGACGTCAACACAGCCGAAAACGGCGAGCTTCGGGAGGCTACCCATGACAGACAGCGCCATCGGCGCGCCGGTTGAACCGGAACACACGGTCGACAGGAACGACCGCCTCGTGATCCTGGCATCGTCCGTCGGCACCGTGATCGAATGGTATGATTTCTATCTCTACGGCTCGCTGGCCGCGATCATTACCGCCCAATTCTTCTCCGGCGTGAACGAGACCACCGGCTACATCTTCGCCCTGATGGCGTTTGCGGCCGGGTTTGCGGTCCGGCCGTTCGGGGCCGTCTTCTTCGGGCGGATGGGCGACCTTTGGGGACGCAAGAACACCTTCCTCGTCACCATGCTGCTGATGGGCATCTCGACCTTCGTCGTGGGCCTTCTGCCCTCCTATGCAGCCATCGGCATCGCGGCCCCGATCATCCTCGTGGCCATGCGGTTGATCCAGGGTCTCGCCCTGGGCGGCGAGTACGGCGGGGCGGCCACCTATGTCGCCGAACATGCGCCACGCGGCAAACGCGGCTACTACACCTCCTTCATCCAGATCACGGCGACGGCCGGTCTGGTGCTGAGCCTGCTGGTGATCCTCGGCGTCCGCGTCGCGGTCGGTGAAGAGGCCTTCGTCGAATGGGGCTGGAGAATCCCCTTCCTCGTCTCGATCCTGCTGCTGGGCGTGTCGCTGTGGATCCGCCTGATGCTGGCCGAGAGCCCGTCGTTCAAACGGATGAAGGCCGAGGGCAAGGGGTCGCCCACACCGCTGAAGGACTCCTTCATGAAGTGGCCCAACCTGAAGCTGGTGATCATCGCCCTTGTGGGACTGACCGCCGGTCAGGCCGTGGTCTGGTACACCGGCCAGTTCTACGCCCTGTTCTTCCTTGAGCGGGTGATGAAGGTGGATGCCACGCTGGTGTATATCCTGCTGGCCATCGCCCTGATCGCTGCCTCGCCCTTTTTCATCTTCTGGGGCTGGCTGTCGGACAAGGTGGGCAGAAAGCCGATCATCCTGGCCGGCTGCCTGATCGCCGCGGTGACCTACATGCCGCTGTTCCAGGCACTGACCAATGCCGCCAACCCGGCCCTGGCCGAAGCTACCGCCTCGCAGCCGGTGATCATCTACGCCGATCCTGCGGACTGTAACGTCCAGTTCGATCCCGTGGGCAAGACGGTGTTCAACCAGTCCTGCGACGTGGCCAAATCCTATGTCGCGAAGGCGGGTATCAACTACACCAATGTCGCGGCCCCGGCCGGGACGGTGGCCGAGGTCCGGATCGGCGATAGCGCCGTGATCCCCAGCTTCCGCGGCGAGGCCATGGCTCCGGCCGAGTTCGCCGAGGCCCGCAAGACCTGGGAGGCCGGGCTGGGCACGGCCCTGACCACAGCCGGCTATCCCGCCAAGGCGGACAGCGCCCAGGTCAACAGGCCGATGGTGGTGATCATCCTGTTCATCCTCGGCTTCTACGTGACCATGGTCTACGGGCCGATCGCGGCGGCGCTGGTCGAGATGTTCCCGACCAATATCCGCTACACCTCGATGTCCCTGCCCTATCACATCGGCAACGGCTGGTTCGGGGGCTTCCTGCCCACGACGGCCTTCGCCATGGTCGCGGCGACGGGGAACATCTTCTACGGCCTCTGGTACCCGATCATCGTCGCCCTCGCGACGGTCGTACTGGGCTTCCTGCTGGTCAAGGAAGGCAAGGACGTGGACCTGAACGCCTGACTTCTTTCCGAAAACAGGCCAGGCGGGCCGACCGGAACAGGTCGGCCCGCCTTTCTCTTGCCGAGGCGAGGCCGGGGCGATCTAGATGACCGCGATGTTCGCTTCCCTGATCCTGCTGCTGGTCGCCGCCTATATGGCGCTGCTGTTCGCCGTCGCGGGCCGCAGCGAGCGTCCGGGGCGGCCGGTGCAGGGCCCCCGGCCCTGGGCCTATGCGCTCAGCCTGGCCATCTACTGCACCTCATGGACCTATTATGGCGCGGTCGGGACAGCGGCCCGCGACGGCTGGGACTATCTGCCGATCTATCTGGGGCCGGTGCTCGGCCTGGTTCTGCTGTTTCCGCTGTGGCGCAGGATCACGGCGGCGGCCAAGCGCGAGAACATCGGCTCGATCGCGGACTTCATCTCGTCGCGCTACGGCAAGAGCCCGTCGCTGGGGGCCCTGGTGGCCTGTGTCGCCATCTTCGGATCCCTGCCCTATATCGCGCTGCAGCTGAAATCGCTGTCCATGGCCTGGCAGCTGGTCACGGCGGGCACGGCCGTCGCGGGGTCCGAGCATGTGACGGTCAGCGTGATTGCCGCCGTCCTGGCCGGGTTCACCATCCTGTTCGGCGCGCGACGGTCCGATCTCACCGAACACAACCGCGGCCTGATCCACGCTGTGGCCCTGGAGTCTGTGATCAAGCTGGCGGCCCTGCTCGCGGTCGCCGTCTTCGCAGCCCTGCTGCTGCTCGGCCTCCCGGATCGGGGGGCGATTGTCGCCTCGCTCGGTGACCTGGCGGTGCCCCCGGTCATTGATGCCCGCTTCATCACCATCACCCTGCTGGCCACACTCGCCATCTTCTGCCTGCCGCGTCAGTTCCACGTCGGGTTCGTGGAAGCGGTCGGACCGGCCGATATCCGTCGGGCGCGCTGGGCCTTCCCGGCCTATCTGCTGCTGACCAGCCTGGCCGTCTTGCCGATCGTTGCCGCCGGTCGGCTGTTCGCCGGGGTCGGGGATCCGGATCTGTTCGTGCTGGGCCTTCCGTTCCAGCAGGGTGCGCAGGTTCTGACGGCCATCGTCTTCGTGGGAGGGTTCTCGGCCGCGACCGCCATGGTCATCGTCGAGACCGTGGCGCTGTCCGCCATGGCCTCCAACAGCCTGATCCTGCCCCTGCTGGCGCGCGACCGCTGGCGCGCCCGGGAGGACGCCTCGGACATGGCCGAAGCGATCCTGCTGGTGCGCCGCATCGTCATCTGCATCATCCTGTTTCTGGCCCTGCTCTATTTTCAGGCCATTGATCGATCATCCGGGCTGGCCTCCATCGGGCTGACGTCGTTCGCCGCCCTGGCGCAACTGGCACCGGCCCTGTTCGGGGCCGTGATCTGGCGCGGCGGCCACGCCAGCGGCGCATTCGCGGGCCTGATGGTCGGGTCGGTGATCTGGCTGGTCTTCCTCGCCCTGCCCCAGATCGGCACCGCCTTCGGTATGGGCCCCATCCATCCCTTCGGCCTCGAGGACCCGCTCCCCCTCGGCGTGCTGCTGAGCCTCGGTGCCAACACACTGGTGTTTGTGCTGGTGTCCAGGGCGGCCCGCCCCCGCCTGATCGACCGGGTCCAGGCCCGGGCCTTCGTCGATCGGATCAGCCCCGACTGGCGCGACCAGAGCACCGCCCCGTCCGGGGCCTCGGTCGGTGATCTGCGGACCCTGGTCGCCCGCTTCGTCGGCGACGCCGGAGCGGCGCGCGCCTTCACCGCCTTTGCCGCGGAGACCGGCCGCCCGCTGAAAGACAGCGATCCGGCCGACGCCGGTCTGGCGCGGGCGGCTGAACGGATGCTGGCCGGGGCGGTCGGGGCCTCGTCCGCCCGCCGGGTCATCGCTGCCGCCCTCGCCGGCGGCGGACGGGCACCGGAGGACGTGGTGCGCATGCTGGACGAGGCCTCGGAGGCCGTTCAGTTCAATCGCGAGCTGCTCCAGACCACCCTCGACAACATCGACCAGGGCGTCAGCGTCGTGGACGAGGACCTGCGGCTGATCGCATGGAACGCACGCTACATCGCCCTGTTCGACCTACCGGTCGGGTTCATCCATGTCGGTTTGCCCGTGGCGGCCGTCTATCGCCTCAATGCCGAGCGGGGCGAGGTTGAGCCGGTCGATATGGAGGCCTGGATCGACCGCAGGCTGGAGGCCCTGCGTCGCCGCACCCCGCACGATCACGAGCGCACCCAGCCCAACGGCCGGATCTTGCGATCGACCGGTGTGCCCATGGCCGGTGGCGGCTATGTCACCTCCTACACCGACATCACCGCCCTGCGTCGCGCCGCCGAGGCCCTCAAGGAGGCGAACGAACAGCTCGAGGCCCGGGTCGCCGACCGGACCGAACGGCTGAACGAGGCGCGCCAGACGGCCGAGGATGCGGTCGCTTCAAAGACGCGCTTTCTGGCCGCCGCGAGCCATGACCTGCTCCAGCCCCTTCACGCCGCACGCCTGTTCATCGCGGCCCTGAAGGATGGCGCGGACTCCGCCGGCGCGGTGGACACACGCGAACTGGCCGAGAACGCGGACCGGTCGATCGAGAGTGCCCATGGCCTGCTGAAGGCCCTGCTGAACCTGTCGCGGCTGGAGGCGGGCGGTGTGAAGCCGACCGTGGTCCCGTTGTCGCTCGAGACCCTGTTCGCCGACCTGCGCCGGGAGTTCGTGCCTCTGGCCGCGGCCCGGGGGTTGAGGCTGGGTATCGCGCCGTCCGGGCTGTGGGTCGCCTCCGACCGGGACCTGTTGCGCTCGCTGCTTCAGAATCTGATCGGCAACGCCATCCGCTACACTGATCGAGGCGGCGTGCTGGTGGGAGCACGGCGGTCGGGCGGGATGATCAAGATCGAGGTCCATGACACCGGTCGCGGGATCCCGATCGGGCAGCAGGAACTGGTGTTCTCGGAGTTCACCCGGCTGCCCGGAAAAGGCGGCGACGAGCCCGGTGCCGGGCTGGGGCTGGCCATCGTCCGGCGGGTCGCTGATCTTCTGGAGCATCCACTGTCCCTGCGGTCCCTGCCCGGCCGGGGCACGACCTTTGTGATCGCCGCTCCCCGGGCTGCACCGATGGTCCGAAGTGCCGATGACGCCCCCGCGGGTACCGCCGGATCCCGGCCGGAGGTGGCCGGGTTGCGGGTGCTGTGCGTGGACAATGAACCGGTCATTCTGGACGCCCTTGTGGCCCTGCTGGGGCGCTGGGGCATGACGGTCGTGACCGCCCCGGACGCGGAGTCGGCCCTGATGTTGCCCGGTCCCTTCGACGCCGCCCTCATTGATCTTCACCTCGGCGAGGGTGAGGACGGGCTATCACTCGCGGCCGCGCTCCGGGCACGGGGGCTGGCGCATATCGGCCTGATCACGGCCGACGGTGACGAGACCCTGCCGGGCCGTGCTGCCGCCGCCGGCGTCGTGCTGATGGCAAAGCCGGTCAGGCCAGCTGCCCTTAAGGCCTTCCTGTCGCGTCGTCAGGGCGCAGAGTGATCGTCGTCCGGGCGACGATCCGGTTCGAGGGACAGAGCCCGGGCGGCGATCACCGCCTGGGTGCGGTTCTGCACGCCCAGCTTGCGGAACACCCCGGTCAGATGGGCCTTGATCGTCGCCTCCGTGACCCCGAGGTCAAAGGCGATCTGCTTGTTCAACCGGCCCTGCTGCAAGCCGATCAGGATCTTCAGCTGGGACGGGGTGAGGCTGGCGATCCTCGCCTCCATGCCTTCGCCGCTCACCGGGTCCACGGGCACCGGAGCCCAGATCTCGCCGGCCCGAATTTCCGAAAGCGCCTCGACCATCACGCCGAGGGTGGCTGATTTCGGGATGAAGCCCGAGGCCCCGAAGGCCAGCGTCCGGGCGACGGTCGCCCCGTCCTCGCTGGCTGAAACCACGACGACCGGCACGGCCGGATAGTCTGCGCGGACACCGGCCAGACCCGTGAAACCGTCGCTGTCCGACAGCCTCAGGTCCAGCAGCAGAAGATCCACCGGGCCGGCGGCCAGGGCCTCCCGCGCACCGGCGAGGCTGGGTGTCTCCACCACCACGGCACCGGGCACGGCCCGCGCCACCGCCGAGACGAGCGCCGCCCGGAACAGGGGATGATCATCGGCAACGACGATGCGATCCATACGGCGGTCTCCTGACGTCGATCAGCCCGGTCTGACCGGCCGATACACCACTGTGGCACCCCTCGACCTTGGTCGAAAGTAGACCATTGGCTAATGGTCGTTCGGGGCCGTGGCCCGGAGAGTGACTTCGCAGGATCGCATCAGACGATCCCCGGAGGTCACCATGATCAGATCATCCCTGATGACCGGTGCAGCGATCGCCCTGATGGCCCTGCCCGGCGCAGCCCTGGCCCAGGACCCCGCCACACTGGAAGCCCGGATCGCCCAGCTGGAGGCCCAGCTGGCCGCACTGAGGTCCGAGGTCGTGGCATCACGGGTCGAACAGGCCGCCCGACAGCAATCCCTGACCGGCGACGTTCTCCGGATTGAGCAACGCGTCGCCGCGGCTCCTGCGGCACCCGCAGCTCCCGCGGACGGGTTCCGGATCGGGAACAACACCCTGAAGTTCGGAGGGTTCGTGAAGGCAGACGTCATGGCCTCGCGCTACAACGGCGGTGACCCCGCCAATGGCGACCTGCTGCGGGACTTCTACCTGCCGGGATCGATTCCGGTGGGCGGGGCCGACGAGAGCGCGGCGACCGACTTCAACGCCCGCCAGACGCGGCTGTGGCTGACAACCGACGCCCTGTTGGGGGGCCGCAAGGTCACGTCCCGCGTCGAGATGGACTTTCAGGTTCTTCCCGGCACCGGAGACCAGCGCACGACCAGCCCGTCCAACCTCGCGCTGCGTCGCGCCTTCATCACGGTCGACAACTGGCTGATCGGCCAGGAATGGAGCAATTTCCAGAACATCACGGTTCTGCCCGAGACGGCGGACTATATCGGTGCCAGCGAGGGCACCGTCTTCGCCCGGCAGGTTCAGGTGCGGTACACGCGCGGGCCATTCTCGATTTCGGTCGAGAACCCCGAAACGACCGTGATCCCCCATCTGGGCAGCGCCCGCATCATCGCCGATGACAGCAGCCTGCCCGACGTGACCGCGCGCTATGTTGTGAGCCGTCCGTGGGGTGAGGTCTCGATCGCGGGCATCGTGCGTCAGCTGTCCTATGAGACGACCGGGACCGGCGCGATCGACTCCTCGACCTCGGGGTGGGGCGTGTCTGCGGCCGGCAAGTTCAGGGTCGGGGCGCGGGACGACCTGCGTGTCATGGTCACAGCCGGTGAGGGTATCGGTCGTTATGTGGGTCTGAACTTCGCCAACGATGCCGTGCTGGATGCCTCCGGGGAACTGCAGCCGATCGCGTTGATCGCCGGCTTCGCCAGCTATCGCCACGTCTGGTCGCCGGCCTGGCGCTCGAACCTGACCTGGTCGGCCCAGAACGTGTACAATGACCTTTCGCTGATCGGGGTCACAACCAATCGCTCGGCCCGGAGCGTGCGCGGCAATCTGATCTGGACGCCACTGCCGGCGCTGGATCTGGGGGCCGAGGTGATGTTTGGTGAGCGCGAACTGGAGTCGGGCGCGACCGGTGACCTGACCCGTCTGCAGATTTTCGCCAAGTACGGCTTCTAGGCTGAAGGCCCATCCATTGACCGATCGCGATCTCTATCCCGTACCCGCACCCTGGGCCGAACGCGCCCATATGGACGCGGCCGCCTATGACTCAGCCCGTCTGGCGGCGCGGACGACGCCCGACATCTTCTGGGCCGACAAGGCCCGGCGGCTGGACTGGATGACCCCGCCGACACGGATCAAGGACGTCTCGTTCGACAAGGCCGACTTCCGCATCAAATGGTTCGAGGACGGTGTGCTGAACGTCGCCTGGAACTGTCTGGACCGGCATCTGGCCGAGCGCGGTGACCAGACGGCGATCCTCTGGGAAGGCGACGAGCCGACCGTCTCCGGCGGCCTGACCTATCGCGAGCTGCACGCCGAGGTCTGCCGCATGGCCAATGTGCTCAAGGGCATGGGCGTGGTGAAGGGCGACCGGGTCACCCTGTATCTGCCCATGATCCCGGCAGCCGCTGTTGCGATGCTGGCCTGTGCCCGGATCGGCGCGGTGCATTCGGTCGTGTTCGGGGGCTTTTCGCCCGACAGCCTGTGCGGCCGGATCGAGGACTGCGGCTCGCGCTTCGTCATCACCGCCGACGAGGGCCTGCGCGGCGGCAAGCGCATTCCGCTGAAGGCCAATGTCGATGCGGCACTGGAGAAGCTGCCGGCGGGGGCCGTCGACAAGGTGCTGGTTATCTCCCACACCCACGCCGACATCCCGATCGTCGAGGGGCGTGACCTGCTCTACAGCGCGCTGAAAGGCGGTGTCAGTGCCGACTGCCCGTGCGAGCCGATGAACGCCGAGGATCCGCTGTTCATCCTCTACACCTCGGGCTCGACCGGAAAGCCCAAGGGCGTCCTGCACACCACGGGCGGCTATCTGTTCTGGGCCGCCTGGACCCATGAGCTGGTGTTCGACTACCGCCCCGGGGAAGTTTTCTGGTGCACCGCCGACGTCGGCTGGGTCACCGGCCACAGCTATTGCGTCTACGGCCCCCTGGCCAACGGGGCGACGACCCTGATGTTCGAGGGGGTGCCGAACTATCCGGACCACAGCCGTTTCTGGCAGGTGATCGACAAGCACAGGGTCGAGATCTTCTACACCGCCCCCACGGCGCTGCGGGCCCTGATGCGCGAGGGCGACGGGCCGGTGAAAGCGACGTCGCGCCAGTCCCTGCGCCTGCTGGGCAGTGTCGGCGAGCCGATCAACCCCGAGGCCTGGCGCTGGTACCATGAGGTCGTCGGCGAGGGCCGCTGCCCGATCGTCGACACCTGGTGGCAGACCGAGACCGGCGGCATCCTGGTCTCCCCCCTGCCCGGTGCCACCAACCTGAAGCCCGGGTCTGCGACCCGGCCGCTGCCGGGCGTCGAGCTGCAGCTGGTCGATGCCGAGGGCGCGGTGCTGGAGGGTGCCGCCTCGGGCAATCTGTGCATCACCGACAGCTGGCCCGGCCAGATGCGGACCGTCTGGGGCGACCATCAGCGCTTCTTCGACACCTATTTCAGCGCCTATCCAGGCCGGTACTTCACCGGCGACGGCTGCCGCCGCGACGAGGACGGCTACTACTGGATCACCGGCCGGGTCGATGACGTCATCAACGTCTCGGGCCACCGGATGGGCACCGCAGAAGTAGAGAGCGCGCTGGTGCTGCACGACCATGTCGCCGAAGCGGCGGTGGTCGGCTATCCCCACGACATCAAGGGCCAGGGCATCTACGCCTATGTGACGCTGAATGCCGGCATCGAACCTCACGACGATCTGAAGCGGGCCCTCGTGGCCCATGTCCGCAAGGAGATCGGCCCGATCGCCGCACCCGACGTCATCCACTGGGCCCCGGGCCTGCCCAAGACCCGGTCCGGCAAGATCATGCGCCGCATCCTGCGCAAGATCGCCGAGGGCGAGCTGGACAGCCTCGGCGATACCTCGACCCTGGCCGATCCGGCCGTGGTCGAACACCTCGTCACCGGGCGGGCCGCGAAGAGCGAACCCTGAGGCCTCTGCCAACGGGATGTTAACCCTGTCGCCGGAGTCTGCACCGGCACCCTCTGAGCCGGGGTATAGCTTCAGGCAGCAGGTCCCGATGTCGGTCCAAACGTCTCCCCGTCTGGCGGCGACACCGAAACTCGACGACATCGTCGGCGATTCCGCCTCGGCCGAACGGCTGGCGGCCATCTCCGGCTCGGTCCGGCGAACCGGAGGGCATGGCAAGACCCTGAAGGCCGCAAGGGCCCGGCAGGCGCTGATGGTCCGGCATCTCCAGACCGCCCTCAAACACATTGCCGCCGGGGAGCCGGCAAAGGCGGTCGATGAAGCGATGGCGGTCCTGCAGCTGGACGAGCGCTACGGACTGGCCTGGCACGTCCTGGCCATCTCGCTGGAAAAGGCCGGGGAACTGGAGAAGGCCTTCACCGCCTATGAGGCCGCCCTCAAGTTGCTCCCCGACGACCCGGCCCTGGTCGGCGACATCGGCGGGCTGGCGCATCGGCTGGGCCACCTCGACCTCGCCGAGAAGCTCTATCTGAGACATCTGGCGCTCAAACCGGGCAATCCTCCGGTCGCGAACAATCTGGCCTCGGTCTACCGGGACCAGAACCGCTATGGCGAGGCGATTGATCTTCTGAGTACCCTGATCGCCGCCAATCCGGAGATGGCCCTGCTTTGGAACTCCCTGGGCAGTGTGGTGAGCGACCGGGGCGATATGGAGCAGTCCCTGCCCTTCTATGACGAGGCGATCCGGCTGGATCCCGACTTCTACAAGGCCCGTTACAACCGCGCGAACGCCCGGATGGGGTTGGGCGATCCGGACCGCGCCCTGAACGACATCGAGGCGGCACTGGTCGGCGTCCGTATACCCGAGGACATCGCGACCATGGGAATTTCCAGGGCCTTCACCCAGATGATGCTGGGCGACCTCGCAGCCGGTTTCGAGACCTATGAGGCCCGGTTCGACCCCGCCCTGGGTGCAGCGGTCAGCTTCCAGGAGTATGGCCGGCGGTGGGAGCCGTCCGATGATCTGGAGGGCAGAACCCTGCTGGTTTACGGCGAACAGGGGCTGGGCGACGAGATCCTGTTCGCCAATCTTCTGGGCGATGTGATCGAGGCGGTCGGCCCGCGGGGCAAGGTCATCCTCGCCTGCGTCGGCCGGCTGGTGCCCCTGTTCCAGCGAAGCTTCCCCGGTATCGAGGTCCATACCCACCGCACCGTCACCCATCAGGGGCGGTTGAAACGGTTTGTCGATCTGGGCAGCCCGCCGCCGCCGGTAGACCTGTGGACACCGCTGGGCAGCCTTTTCCGGCGCTTCCGCCAGAGCGTCGACGCCTTTCCCGAAACCCCCGCCTTCCTGACAGAAGATGCGGCGCGGGTGGCGCACTGGCGCGGCGTCCTGGCCGAACAGTCGCCTCTGCCCAAGGTTGGCGTGATGTGGAAGAGCCTGCTGATGAAGGGCAATCGCGTCCGCGGTTTCGTACCCTTCGATCTGTGGGCCCCCGTACTTGCAACGCCGGGCATCCAGTTCGTCAATCTGCAGTACGGGGACTGCTCCGTGGAGATGGCCCGGGCCGAGGCTGCGGGGCTGGCACTGTGGACCCCACCAGGGATCGACCTCAAGCAGGATCTGGACGACGTGGCCGCCCTCTGCTGCGCCCTGGATGTCGTGGTGGGGCCCATGGCCGCGACAACAAACATCGCCGCCGCCTGCGGGGCCCCGACCTGGGTGCTCTCCATGCCAGACGCCTGGACCCGGTTCGGGACCGACGGTCTGCCCTGCTATCCGGCGGCCCGGCTGTTTCCGGTCGACGGCTTCGGCGAGTGGGAGGGGGCCATGGGGCGGCTGCAGACGGCCCTGCACCAGGACATCGCCCACACCGTCAACGCCTCCACGGTCGCGGCGTGACCGGCTTCATCCCGTATGGCCGCCAGCTGATCGAGGCCGACGATGAGGCTGCGGTCCTCTCCGCCCTGCGGTCCGACTATCTGACGCAGGGCCCGGCAACGGCGGCGTTCGAAAAGGACATCGCCGACTTCACAGGCGCGAAATTCTGCGTGGCCGTCTCCAGCGCCACGGCCGGCCTGCACATCGCCATGGCCGCGCTGGCGCTGCCGTCCGGTGAAGGGATCACCTCACCCAACACCTTCGTCGCGACCGCCAATGCCATGATTTACAACGGACTCGATCCTGTTCTGGCAGACATCGAGCCCGACACCTTCAACCTCTCGCCCGTCGCGGCCGAAGCCGCCATCACGGATCGGACCCGGCTGATCGCACCCGTACATTTCGCGGGCCTGCCCGCTGACATGGAGGCGTTTGCCGCCCTGGCGGGCGACCGGGGCCTGACCCTGATCGAGGATGCCGCCCACGCGATCGGATCCGACTACGCCTCGGGGGGCCGGGTCGGCAATGGCCGGTTCTCGGCCATGACCGTGTTCTCCTTCCATCCGGTCAAGTCGATGACCACGGGTGAAGGCGGGGCCATCACGACCAATGACCCGGCCCTTTACGAGCGGCTGATGATGCTGCGGTCCCACGGGATCACGCGCGACCCCGCGCGACTGACCGATCCGCCCGGGACCTGGTGGTACGAGCAGCAGGTTCTTGGCTTCAACTACCGGATGACCGATTTCCAGGCCGCGCTGGGCACCAGTCAGTTGCGCAAGCTGGACCGGTTCGCGGCGCGGCGGCGGGCGATCATCGCGCGCTATCGGACCGCGCTTTCGGACCTGTCATGGCTGGCGCTGCCGCATGACGCCGGGGACCAGAGGGTCTGCTACCACCTGTTCGTGGCCCGGTTCGATTTCGACGCGTTGGGCCGGACCCGCGCCGAGGTCATGGCCGCGCTCGCAGCCGAGGGGGTGGGATCGCAGGTCCACTACATCCCTGTGTACCGGCAGCCGTGGCATACGGGGCTGGCGCGGGACGCGATGCAGCAGTTCCCGGCCAACGAGGACTATTACGCGCGCTGTCTCAGCCTGCCCCTCTATCCGGCCATGACGGACGACGACGTTGAGCAGGTGATCGCCGCCGTACGGGGGCTGGCATGAGCGCCGGCCGCGCCCTGGCCGTGATCCCCGCCCGGGGCGGCTCCAAGCGGATTCCCCGCAAGAACATCCGTCTGTTCGCCGGTCGGCCGATCCTGGCCTGGCCCATCAAGGCGGCGCTGGAGAGCGGCCTGTTCGCAACCGTCATGGTCTCGACCGAGGATGAGGAGATCGCGCAGGCGGCCCGGGAGGCCGGGGCGGAAACGCCGTTCCTGCGCAGCCTCGAGACGGCCGACGACCAGTCCGCCCTGCTGGACGTTCTGGCCGAGGTGGTGGGAACCTATCGGGCGCGGGGTGAGCGGTTCGAAACGGTGTGCTGCCTGTTGCCGACCGCAACCCTGGTGACGGCGGAACGCCTCCGGACCGGTCACGCGATGTTCGCGACGGGGGCTTTCGACAGCGTGTTCCCGGTGACTCGATTCCCGGCCCCGATCCAGCGGGCGTTGCGCCGGGACGAACAGGGGATGATCTCCATGTTCCAGCCCGAACACTACAGCTCGCGCTCCCAGGATCTGGAACCGGCCTATCATGACGCCGGCCAGTTCTACTGGATGAGCGACCAGACCTGTGTGGACCGGACTCCGACCTTCTCGGGTCGGGCCGGCAGTTTCGTGCTGGACGAGACCGAGGTGCAGGACATCGACACCGAGGTCGACTGGCGTCTGGCCGAGCTGAAGCACCAGTTGCTGCATCCCGGCACACCCTGATGCCGTCTCCGGGTCTGCTGGTCATCCATACCGAGGGCGACCGGGTCCGGGGACTGGGCCATGTCAGCCGCTGCAGCGCCTATGCCGACGAATGGTGCCGGCGCGGCGGTCG
>JAIEQA010000132.1 GCA_019748095.1 Caulobacteraceae bacterium | reverse complement strand
GGCCTCGCGCCTGCCGGGCGGGCGGGCCCGGCTGTCGGCCCCGGTGCCCGGTGCGCCGGCGGGCCGCTATGGCGAGGGGTCGACCGGCTGGCGCTGGTCGTCCGGTGGAGCGGTCACCGCCCCGGCGGACGCGCGGGTCGATCATGCCGGTCCGCTCAGCGGCTGGGGACAGGTGGTCATCCTCGACCTCGGCGGTGGCTGGCGCGCGGTGCTCGCGGGGCTCGACGAGACCAGCGTCGAACCCGGGGAAAGGGTCGCCGACGGACAGGCGCTGGGCTCGGCCGCGCGCGGGGGCGAGGTCTATCTGGAACTCCGCCGGCTGGACCGCGCCGTCGATCCGGCCCCCTACTTCTGAACCCAGACGGGCGCGGCAGGCGAAACCGCTTCCCAAGCCCGCGTGACGCTGATTTTATCGCTTTGACGCGGGGTGGCCACGATTATGGCGCGACATCCCGCACCCACCTCCCCGGTCGCCCCTGCGGGCGGCCTCCGAAAGAGACCGAATGCGTAAACTGCACCTCGCCGGCGCGGCCGTCCTGGCCTTGGGCCTCAGTGGTATGGCCGTCGCCAGCCAGACCCCGCGCAACGAGACCTTCCGGATGCTGCAGCTGTTCGGCGACGTGCTGGCGGTGGTCGAACAGGCCTATGTGGTGCCGGTCGACAACCAGAAGCTGATCGAGGCGGCGCTGGCGGGGATGATGACCGCGCTGGATCCCCATTCCAACTATCTGGCCCCGGACGGGTTCGCCGACCTGCAGGAGCGGACCTCGGGCGAGTATTCGGGCGTCGGCCTGACCATCACGGCCGAGGGCGGTCTGGTGAAGGTCATCTCGCCGATGGACGACAGCCCGGCCGGTCGGGCCGGGGTCCAGGCCGGCGACGTGATCTCGGCCATCGACGGCCAGAACGCCTCGGGCCTGACGGTCTCGGACGTGTCCGAAAAGCTGCGCGGGGCCATGGGCACCTCGGTCACGGTGACCTTCCTGCGGGACGGGGAAGAGCCGCGCGACGTGGTCCTGACCCGCGAGGTCATCAAGGTCCAGTCGGTCACCAGCCGGATGGAGGGCGAGTTCGGCTATCTGCGGATCTCGACCTTCAACGAGAATACGGGCCGGGAGCTGAACGAGGCCATCGCGAAGATCCGGGCCGACAATCCGGCGGTGAAGGGCTTCGTCCTCGATCTGCGCAACAACGGCGGCGGCCTGCTGACGGCGGCGATCGACGTGTCCGACGCCTTCCTCGAGCGGGGCGAGATCGTCAGCCAGCGGGGGCGCAAGCCCGACCAGATCGAGCGCTATGCTGCCCGGCCCGGCGACCTGACCGGTGGCCTGCCGCTGGTGGTGCTGATCAACTACGGCTCGGCCTCGGCGTCCGAGATCGTGGCCGGGGCGCTGAAGGATCAGGAGCGGGCCACGCTGGTCGGCCTGACCAGCTTCGGCAAGGGGTCGGTCCAGACCGTCATCCCCTTGGGCGGCGGCCGCGACGGGGCCCTGTCGATCACCACGGCGCGCTACTACACCCCGTCCGGATCCTCGATCCAGAAGATCGGCATCGAGCCCGATCTTGAGGTGGCCCGCACCGAGGCCGAGGCGCGGATCGTGTCGCGCTCCAGCTTCATCTATTCCGAGGCCGCCTATGCCACGGCGCTGGACGCCTCGATCGGGGCCGAGCGCAAGGGGGCCCACACCCCGCGCGAGGCCCCGGGCCCCGACTATGACAAGGACGCCGACTACCAGTTGCAGCGGGCGCTGGACGTGCTGCGCGCCGGGGGCGACCTGACCCGTCTGGCCGCCGCGCCCGAGGGCGTGGTCGTCACCGACCCGGCCGTCGAGGTGGCCGCGGTCGAGACGACCGAGGAGGAATAGCAGGCGCGGTTTCCGCCGGTCCGGGCGTTCCTTCCGCGCCTGCGCGCGTGAGGAGGCGGCTCACACCAGCCTGTCCGCCTTCCTGAGCGCTGGAAACAGCTTCGCCCAGACGCCGGTGGCGGTGAGCGCGCCGATGCCGCCGAACACAGCCGCGCCTATGGGCCCGAGGAAGCGGACCGAGACGCCTGAAAACGTCTCGCCCAGTTCGTTGGAGGCACCGATGAACAGCATGGACACGGAGGAGACCCGGCCGCGCATGTGATCGGGGGTCGAGAGCTGGATCAGGGTCTGGCGGATGTTGACGCTGACCATGTCGGCCATGCCGCCGATGAACAGGGCCGCCGCGCTGATCCAGACCACTTTCGACAGGCCGAAGATCAGGGTGCACAGCCCGAACACGGCGACCGAGGCGAACATCAGCAGGCCACCCCGGCCGGGGATGGGGAACCGCGCCAGCACGAGCGCCATGGTCAGGGCCCCGCCGCCGAACGCGGCGCGCAGCAGGCCGAACCCCTCCGGTCCCACATGCAGGATGTCGCGAGCAAAGATCGGCGTCAGCAGGGCGACCCCTGCGAACAGAACCACGATCAGATCCAGTGAGATGGCCCCCAGAACGATCTTCGTGTTCCAGACATAGGACAGGCCCTCCTTGACGGCCTGCCAGCGGTGGATGCCGCCCTCGACCGGAGCGGGCCGGCCGCTGGTCCGGATCAGGATGAAACAGGTCAGGCCGACGAAGAACAGGGCCAGCGAGACGCCGTAGGCCAGCGGGGTCGAGACGGCGACGATCAGCCCGCCCAGGGCCGGCCCGGCGATGGCCCCGGTCTGGAAGGCGATGGACTGCGCGGCGATGGCCCTCGGCAGGGCGGCCCGGCCGACGACCATGGGCAGGAAGGCCTGGCTGGCAGGGGCCAGAAAGGCGCGCGAGGCCCCGAAAGCGACCGAGACCGCCAGCAGTCCCCACAGCGGCGGGTTCCCATGCAGCGCCATGGCCAGGAAGGCCAGGGCACAGCTGCCCTCGGCGAAGATGGCGACCATCACGGTCCCGCGCCGGTCGCGGCGATCGGCCATCTCCCCGGCCGGCAGGGTCAGGGCCAGAAGCGGGATGAATTGGGCCAGACCGACGAGGCCCAGATACAGGCTGGCCTGTTCGATCGGATGGTCACGGCGCGCGATCTCATAGACCTGCCACAGCAAGGCCGAGGACTGGATCTGGATCGCCAGAACGGCCGACAGCCGCCCCAGCCAGATCAGGCGGAAGTCACGGAAAGCCCAGGGATTGGTAGCGGCGGGCGGGGTGGGAGCCTCAGGTGCGTCGGTCATGCTTGGGGTAAGGCGTCCCGTCCTTGTGGAAGAATGTGCCGGAATCGAAGGTCATGTCGATGTCGGGGTAGTCGCCCCGGTCGCCGTCCGGCCTGCGGGTCCCGACCTCCAGCAGAACGACCTCGGCGGCAGACCGGTTCTGCAGGCAATGCCCGTTCGGCACGCCGGCCTTCCAGCCCGCGCAATCGCCCGCGCGCAGCAGGGTCTCGCCCTCATCTTCCACCAGCACGACCTCGCCCGACAGGACCCAGACGAACTCGTCCTCACCTTCGTGCCAGTGACGCTGGCTGGACCAGGCCCCGGCAGGCAGGTGCAGCAGGTTGACGCCGAACTGGTCCAGACCGACTGCATCGCCCAGCCGCCAGCGCCGACGGGCCAGACAGGGGCCGGCGTGCTCGTCCGGATAGCTGGTGCCGTGACCGGTGGGTGCGGCGTCGAGGTCGATCTTCGGCATGGCGGTTCCCCTTTTCGCCGTGGTCCGCTCCCCCTAAAGCATGACCGTATGAGCGCTGCATCAACTCCTGTGATTGATCCTGTCGACCTGACCCGCGACCTGATCCGCCGCCCGTCGGTGACGCCCGTGGACGCGGGGGCCATGGACACGCTGGAGCGGGTGCTGACCGGGCTGGGGTTCACCTGCCGCCGCATGGCGTTCGAGGGGCCGACGGGGGTCGGGGCCGATGCGCGGATCGAGAACCTGTACGCGCGGCGCGGGACGGCTTCGCCCAACCTGTGTTTCGCCGGCCATACGGATGTGGTTCCGACCGGGGAGGCCGCCGCCTGGTCGTCGGGTCCGTTCGAGGCCGAGGTGAAGGACGGGATCCTTTACGGCCGCGGGGCCGTGGACATGAAGGGCGGGATCGCGGCCTGGGTGGCGGCGGTGTCGCAAGTGCTGTCCGAAGGCGAGCCGCCCGGGTCCCTGTCCTTCCTGATCACTGGCGACGAAGAGGGCCCCGCCCTGCAGGGGACCAAGAAGGTCGTCGAGGCCCTGATGGCCGAGGGCGAGGTGATCGACGCCTGCGTGGTCGGCGAGCCCTCGTCCCAGGCCCGGCTGGGCGACATGATCAAGATCGGGCGGCGCGGCTCGCTGAACAGCTGGATCACCGTCCACGGCAAACAGGGCCATGTCGCCTATCCGGCCCGGGCGGCCAATCCGGCCCCGGTGCTGGTGCGGCTGCTGGCCCGGCTGGACGCCCATGTCCTCGACGAGGGGTATGAGGCCTTCCAGCCGTCGAACCTCGAGATCACCACGATCGACATCGGCAATCCGGCCACCAATGTCATTCCGGCCGAGGCGAAGGCGCGGCTGAACATCCGCTTCAATCCGGCCCAGACGGGCGACGGCCTGATCGACTGGCTGAACCGCGAGGCGGGACAGGTCCAGGCCGAGACGGGACTGGCCATCACCCTTGATCATATGTGCTCCGGCGAGGCCTTCCTGACGCCGGTCGGACCCTTTGTGCTGGCGGTGCAGGACGCCGTGGAGGCCGAGACCGGCGTGCGGCCCGAGGCCTCGACCACCGGCGGCACCTCGGACGCGCGCTTCATCCGGGCGATGTGTCCGGTGCTGGAGTTCGGTCTGGTGGGCCAGACCATGCACCAGATCGACGAGCGGGTGCCTGTGGCCGAGCTGGAGGCCCTGACCGGGGCCTATCGCCGGATCATCCAGACCGTCCTGGCCTAGTTCAGGGGCCCGGTCGGCGTCGCGGACATCAGCTCCAGCCGCGCGATTCGCCGGTCCATGTCGGCGACGACCTGTTCCAGCCGGGCCCGCTCGGAGGCCATGTCCACCGGCGTGCCGTCGTCATATGTGAGCTGCGCGCCCTTCGCGATCAGGTCCAGCCGGTAGATTGCGGTCACGCGCGCGGCCCGGAACCGCTCCAGTTCGGTGTCCGCCATCCTCAGCGGTCCCGCTCCAGAAACCGCAGCGCCGACAGGGCGTGGGCTCGGACGCCGAGCACCAGAACGTCCTCATTGACGTCGAACTGTGGGGAATGGTTCGGGGCGGCCGTGGCCGGATCGACGCCCTCGGCCGTGCCACCGAGGTGGTAGAAGACGCCCGGGATCTCGTTCTGGAAATAGGAGAAGTCCTCGGCCACCGTGGTCGGCGGGGTGGCGGGATTGACGTTGCCCTCCCCGGCCGCCTCGGTCAGGACCGGGGCCAGCCAGGCGGAGAGTTCCTCGTTGTTGAATACCAGGGCGGCGTTCTGCTGGATCGAGAACTCGGCCGTGGCCCCATAGGCCTCGGCGACATGGTCGATGGCGGCCTCGGCCCGCTTCACCAGATCATCGCGCTGGGCCACGTCGAAGGTGCGCAGGGTGCCGGACAGCACGGCCTGATCGGGGATGATGTTGTAGCGCACGCCCGCCTGAAGGGTCGCGATGGTAAAGACGGTCGGGGTGGTGGTCGGGTCGATGGTGCGGGCGGTCAGGGTGTTGACCGTCGAGATCACCTGACCGGCCACGGCGATGACGTCGACCCCGCGCCACGGCCAGGCCCCGTGGGTCTGGCGGCCCTTCAGGACGATGTCGACCCGGTCCGAGGCGGCCATGAACCCTTGCGGGCGATAGAAGATCGTACCCGGTCGGCCGGGCACCACATGCAGGCCGAAGATGGCCTCGACCTTCGGGTTCTCCAGCGCGCCGTCGGCGATCATCAGCCGGGCCCCGCCGAGCGGTTCGCCGGGGGGCACGCCCTCCTCGGCCGGCTGGAACAGGAAGACGATGGTGCCCGAGAACCGGTCCTTCAGGCCGCTGAGCACCTCGGCGGCCCCCAGCAGCATGGCGACATGGGCGTCGTGGCCGCAGGCATGGGCGACGGGCACAGTGGCCCCCTGATAGGTCCCGGTGGCGGTCGAGGCGAAGGGCAGGCCGGTCGCCTCCAGCACGGGAAGGGCGTCCATGTCGGCGCGCAGGGCCACGACCCGGTCCGGGCCGGCGGCGGTCCCGCGCAGGATGCCGACCACGCCTGTGCGACCCACACCCTCGCGCACCTCGATCCCCATCGCTCGGAGCCGTTCGGCGACGAAGGCGGCGGTCCGGTGCTCGGCCAGACCCAGCTCCGGATGCTGATGCAGATCGCGGCGCCAGGCGATGACCTCGGGCTCGATGGCCGCTGCGGCTGCGGCCACGGCGTCGGCCGGGACCGGTGTCTGGGCCAGGGCGGGCATAGCCGTCAGCGTCAGGGCGGCGGACAGGGCGGCGGCGGACAGACGGGAACGGCGCATGCGGGGGAGCTCCGGAAAGGTGCCGGATGATGGGCGCGGGCGACGGTCTGACGCAAGCGTCTTGCGCCTGTCACATCCCTGACCGACATGTCGGACATGGCGATCAAGACCTCGAAGACCCAGTGGCGCGACGTCGTCCTCGTCTGCAAGAAATGCTCGAAAAAGCTCGACGGCGGCTTCGGCCCCGACGGCGACCGGACGCTGAAGAAGGCGTTGAAGAAATATCTGCTGCCCCCCGGCGGGCCGAAAGGTCGCAAGGCCGGGCTGGCGGTGATCGAGACCGCCTGTTTCGACGTCTGTCCGAAGAACGCCGTGGTGGCCGTCAACGCCGCCAACCCCAAGGCCCTGCTGATCGTGCCGGCGGGTGCCGACCTGTTCGAGGTCAAGGCCCGGCTGGGGCTGGATGATGGCCGGCGGCTGAAGCCGGTGCTGACGGTGGTCAGCGAGGACTGACCCCTTGGCGTGACCGCGGTGCCGAACAGGGCTATGCCACGGGCGTGTCACCCCGATCCTCCGCCTTCATGATCCTGTTCACCGTCAGCCTGATGGCGGCGGCCGGAAACATGGGGCTGCAGTCGGTCCTGCCGGCGATCGGGCGGGAGTTCCGCCTGTCCGACACCCTCGTGGCCGCCGCCTTCGCCATCTCGGCCCTGATGTGGACCTTCGCCTCACCCTTCTGGGCCCGCCTGTCGGACCGGCTGGGGCGAAAGACCGTCATCATGATCGGGCTGGGGGGCTTTGTGGCCTCCATGCTGGGCTTCGGCCTGGCGGCGACCTCCGGCATCGAGGGCTGGCTGGGGGCGATGATGGCCTTTGCCCTGATGGCCCTGGCGCGGACGATCTACGGTGTGTTCGGCTCGGCCGCCCCGATCGCCTCCCAGGCCTATGTGGCCGACCGGACGACGCCGGAGGCCCGCACCCAGGCCATGTCCCTGCTGGCCTCGGCCCAGGGTCTGGGCACGGTGATCGGACCGGTGCTGTCGCCCCTCTTCATCCTGCCGCTCGTGGGGCTGGCCGGGCCGATGTATGCCTATGCCCTGTTCGGGGCCATCGTGCTGCTGATCGTCTGGAAGCGCCTGCCCTCGGGCGAGGTGGTGCGCCAGCCGTCGGCCAGCGGACGACAGGGCACGGCGGCCAAGGGGCTGTGGCGCGACCCGCGCGTGCGCGACTTCCTGCTGTACGGCCTGCTGGTCACCGGGGCCCAGGCGGTCAACATCTCGGTGCTGGGCTTCCATATTATCGACGAGATGGCGGCGACGGGTCTGGACGCGCGTCAGGCCCAGCCCTTCATCGCGGTGGCGATGTTCGCCGGGGCCGCAGCGACCCTGATGGTCCAGTGGGGCCTGATCCCTCTGTTGAAGATGCAGCCTCTGGCCCTGATGCGCTGGGGGGCCGGGCTGGCCCTGGCCGGCAATCTGGCCAGTATCGTCGTGCCTGACTTTTTCGGCGTCGTGATCGGCTATGCCATCGTCTCCATGGGCGTCGGCTTCGCCCGGCCCGGCTTCACCGCCGGCTCCTCGATCGCGGTCGGCCCGCATGAGCAGGGGGCGGTGGCCGGTCTGATCATGTCGGTGGCCGGGCTGAGCTTTCTGGTCCCGCCCGTGGCCGGCGTGGCCCTGTACGAACTGACCGAATGGGCCCCCTTTGCCGGCAATGCCGTGCTGCTGGCCGGGGCCGTCCTTCTGGCCTTCCTCAGCCCGGTCCTGCGCTATGATCCGACCCCCGGCGTGGACGACAATCCCGCGCCCGACACACCCCCGGCCTCCCAGCCCGGTCCGGAAGGCAATCGCTGACACGACGAACGGCGCGGCTTGCTTCGGGACCGGAGGCTTGCCAAATCGGGGGCATGAACTTCAAGGTCGAAAAACGCATCGGCGTCCGCGCCCCATCAGAACGGATCTGGGAGATCGTTGTGGATCTCCCCCGCTGGGACCGCTGGAATCCGGTGGAGACGGGTGCAGCGGGGACCATCGGTTTCGGAGGGCAGATCAGCCTGACGGAACGGATCGAGGGCTTGCCGGAACGCCAGGTCATCGGTCGGGTCGCCGAGTGGCAGCCGAACGCCCAGCTCGTCTGGACCGAAAAGCGCGGCTTGCTGTTCAATACCGTGCGATTCTACGAGATTGAGGAACTGGAACCCGGCAGCTGCATCGTCTCGAACGGATTCATCTTCTCGGGACTGCGGGGCGAGGGGTTCCATGAACGGCACCGCAGGACGGTACGCAACAGCTGCGAAGCCATTGCCGAAGCCCTGAGGATCACAGCGGAGGGCTGATCGGCCCTTCGCCTCGCGTCAACGGTCGCCGACGCCCTCGACCTGGTTCGCCTTCATCGTGTCCTGGATGCTGATGATGGCAGGGCCGAGGATCACGACGAACAGGACCGGCAGGAAGAAGATGATCATCGGCACCGTCAGCTGGGCCGGCAGGGCCGCAGCCTTCTTCTCCGCTGCCGAAAGACGTAGATCACGGTTCTCCTTGGCCATCGTCCGCAGCGCCGAACCCAGCGGCGTTCCATACTGCTCGGCCTGCACCATGGCTGTGGCCACGGCCCGGACGCCGGGATGGTTGGTTCGTTTGGCCAGACCCTCATAGGCCATGCGCCGTTCCGGCAGATAGCTGAGCTCAGCCGACAGCAGGGCCAGTTCCTCGGCCAGGTCGATTGAGGTCGTGCCGATCTCCTGCGACACCTTCACGATCGCGGACTCTATGGACATGCCGGCCTCGACGCAGATCAACATCAGGTCCAGCGCGTCCGGAAAGGCCTGCATGATCGACAACTTGCGCTTGGCGATGCGGTTCTGGAGATAGATGTTCGGCCCGTAGAAGCCGGCCAGGGCGGCGGCCATGGTCATCGCCAGCTTGATCATGAATGGCTGGCCGAAGCCGTTGACGAAAAACAGATAGGTCCCGGCGAGAAACAGGAAGATGAAGGGTGTCGCGAAGCGGAAGAAATAGAAGGTGGTGAGGGGGCCGGGCCCGCGCAGCCCGGCCTGGATCATCTGCTCGGCGACCTTGGGGTCCTCCAGCATCTTGGAGAGATTCAACCGCTCGACCACGCGCTTCTTGAAGCCGTCGTCGGTGTGACGCAAAACGCCCTGACCACCCGCAATGGCCTGACGGGACCGGCGCTTCAGCTCGTCACGCCGGACCGAGACGGCCTTCATCCGGTCATCCAGCCGGGCCCCTCCCGACATGGACCCCAGCAGGGTGACCAGGGTGGCAAACACCAGCACGGCCACGGCGATACTGAGCAGGTTCCGGGGCTCGACGATGGCCTGCATCATGCCTTCCATCCCGCCCTCCTCAGAACTTGAACGAGATCATGCGCTTCATCATGAAGATGCCGAGCGCCATCCACAGGCCCCCGCACAGCAACAGGATCTGGCCGCGAAAATCGGTGAACAGCACCATCATGTAGCTGGGCGTGGTGATGCTGACGAGGGTCATGACCACCGGCGGCAGCGACCCGATGATACCGGCCGAAGCGATGGCTTCGGACGACAGGGCCTTGATCTTTTCGACCATCATGCGACGGGCGCGCAGCACCGTAGTCAGATTGTTGAGGGCCTCGGCCAGGTTGCCGCCGGTCTTCTGCTGGATGGCGATGACGATCGAAAAGAAGCGGAGTTCCGGCGTCGGCATCCGCTCGTACATCCGGTCGAGGGCCTGGGAGAGAGTCAGGCCGACGCCCAGCCCCTCGACCAGCCGCTGGAACTCGGGGCCCAGCGGGGCGGGGCTCTCCTTGCCTATGATCTTGAAGCAGTCGTGGACCGGCAGGCCTGTCTTGATGCCGCGTACGATGATGTCGACGGCATTGGGAAACTCGGCCGCAAACTTCTTCATCCGGGCCTGGCCGATGAAGCCGACGATCCAGCGCGGGAGGCCGAGACCGGCCACGAGCGCGATGCCCAACGCGACCACGATATTGAGCCCGAACAACAGGGCCACCAGAAAGGCGACGACACCAAGACCCGCGCTCAGGATCCAGAAGGTCCGGATGCTCAGGCTCATCCCGGCATGCTTCAGCCGGGCCTTCATCGTCATCCGGGCCTTGCGCTCCAGACGCTCGGCCTCCTTGAGCTGCAACTCGATCGCCTTGCGACGCGCCTCGGGCGTATTGGCCTCGGCCTTGGCCTGCTTGGCACGGGCGGTTCGGGTGGCCCCGTTGGAGAAGCCCTCGGCCCGCTTCAGCGCCTGGGCACTGGAATCATCTCCGCCCACCAGCACCCAGCCGAGGCCGGCGATGGTGATGAACGCAAGGATCGCCGCGAGAACCGGTAGCATGGGCCCTACTCCGCCGCGTCCAGGGCTTCGGCCAGTTCCCGCTCCAGCCCGTAGTAGCGGGCGCGGTCCCAGAACCGGGGACGGGCGATGCCGGTCGAGCGGTGCCGGCCGATGATCTTTCCGTTCTCGTCCTCACCTGTGATCTCGTAGACGAACAGGTCCTGGGTCACGATCACATCGCCTTCCAGCCCCACCACCTCGGTGATGTGGGTGATGCGGCGCGAACCGTCGCGCAGGCGGGCGGCCTGGATGATGACATCGACCGAGCCGACGATCATCTCGCGGATGGTCCTGGACGGCAGGCCATAGCCGCCCATGGTGATCATCGATTCCATCCGGCTGATGGCCTCGCGCGGGGAGTTGGCGTGCAGGGTGCCCATCGAGCCGTCGTGGCCGGTGTTCATAGCCTGGAGCAGGTCGAAGGCCTCGGGTCCGCGGACCTCGCCGACGATGATCCGCTCGGGGCGCATCCGCAGGCAGTTCTTGACCAGATCCCGCATGGTGATCGTGCCCTGACCCTCAAGGTTGGGCGGGCGGGTTTCCAGACGGACCACGTGCGGCTGCTGCAGCTGCAGTTCGGCCGCATCCTCGCAGGTGATCACCCGCTCGGTCGGATCGATAAAGGCGGTCAGGGTATTCAGCAGCGTGGTCTTGCCCGAGCCGGTGCCGCCCGAGATGACGATGTTGCAGCGGCAGGCCCCGATGACGCCCAGAACCCGCGCCCCTTCCGGACTGATGGAGTTGTACTCCACCAGATTCCGCATCGTCAGCTTGTCTTTCTTGAACTTCCGGATCGTCAGGGTCGCGCCGTCGATGGCCAGGGGCGGGGCGATGACGTTGACGCGACTGCCGTCCGGCAGGCGGGCGTCGCAGATCGGGGAACTCTCATCGACCCGGCGGCCGACCTGGGACACGATCCGCTGGCAGATGTTCATCAGCTGCGCATTGTCGCGGAAGCGGACATTGGTCAGCTGGACCTTGCCCCCGACCTCGATGAAGACCCGGCCGGCCCCGTTGACCATGATGTCGGCGATGTCGTCGCGGCCCAGCAGGGGCTCCAGCGGGCCATAGCCGAGGACGTCGTTGACGATGTCCTGGACCAGATGCTCCTGCTCGGCCACCGACATGGAGACGTTCTTGATCGCCACCAGTTCGGCGACGATGTCGCGGATCTCTTCCGACGCGGCCTTGGTGTCCAGCTGGGCCAGCTGGGCCAGGTCAATGGTGTTCATCAGGGCGTTGAAGATCGTGGTCTTCGTCGCGTGGTAGTAGTCGCTCTGTTCGCGGACGATCTCTGCGACCGCCTGGGCCTTTTTCAGCTGTTCAAAGCCCGGGGTGGCCCGGGGACCGGTCGCCGCCGCGCCGGGAACGGGGGCCGCAGCCGGACGCGGTCGGGCGGCCAGGGCATCCAGACGGTCGGCCGCTGCCGAAGGCGGGGCTGCGGCCGGACGGCCTGCGCCATCGGCAAAGCCCCCGGCGGCAGGCGCTTCTCCCTCCGACCAGGCGAAGGCCTGGGTCTGGTGGCCCTGGGCCGGTTGCGGCGGCAAGCCGACGGCGGCCGTCTCGGGCGAGGCCGTGCCCGGGGCCGGGCGCGATTCCGCGACCACGCCGCCGGGCTGGACTGTGCGTTTTCCAAACACCCGTCAGGTCTTTTTCTTGAACAGGCCGGCGAACATCGACTTCGACTCGCCCTTGCCCGGCCTGGAGCCCGGTGCCGACAGGGCCGGAAGCTCCCGTCGCGACACGATCTGGGCCAGGGTCTGAAAGGCGTCGGCGGCCTTCGATTTCGCGGCGGCGTCGAGGATCATCTGACCGTTGTTGGCCGCCGCACCGAACAGTTTGGCATCGAAGGGGATGGAGAGGCTGGGGTGGATGCCCAGCGCCGCACCAAAGTCCCGGGCCGGGATCTCCGGACGACCCGGGACCCCCACCTGGTTGAGCACCAGACGCGGCGGTGCGTCATTGGGACGACCGGCACGGATCAGGTCGATCATGTTCTTGGCATTGCGCAGACTTGCCAGATCCGGGGTCGCGACCACCACCACCTCATCGGCCGCGATCAGGGTGCGGCGCATCCAGCCGGACCACAGATGCGGGAGATCCAGCACGACGAACGGCGCGGTGGCGCGAATCTGGGCCGTGACCTCCTCGAAGGCATCCGGGTTGATATCCCAGTCGGTGTCGAGGGTCGCCGGTGCCGCGAACAGGGACAATTTATCAGTGCAGCGGACCATCATCCGGTCCAGCAGGACGGCATCGAGCCGGTCGGGCTGACCCAGGGCATCGGCAACCCCGCTGAGGGGGTCCTGGTTGAAGTCCAGCCCGGCGGTCCCGAACGGCAGATCGTAGTCGACGATGACCGTGTTGGCACCGATCCGCTCGCTCATCGCATAGGCGGTGTTGTGGGCGACCGAGGATGCCCCCGCCCCACCCCGCGCGCCGACGAAGGCGATGGAACGGCCGACGAAGGGCTGGGCCGGATCGGCGAACAGCCCGCCGATGGCCGCGATCAGGGTCAGGGGCTGGATGGGCGCGACCAGATACTCGCTGACCCCCCGCTTCATCAGCTCCCGGAACAGGATGATGTCATTGGTCGCCCCGATGACCACGACCTTGGTGCCGGCATCGCAGACCTCGGCAAGCCGGTCGACCTGATGGAGCAGGGTCTGGGGGTCCTCCAGGCATTCCACAATGATGAGCGGCGGCGTGGGTTCGTGGTTGTAGGCTTCCACGGCCCCCGGGATGCCGCCAACGCGGATCTGGGTCGTTGCGCGCGACATGCGCCGGTCCTGGCCCGCGCGCTCGGCGGCGGCGAGCGTGTCCTGACGCTCGGCGAAGACATGGATGGCGATGCGTGGCACCGTCACTTCGGTCTGCAGGCCGGTCGGGACGGGGGCGGCCATGGCCGAGGCGGCACCGGCCATGAGGTCGCCCACGGGGTTGTAGCCGGTGCCGGCCTGGGCAGCGGGGCCGGCCGACAGGCCCGCTGGATGGGCCACGAGCGCGGCCCCCGCGACCGGCGCTGTCCCTGCCGGCGCGGTGAACTGCAGGGGTTCGTGCGGCTGCTGCTGGGCGAGGAGGGCGGGATCGGGCGCGAAATCGAGGTCGGCGTCGAACTCCTCGTCGAGAGGATCCACAGGGTGGGAGGCGAAGGCGTTGGTCATGGGCGTCAGTTCACCGCGTCCGAGACACGCTGGCCTTCGACCATAGGCTCGCGGGTGGCGGAAGTCGGGGTGCCGGACCGGTACCGGTCGAACACCAGGGCCCGCCGGGCCGCGCTGGAGGGGGCGATCGGGCGCGGGCCGACAATGTCGCGCGGGTCCGCGATCTGGGCGGCGAGATTGGCGTTCACCGCGCACCCGAAATTGGCATAGCCGGCATTGGCCCCCGTTCGGCCGAGATTCGTCCAGCTGGTCCCGCAGCGGGGCACAGCGGCCCGGACCGTGTCGAAGCCGACGAGGACGGGCGCGCGGGGATCGGGCGCGAGGTAGGTCAGGAGCTGGAGGCGATCGGCCGGGACGCCACGGGCCTCGAGGGCAGCCTTGACCCGCCAGGCGACGTCGAGCGCGACTGGATCGTCACCCGAGGGAGCCTCGATCCGGAGTACCGGTGCGCCGTGATGGACGAAGCGGTTAACCATGTCGTCAAGAGCCTGCGTCTGGTTGGCCGACAGGCCGCTCTCGTGCACGGCGAGCGCGACCCGATCCAGGTCCGACTCGACCTGCAGCGCGAACCGGGACGTCGGCGTCAGCGGGGTCGGGCCAGAGCCCTGGGCACCCGCACACGCCCCCAGCAGCAGGGTGGCGGCGATCAGGACGAGGGGGGAACGGGACATGGCGACGCTCACTCGATCACATAGCCGACCGGCCCCTGCCACCCGGCGGAAGCCGATGTCGTCGGGGCCGGGGACCCGTAGGTCTGGTTCAACTGGCCAAAGAAGATGGTCTGGGCATCGGTCGCGATCCGCAGACCGTCTGCCGGAGTCTGCATCTGTCCCGGGCGGGTGGGTCGGACGATCCAGGGCTCCACGATCATCACCAGTTCGGTTTCTCCGGACAGATAGTCCCGCGACCGGAAAAGGGAGCCCAGCACCGGCAGATTCGTCGCGCCCGGCAGGGAATCGATCGTCTGGCGTGTGTTCTCCGCCAGCAGGCCCGCGATCATAAGCGATCCGCCGGAGGGCAACTCGACCGTGGTGCCGGACCGACGGACGCTGAGACCGGGAAGACTGATGGCGGAGACGGTTCCGGCCCCGATGGTCAGGCCCCCGCCCGCAGACAGTTCCGACACCTCAAGCGAGATCTGCATCGAGATGTTGCCGCCCGAGAGCACGACCGGCCGGAAGGCGACGCTGACGCCATAGGGTTTGTATTCGACGGTCACAGTGCCGTCGCGGTCGCGACCGACCGGCACAGGAAACTCGCCCCCGGCGAGGAAGGTGGCGCTCTCGCCGTTCACCGCCGTCAGGTTGGGCTCGGCCAGGGTGCGGACCAGACCGACCCGCTCGAAGGCCTCGAGGCAGTTGGAGGTATTCGTCCCGGTAATGGTCGAATAGATGGTGGAGGCGAGGCCGGTGATGGCGTTGGTCAGCGTGCCGCCGACCGTATTCTCCAGCGCCGTGGTGACCCCGGTGGTGTTCAGGGAATAGGTCCCCGGGACGCCGTTCACACCGACCTGGGTCGTTGTGTTCAGATTGGTCGTGGACCCGCTCGTGGCCGTCAGACCGTCCGTGGTGGTCAAACCGCTGTTGACCTGTTCGCTGAAATTGGTCGTCCGCGCGTTCTGCTCACCATAGCAGAGGCCGGCACTGCCCTGGTAGGCACCGTTGGCCCCCCAGGTGTTGCCACGACCAAACCCTATGGCCGCGTTGCCATCATTGTAGACGACGTTGGTGGATAGCCCCAGCTGCTTGATCGCATTGCGCTGAACCTCAACCACCCGGACTTTCAGTGTGACCTGGTCCGACCCGGCCACGCTGAGCATGTTCAGCACCTTTTCAGGCTCTGAAACGAAGGCGCGGGCGATCTGGACCACCCGGTCCGCTTCGGCGGGGCTGGTCACCAGTCCGGTGAGGATAATGCTGTCGTTGACGGCCTCGGCGCGGACATCGGCCCCCGGGACGACCCGGCTGAGCGTGTCCTGAAGCGCCGAGACACCCGCATCGACGCGCACTCGCAGGGTCAGGATGGAGCGACCGGCCGCATCCATAAACACGGCGTCGGTCTCGCCGGGCGCGATGCCGATGACCGTGATGCGCCGCGGCGAATGCACATTGGCCTCGGCCACAGCCGGGTTCGAGACGATCACATCGCGCGCATCCGCCGGCAGATCGACGGCGAAGGACGTCCCGCGGGGCAGATTGACCATGCGGGGCGCGGATCCTGCGGGGACGGTCTGGCGTACCCCATACGACTGGGCATGGACGGGCATGGCCCCCGCAAGGGCGACCACGCTGGCGCAGGTCAGGGACAGGAACCGGCGGATGATCATCGGTCGACTCATGGGACGGAGACCACTTGCGGCTCACCACCGCGGAAGACACGCACGGCGGCCGGTGCCGGGGTCATCCCCTGCGGGGCGCGGGCCACCCCGACGCGGCCCGAGGGCCCTGCGGTATCGGCATAGGATCGCAGCACGAGCGAGAGTGATCCGGCGGCCTTGGCCAGAGCCAGGGTCTCGGTATCGGACGGCGCGATCTCGAGCGTCGCGGTGGCACCCACGACCGCCTGCTGGTCATCTGCGGCCCGGGTGGATTGATCCACGGCCAGGACCTTGACGTTCTGCAGTACGACCCGACTGGCGAACTTCTGACCCCCTGCACTGCCATCGGCAGACCCGGCATCCCGCTCGATGGTCACCAGGACGTCCACACGATCGCCGGGCAGGATGAAGCCGCCGGCCGCGCTCTCGGTCGAGACGGCAATGGCCATGGCCCGCATGCCGGGCTCCAGATAGGCCGCCATATAGCCGCTGTCGCCGGCGCGAACGATCTTGCGACCCACGATCGGCTCTCCGGCGAGGATCGGTTCCCGGACCACAGAGCCGAAATAGTCGGCCTTGGCCCCGCCGCCGGCCAGGTCGGTCGCGGCGCGGGTGACCCGGGCGACAGCCCCCTCGCCTGTAGCGGGCTGATCCGGCGTCTCCCCGGCGGCCGCAGCCTGGGGCAACGGCACGGATCCGTCGGTGATGAAGGCCGGATTGACCTCGTCGGCCGGCCAGTCCTTCCAGTCGAGGTCGGCATCGACCAGTCTCTGGCCCGGCGCGAGATCGCGCGCGGCCACGAGGACCTTGGCCATGGGACGGGCCGGGACCGCAGCGGCGGTGGCGACGGCAGTGGGCTGACCGGAGGGCGAGCCCATGGCGCGCACGACCAGGGCCAGGCCCACGGCCGACACGGCAGCGATACAGATGACGGCGATACGGGCGGGCTTCATCACGGGTCTCCGGCGAGGCCCGGCGCGAATCACGACACCTGCAGCCTGCCGTTAACGACCATGGCGGGGGCGGGTTAACGCCCCCCTAAGCGGCGGAGGCGAGCCTCAGGCAACCGCCATGATGGCACTGGAAGGCAGGGCGATCAGCGCCCCGATGGCGATCGCGATCCCGTAGGGGATATCGCCCTTCTCCTCGAGCAGATTGCCGACCCAGCCAGGGGCGATCCCGACGAGCGGAGCCAGGGACCGGCGCGCGAAAATCAGGGCGACCGAGAACAGTCCCCCCACGATCGCGGTCCACAGGACGAATTCCAGCGAGGCCGACGGCCCCAGCCAGAGGCAGACCCCCACCACCAGCTTGGCGTCGCCGCCGCCAAAAACCCGCAGTGCGAAAAGGCCCATGCTGACCACGAGCGCCAGAAGGGCGACCGCGCCATGCAGGCCGACGATCTCCAGCGGCAGCCCGACGGCAAATGCCGCCGGGAAGAAGGCCAGGACCAGGGCCCCGGAGATCAGATTGGGAATGCGCATCGTCAGCAGGTCTGACAGACCTGCGGCAATGACCAGAAGCGGCATGAGAGCCACAAGGACGACGACAACGATTTCCATGCCGCCCAGTCTGACTCCGCCGGGTTAAATCCCGGTTGCCGGAGCCCGAAGAAAAAGGGGCCGGAGCGTCGCCGCTCCGGCCCCCGGTCTCAAGACCCCGCGAGAGGCTTAGGTCGTGCCGCCGCCGGTGCCGCCGCCCGCGCCGCCGATGGCGGTCGATACGGTCCCGAACGCGGTCGAAATATTTGTGCCGAGCAGTTGCACGGCGCCGATGATGACGACGGCGATCAGAGCGGCGATCAGGCCATACTCGATGGCCGTGGCACCGGACTCGTCCTTGACGAACTTGGTAATGAACTTGGTCATGTGTAATCCCTTTCGAAAACTGTGAAGCGAGCAACGATGGCTGGGAGCTCGGTCGCCCGCTTGACCCCCAAACGCAGGATGAACATCGCCCAAGCAGGTTAAGGTCAGGTCAGAAGTCGTGGTTACTTCCGGGTTTACCCTGAATTGTGCGCGACTGGCCTTCGCGCTCCGCCCTTCGATGTCCGGACGTCGGCTTCAGACTTTGTAGAGATTTCGGACCGATCCTTCGCGTCCGCCCCCGTGCGCGTCTGCCCGGAGTCCAAAGGATCGTTTTCATGGCCGGATCGCTCGCCCGACGCCTGCGCATCGCCCTGGTCGCCGCCACTCTCATGGCCGGCGCAGGGACCGCCCGGGCCCAGTCCCTGAATGTCGAGATCGACCGGTCTACGCGGGTCAGCCTGTCAGGCTCCGCCGCCTCGGTCATCGTCGGCAATCCGGAGATCGCCGACGTCACGGTGGTCGATGCGAACACCCTGTTCGTCACCGGCAAGGGCTACGGCGTAACCGAAGTGATCGCGGTCGACGGGATCGGCCGCACCCTGTTCCAGGGCGAGATCGTCGTCACCGGCGGGTCGACCGGCTCGGTCCGGGTCTGGCGCGGAGCCCAGGCCACCGAAATGGCCTGCGCCGCGTCCTGCTCCCCGAGCATCCGCAACACGGGTTCCGCCGGCGTGGCCCCGACCCCCTGAGGGTAGCGATGTCCCCGCGCGGCCAACTCCCCGGACGACCTGCCAGACGACGGCAGCGCGAAGGCGCGGCAGCGGTGGAATTCGCCCTCATCGCCACCCCCTTCTTCTTCCTGATCTTTGCGATCATGGAACTGGCGCTGGTGTTCGTCACCAACGCGGTGCTGGAGAACGCCACGCTCACCGCCAGTCGCATGATCCGCACCGGTCAGGCGGATGTGGAAAATCTCCAGGCCGCGGCCTTTGAGACAGCCCTCTGTGCCCAGATGGGGGTCCTCTCTGGCGGCTGCGAAGAGCGGACCACGATCGACGTCCGTGTCATTCCCCAGTTTCGCAACGTTACACCGCCCGACCCCCTGGCGACCGGAGAGCTGGACGAGGACGTCCTGACCTATCTGCCGGGTCAACCCGGCAGCCTGATTCTGGTCCGGGTCTGGTACGCCCAGCCTCTGGTGACACCCTTCCTGTCCCAGGCCGTGTCCAGGGTGAGTTCCGGAGATGCAGTCCTGTCGGCGACGACCGCCTTCCGCAACGAGCCCTATAATGGCTAGGCGAAGGCAGCGCGGCACGGCCCCCGAACGCATACTGTCGCGCTTCCGCCGCGATACGCGTGGTGTGGCGGCGGTGGAGTTCGCCCTGATCGCGCCCGTGCTGGTTGCCCTCTACATCGGACTGGCCGAATTCTGTCAGGCCTATATGGCCGACCAGAGGACCGGTCATCTCACGTCCCAGATTGCCGACATCGTGGCCCGGTCAGACGTGGTCACCCGCGACGAACTGGCCGACGTCTTCGCCATCGGAGACATCCTGATGACTCCCTTCCCCACCGCCCCCCTGGCGGTGCGCATCACCAGTATCACCCGCGGCACCGACGGGGTGGCGCGGGTCGACTGGAGCCGCGGGGATGGCATGGTCGCGCGAACGGGCACCGTGACTGTGCCCGTTGGACTGATCACCAACGGCCAAAGCCTGATCATGAGCGAGGCGACCTATGACTACACCTCGCCCGTCAACGACCTGCTGCCGGGAACGACGCGGTTCAGCCACACCTTCTATCTGAGACCCCGACAGGTCGACCGGATCGGGTGCAGCGACTGCTAGATCGGCTCAGGCGACCGCGGCTTCGGCCTTGCGGAGCGCGCTGGCGCGGACCTTCTCGCTCTCGGACTTCAGCTGGCCGCAGGCGGCAAGGATGTCGCGCCCGCGCGGGGTACGAATGGGCGAGGCATAGCCGGCCTTGTTCAGGATCGCGGCAAAGCGTTCGATGGTCTTCCAGTCCGAACACTCATAGTCCGTACCGGGCCAGGGGTTGAACGGGATCAGGTTGACCTTGGCCGGGATGCCCTCGATCAGTTTCACCAGGGCCCGCGCCTCGTCGGGGCTGTCGTTGATGTCCTTCAGCATCACGTATTCGAAGGTCACGCGACGGGCGTTGGAAATACCCGGATAGGCGCGGATGCCGTCCATCAGCTGCTGCAGCGGATACTTCTTGTTCAGCGGCACCAGCACGTCGCGGAGCGCATCGTTGGTGGCGTGCAGGCTGATCGCCAGCATGGCCTGGGTGCGGGTGCCCAGCGGCTCGAGCTGGGGCACCACGCCACTGGTCGAGACCGTGATCCGGCGCCGCGACAGGGCGATGCCCTCATTGTCGCTGATGATGTCGATCGCGTCGGCGACATGGTCGAGATTGTAGAGCGGCTCGCCCATACCCATGAAGACGATGTTGGACAGACGGCGGTCCTCTTTCGGGGACGGCCATTCCTCGAGGTCGTCGCGGGCGACCTGGACCTGGGCCACGATCTCGGCGGCGGTCAGGTTGCGCACCAGGGCCTGGGTGCCCGTGTGGCAGAAGGTGCAGTTCAGGGTACAGCCCACCTGGGACGAGACGCACAGGGCCCCGGCGCGGCCCACGTCGGGGATATAGACGGTCTCGATCTCGATGCCCGGGGCGGTGCGGATCAGCCATTTGCGCGTGCCGTCGGACGAGACCTGACGCTCCACGATCTCGGGGCGGGCCAGGGTAAAGGCCGCCGCCAGCCGCTCCTGGGTGTCGCGGGCGATATTGGTCATGGCGGCAAAGTCGGTGACGCCGAAATGGTGGATCCAGCCCCACACCTGACTGGCGCGCATCTTCGCCTTTTCCGGCGGGCAGACGTCGGCGTCGATCAGGGCCTGACGCAGGCCCGCGCGCGTCAAACCGCTGAGGTTGACGGGCACCTTGGCGGCCGGCGCGGAGACGCGGGAGAGATCGAGCGTGACGCTCAAGGGCGAGTATCCTGAAGAAAGGGAGGCGGGCCTTATAGCACGGATCGGGATGGATTTAAGGCGCTGGGTTTCCTTCTCCCGCAAGGGGAGAAGGATCTGGATCAAAGGATAAACCGGCTCAGATCCGCGTTCTTCGCCAGCTCGGCCACCTTGTCGCGCACGGCGTCGCCGTCGAAGGCCACCGTCTGGCCGCCCAGGTCCGAGGCCTTGAACGAGGTCTCTTCCAGTACCCGCTCGATCACGGTGACCAGCCGCCGGGCGCCGATGTTCTCGACCGCACCATTGGCCGCCACGGCCGCGTCGGCCAGGGCCTCGACGGCGTCGGGGGTGAAGGTCAGGGTCACGTCCTCGGTGGCCAGCAGGGCCTGGTTCTGACGGATCAGATTGGCCTCCGGCTCGGTCAGGATGCGCACAAAATCGTCCCGCGTCAGGGCCTTCAGCTCGACCCGGATCGGCAGCCGGCCCTGCAGTTCCGGCAGCAGGTCACTGGGCTTGGCGACATGGAAGGCCCCCGAGGCGATGAACAGCACATGGTCCGACTTCACCGGCCCGTATTTGGTCGAGACGGTGGTCCCCTCGATCAGGGGCAACAGGTCCCGCTGCACGCCTTCGCGCGAGACATCGGCCCCGCCCCGGTCCTGACGGCCGGCGACCTTGTCGATCTCGTCGATGAAGACGATGCCCTCGTTCTCGGCCAGCAGCAGCGCTTCGCGGGTCAGGCTGTCCTGATCCAGCAGCTTGTCGCTCTCCTCGGCCAGCAGGGGCTGAAGTGCGTCGCGGACCGTGGTCCTGACGGACTTCGTGCGCCCGCCACCCAGCTTGCCCAGCATGTCGGACAGGTTCAGCAAACCGACATTGCCACCGCCGCCGATGTCCAGACCCTGGATGGGCGAGGCCGTATCGGCCAGCTGCAGCTCGATCTCCTTGTCGTCCATCTCGCCGGCGCGGAGCTTTTTTCTGAAACTGTCGCGCGTTGCCGGCTGGGAGCCCGGACCGACCAGCGCATCAAGGATCCGCTCCTCGGCTGCCGCTTCCGCCTTGGCGCGGACGCCGGTGCGACGGCTGTCGCGCACCATCACCAGGGCGGCCTCGACCAGGTCCCGCATGATCTGGTCGACGTCGCGGCCGACATAGCCAACCTCGGTGAATTTGGTCGCCTCGACCTTCAGGAAGGGCGAGCCGGCCAGACGGGCCAGGCGGCGCGCGATCTCGGTCTTGCCGACCCCGGTGGGCCCGATCATCAGGATGTTCTTGGGCGTCACCTCGTCCCGCAGATCATCGGGCACACGCTTTCGCCGCCAGCGGTTCCTCAGGGCGACTGCGACGGCGCGCTTGGCGTCATCCTGGCCGACGATGAAACGATCGAGCTCGGAAACAATCTCGCGGGGGGAAAGGTCAGTCATGGGTACCGGGTGGGGGTTGGGGTAGCTCGTGGGTGGTGGTTGGTGGGAAATGGCTGGTCGGGAGCGTGAGGGTCGAACGTCAGTCCGATACGATCAGATGGCGTGATGACAGGGGGCAACCACCACCCGCCACCAACCACGAACCACCAGCGCTCTACCCCAGCCGCTCCACCGTCAGATTGCCGTTGGTGTAGACGCAGATGTCCGCCGCGATGGCCATGGCGCGGCGGGCGACAGCCTCGGCGTCCATATCGGTGTTGTCGATCAGGGCCCGGGCAGCGGCCAGGGCATAGTTGCCGCCGGAACCGACCGCAGCCACACCATACTCCGGCTCCAGCACATCGCCGACCCCGGTCACGGTGAAGATGGAGTCCTTGTCCGCAACCAGCAGCATGGCCTCCAGCCGGCGCAGATAGCGGTCGGTGCGCCAGTCCTTGGCCAGGTCGACGCAGGCCCGCGCCAGCTGGTCCGGATACTGTTCCAGCTTGGCCTCCAGCCGTTCGATCAGGGTAAAGGCGTCCGCCGTGGCCCCGGCGAAGCCCGCCAGCACCCGGCCACCGGCCAGGGTCCTGACCTTGCGAGCCGCGCCTTTCACGATCGTGGCCCCCATCGAGACCTGGCCGTCGCCGGCGATCACGGTCCGCCCATCCTTGCGGACCGCGAGGATCGTGGTGCCATGCCAGTGGGGATAGTTCGCGATCTCGGTCATCGGTCCCAGATGGAGACCGAACTGTGGCAGGGCAAGTCGAAAGATCTGCAAAAACAACGCCGGGCACGCGACACATTCTAACCCATTCTACCGATTATAAGCGCACTTAACGTGTCTTAATGGTCAAGCTTAAGGGTGAATTCGTGCTTTTCTGCGCCATTGTTGCCAGCGAATTGGTGGGGTCAGCCGGTGCCTCGACCCTGTCGGTCGCCCAGATTCTGGGTGTTTCCGAACGGAACAACCGCCGGGACGATGTGACCAGCGGCATTCTGTTTCACGATGGCTGGTGTCTGCATGCCATGGAAGGAAGCCGGAGCGATCTGGATCGCCTCCTGCGCCGGCTGCGTGAAGACCCCCGGATCCGGACTCTCCGAATTGTGGTGGATCAGCCGATTGCCCGGCGCCGGTTCTGCCGGCCCATCTCGCTTTGCGAAAACCCGGCGGCCCTGTTGAAGACTATCGGCTCGCCCGACCTGGGCCGAATCACGGCCTTCGAAGCCGAACGGATCGTTGAGTTCAAAAAGGCGGCGTGACGGCGGTGTTCCCCGGGCCTATCTGGGGTCCATGAGCTTTTCGCCCGACGAGGTCGAACGTTACGCGCGGCACCTTGTGCTGGGCGAGATCGGGGGCCCCGGGCAGCAGCGGCTGAAGGCAGCGACAGTCCTGATTGTCGGGGCCGGGGGAGTCGGCGGCCCCGCCGCCCTCTATCTGGCGGCGGCCGGTGTCGGCACGCTGCGCCTCATCGACGGCGACACGGTCGCCCTGTCGAACCTTCAGCGCCAGATCCTGTTCGACAGCACAGACCTCGGCCGGCCCAAGGTCGAGGTGGCGGCCGATCGGCTGACCGCCCTCAATCCCCATGTCCAGGTCGAGGCC